>NZ_JPVQ01000076.1 GCF_000772965.1 Ureibacillus massiliensis 4400831 = CIP 108448 = CCUG 49529 | reverse complement strand
TCAATCTTACAGCACCGTTACTTGTTGCTTTCTCCCATTCTTTCCGAAGCGTTTTATCATGAATCTTGGCGTACACTAGTGTCATTTCCGGGCTCGCATGAGCCATTAGCTTTTGTACATGCAAAATATTCATACCGTTGTTAATAAGGTTAACTCCATAACGATGTCTAAATGCATGAGCTTTACATCGATAAACGTTACCTTTGTCGTCAACTATATTATTCTCAAAAGCTAGTTTGTTTAAATTATTTACTACATTGTCCCTAGAAATCGGTTGACCTTTTCTTGTGCCATGATAAGTAGGAAATAAATAATTTAAAGGATTTGTTTCTGTAGTAGATTTTTCTCTCGTTAATTTTTGTTGAGAAAGTACTACACTGGCTATTTCCTCCGAAATTGGAACACGATGATTTTTCTCTTTTACTTTACGCTGATCACCGATAATCCACCAACCATCTTCTTTTTGAATCAAGCAATCTATTTTCAAAGTACAGATATCTGAAATTCTAAAACCCGTTGCTTCTAATAAGATTACAAGTGGAATAATATCTTGTGGAAGTTTATCTATATGAAACATTAATTGATCCCAAACAAAATCAGATATGTACTTGATTGGGCCGGATGCCTTTGGGGGTAATCGTGGTTTATCATCAGGTACAATTAGAAAGCCTGCGGGCTTTTTAGGAGCTTCATCCCATTCATATCTTTGGATATATACAATAAATGTTTCTAATACAGATATTGAGCGATGAATGTGATTATCAGATGGAGTTTGACCTTTATGAACACTATCTCCACCCATAGGGGAAGTTCGCAAGAAATATATATAACCCTCTATATCGCTTCTGCTTAGTTCAATCAATTCTTTCCAATTTGGATATTGCTTATATGTATTTTGCAAGAGAAAAGTGCAGAGATTTGCAACGAGAAATGCAGAGTGTTGCCACCCAATATATTTACAATTTTTTTGAAAGTGCGTTCGCTAATCGAAAACTTGATCCTGTGTATGAGATAATATGTGCATGATGAATCAAGCGATCTACTAACGCAGCTGTCAGTCGCGAATCGGAGAAAACACGATTCCACTGGCTAAATTCAAGATTTGATGTGATAATCAAACTTTTTTGTTCATAACACTCTGAGATTATTTGAAAAAGTAGCTCTGCACCATCTTTTCCAAATGGGAGATAACCCATTTCATCTAAAATGATTAAATCAACTTTCTCTAGTTTTTTTCGAAAGCTTGTTAATCGGCCATTGGCCAGTGCAGATTCTAGTTCCTCTACTAGATGAGACACACGATAAAAACGTACTTCAAATCCTCTTTCACATGCCCGTCTTCCTAAAGCTGAGGCTAAATGTGTTTTCCCTGTACCAGGAGATCCAACCAAAATTACATTTTCTTTTCGTTTAATAAAATCTAAATTCATCAATTCTTCTTTACTCAGATGGTGCGGTAAACTGATATCCTTATGCCATTCATAATTCTCTAAAACTTTATAATCTAGAAAGCGTGCTTTTTTAATATTTCTTGCTGCTCTGGCTTGCTCTCGTCCATCACGTTCCTTTAATAATAATTGGTGGACGAATTCATTTGGCGTTGTAAATGGAACATCTTCAAATCCTTCTGCTATATGAGCTAGACGTAGTTGCTTACATAATTGATCAATGGTTTCCTTCATGATTCACACCTCCAATGGGTTGTAATGCATCATACTGTGACCACTCGACATCGTAAGGATTTGATACAACTTCATCATTCTTTGAAATCAGTTCGTAGAACTGTTCATTGATTCCTTTCATATCATACTGTACTAATAACGTAATAATTTCATTGATACGTTGTTTTCTTAGAGACAGAGAGGGTGTTAGTAAGTATTCACGTACTCTTGCAGGTAAATACTCACGATAGCGTGAATGTCCGACCACTCGTGGTTTATATACCCAATCTTTTAAGATATCCTTCCAGGGAATTAATCTACGTTTTCTCATATAGGGTCTTGCATCGCTTAATAGTACTTCACCTTCGTTGGTAATAACCTTAAATTCATTCCAAAATGTGATGCAATACAGCTGACTATAGTTCTTTGCTTTCGGTACATGAATAAGATGTTGATCTAATTTGAACTCATTGTATTTATTAAATTTGATTGTCGTTTGTTTAAATACTGAATAATCATTATCTGGTAATTTAAGCAATTGCTTTTGTTCGCATGCCCAAAGGTCTTCGATTATCGCTTCTTTTCGGTAGTGCATTCTCTTTCTATCTATTAAAAACTTTTGATAGAGTTGTTCCGTCAGGTCATCAAAATCCTTGATAACAGGTGGTACACTAAAAAAGTTATACCTTACATAGCCGACTTTTCTTTCGACATTTCCTTTTTCATGGCCACTTCGTGGATTACATACCTGTACTTTAAATCCATAATGATTTTTAAATGCCATGAATTCATCTGTTAATTGTGCCTCGCCTTCAGATCCACGTACCTTTTTAACCGCAGGTGTTAAGTTATCAATTCGAATGCTTAACGGAATACCTCCAGCTTGTTTAAATAGTAGCTTTAGACCACTTAGAAAGCACTCTTGATTTTCAGAGGGAAGAGGTACTACAAAACCGGTATTACTTGCTGGGAATGACATAATTAATGCATGTACATCAACGATTTCACCTTCATGTACAGCCTCCATTACACCAAAATCCACTTGAGCTTCACCTTCTGGATGAGCTAATCGTTCGTATCCTTTCGATTGTTCGTCATCCCTTGCAGCTTTACAATTTACAATAAAGTCGCAGACTGTTCGATAAGACCCTGGAAACCCTAATGCTACTAGTTCCTCATGCATTTGCTTATTTGTTCGCCTTAGTTTTTTCTTCACCTTCGAATCCTCTTCTAACCAATCTAGAACTATTTCTCCCCAACGTTCTTCATACATCATTCTTTTTTTTAGAAATGTTTTCTCTTGAGGAAGTTGATCCCCATCCCCATATTTCTTTGCTGTTCTCCAATTTATATCTAATGTATCCGCAATTTGGCTAATAGATAGTCCTTTTTCGTTTCTTAAAGTTTTGATACAATTAACTTCAGACATTGCTAGCATCCTTTCATTCCTCCACTGATGAGATTCGACACCTTTACAGTAGAGTGACTTGGGGTGGCTGGCAAGTCTTTTTTTGTGGCACTAAAAAAGTGCTAGACTCTGTACAAATACGTTGCAATAGTCTGCACTTTTATTTTGCAATAAACAGCTTATAAATATACTTAAAGAATTCTTGTAGCTTTGCCATAGTTTGTATGGCTGAACCCCAACTTAAACTCTCTTGTATAAGAACTCGCTTTTGGATATATCTTTTTGCCAAATTTCGAAAGGGCATTGGTATGGAAGTGAAATTTATAACATAACTATAACTACTATTATTGTAATCAATATCTAGTTTCCGAACATCCCAAATATCTTTCTCTGTTTCCTGTCGCTGATCATACCAGTCTAGAAAAAATGAATAAATTCGATTGTATAACTGGAGGTAGCCCTTTACTGTGAAGTTGCTTTTTCCATGTTCAAGGAGATAGGTTTTATAGTGAATTGAAAATTTCTCGTAAGGGATGTCTAGAATAGAGCCAATATCAGAATAAAATCGCAAGATAAAATCTTGTAATCTATTGATTGCACTAGAATTACTCCAGACTGTCACCATATTTATTTCTGAATTAGTTAACCGTTTGAAGAAATAATATTTTAACTCATTTTTAATTCTTGGATTTAATGTGTCCTTGAATTTTATTGATTGTTTTTTTATTTTTGCTCCTTTTTTGTAGAGTGGGCAATCTAATGGATCCCATTGATCATTTTTCCAATATCCACTTAACTCTTGCATAACTTTCTCATAACTTAGAGCTAACGCCTGTTGTTCAGAAGTTTTATTTAAAATCATTTTCTTTATTGTCACCTTTCATCTTGTCATGTGCTTTCTTCCACTCTTTTCGTATAGTGTCATCTGTAGGGTGAACATACGTATTTATTGTCGTTTGAACGTTCGAATGACCCAATAACTTTTGTATTATTGATATTTCAACCCCTTGTTCGTGAAGCTCAGTGGCATAAGTATGCCTTAACATATGGGGAGTAATATCAATCTGAGTTTTTTTCCTGATGCGTTTTATTACATCGTAAGCTGCTTGATAATTTAATGGTTCGCCCTTATTAGGGCCAGTTAAATTTATAAATACATAGTTGGTATCTGCATCATGATAATCAATCAGGTAATCTTGAAAAACATTCATTGTATCGCCAGATACATATATTCTTCTTCCTTTACCACTTACAGTTTTAGATTCTCTTACTTGAATGGAGGTAGAGCCGATATCAAAGTCCTCAATCCATAAAGATAACGCCTCACCAATTCTAAGGCCACCTTCATACAAAATCCGAACCAATAAGGCGTCTCGAATATTGCTACACGAATCATGAATAGATTGAATCTGATCTTTTGTGAGCGTTAAAACTTCTCTTCGTGGTTCTTTGATTTTTAATATGTTTTTATCATGTGGCTTACCCCTTGAAATATGATGTAGAAAGGGTTTGAATGATCGATGATTACCAATCACTTGTTTCTTTGTTTTTTCGGATAGGTCTTTTTCATAGTCTTCAATTCTCATCAGGTAATCGTAGAAACTCTGAACACAGGTCATCATCGTATTAACTGTTCGCTCGGATCTTCTTGCTTTTGTTTGTTGAAATTGAACTACTTTAGTAGATTGATAAGGGCTTCTAAGCCAAGAAATATACTCCGCCAGGAGGTCAAGATCTACTTCCTTGTACTCTTTTTCTTTTTCGTTTAAAAATTGAAAGTAAAACTTTAAATAATGACAATATGACTTTAATGTATTTTCCGCTTTTCCAATGTTATCTAGATATTTAAGAAACTTTAAAACAGGAACAACAGGTTTGTTATCCCCATCAATTAGCAAATATCTCTTTCTGTCATCAATTAAAACCTCTTGCACTTTCATCAACATCACCTCCAGATACAATAGTGCTATAATTTTTTTATTCTATCTATGAAAACTATGTTTACTATATTTTTCTACTCAATATATGTTGTAAATAAAGAAACAAAAAAAGCGTAGTATTTAACGTTATTAACGATAAATACTACGTACTGGTATACTACATATAATGGCCCGATTGTTTCTGTAATGCTTTAACATTTATAACGGTAATTTTAATAGACTACATGCTAGTAGGTAGCTTTTTTAATTAGGTTAATTAAGATATAATTTAATCATCAATGTACCCTTGTGTTCAACGTGAGATCTCTTTAAGAGAAACTCTGCCGATTGTTTGGGGACATTGTTTTTTTATTCAAAAAAATCATGTAAAATATAGGTGTGCAGTGACCTTTATGGTGATTCCGACCTTTACTGGATTGGGGCTAGTTTCCTAGACCTCTAATATTGACGTGAGGCACTCCATGTTATTTACGGCACTGCACATACTAATTATATATAGCTGCTTAAATCCTGTTAATTTCGACAGGATTTTTTATTTTTTAGGAGGGAAATTAAAATACATGTCGTATTTTTTAATAGACTATATAGAAATCAAAATAAATCTAATATTATTTTAACAGTTGAAACTCTACCGTTGTTTGGAGCTTTGAATAAAGACTCTTTAGTTCAATATGAGATTTAATATCTGGCGAAATAATCCTGACATGCTACATTGGGCTTAAAGCTCTAACAGAAACTTGGATAGTCAGATATGTCATACTGTTAGTTTATTGGAGGGAAATTAATGAAAAGCACCAGTAGTCCATTTAGCTATGGAAATGAAACTGAAGTTAATAATGAACAAGAATCACGGAAGTTTTACCAGTTCTATGTTGGAATTGATATAGGAGCGAGTTTCCATGTTGCTTCTTGTATAAGATATGAAGCTTTTTTAGACCCTAAAGGAGTAGCTTGGAAGCGCACTAAGACACTGAAGTTCAACTCTGATAGTGTGGGAATCGCAGAATTTTTAAGCGCCCTTAAACAAATAGAGGAACAGTTCAATTTAAATAAAGACGACTTCTTAATCCTCTTAGAACCAACGGGTGGACATTATTCTTATTTAGCCCAACAAGTGTTACTAATTGAAGGTTATGATTTGTTTCAAATAGAAAATAAAGCAGTTGGGGAATTCCGTAAAAGTTTAGGAATAAGCGAGAAATCAGATTCAATGGATGCAAAGGTAATGTCATATATGGGATGGCATAAGCAACTTCACCCCAATATGCAAGGTGTAACTTTTATACGACCACAAACAGTACTACAATCCTTATTTAGAACAGTTATGAGAGATCGTTGGTATCTCAATGTTCAACTTACTCGCAGAAAAAATCAAGTACAACAATTACTAAAAGTCACACACCCTGATTTAAACAAAGCTTTTAAAAAATTAAGTTCAATCTCAGTAATGAAATTGGTTCTACAATACCCTACCGGACTACATATGAAAGAAACTAGCGAAGATGAATTATACAATGCTATTTCAAAAGCTGGTGCTAAAAATGTTGCCAAAAAGGCTGCTAAAATTTTAGCGGAAGTGATGCCTAATACTGTCGCTGTGCCTGTTGAGCATCTTGTAGGACGCCAAAAGTGGGTTATTGAAGAAGCCTTACGGCTTGAAGAAAGTTTAAAACTGATAGATCAGGAAATTCATGATCTTCTATGGGGAGTACCCGATAAAGGAATTCAACCCCACCCATATACTGAAATTCTACTATCCCTCCCCTTCGTTAGTGAAAATATAGCTTGTACATTAATAGGCGTTATTGGTGATATTGAAAGATTCAATACATATAAAGAATTTAAGAAATACTTAGGGGTTTCGGCTGAAAATACACAATCTGGTACATCAGTAAAAGGGACTAAACAAACCAACAGCGGGGTTCGGGATGCTCGTCGAGTACTTTATCAGATTGCCTTAATAATATTGGCTAATGGTAAACCTCATCCTACCGTGTTTAAAGCCTATTATGACCGTAAGGTTGAAGAAGGAATGAGTAAGAAAAAAGCAATTGGTCATTTGTGTGGTAAATTGGCTAATTTAATTTATTCGCTTCTGAAAAATAACGGTAAATACGATCCAGTTGTCCATGCAGCTGCTTGCGGCATTAACTTGGCTGACTTAACTAAATCTAAAGAAGAAAAAGAACCTTTATTATTAAGCTAACGAAGCGGATTTGTTTAATAAAAAATTCAAAATGAGGATGGAATACTAAATGAAGAAACTTTGGATATCATTTTTAGTATTAGCAATAACCATCGGTGGTGTTTATTTCTTTATAAAATTTAATCCACCATTGGAAATTGGTACACTTGCATCAAGTGAAGATGATAAATTAGTTATTGTTAGTGTTGGTAATAAAGGCTTTAGTGAAATAAATATATTAGATATATCTGTGAATAACAGTGAAAAGCCTATGGAAACAAAGATACAAGTGAGTAATGCGTTGCAAGGTTTTACCTTAACGAATGATGATACCAGTGTGGAAGCGAAAAAATATGGTTTTACAGATATAGATAAGGTAGCCTTGAAAACAGGAACTTCACCATCTTCTAACTTTGAAAAATTAGATAATGGAGCTGCAACAAAAAATGATGAAATCTATGGAATTAGTGTAATTCACAACGAGGAAGTAAATAAGGTTCATATAAAATATAAATATCTTGGAATTCCATTTAATGATACTGTGATATTTAACTAACGAAGGTTTTCACATATCCTAAGTCTATTAAAACGCCAAAAATCCCTACTTTTATATTGAAAGCAGGGATTTTACTCTGTATCCAATTAAAAATTTTTAAATTAAAGCACTACACTACATTGAACAGAGTTAAACAACACTATTCATCTAAACTTACCGTTTGTTTAATTTGACTTCTTCACAATCTCATTATCTCCGTTTAGTCTTTTCATAATGAGTCTTCGCTTTTTTGCTTCTTTATACAAGTAATCGAGAAAAATATCATTATCTTTTGGAAATCTATACGAACAGCTTAATTCATTGTAGATAGATTGCTTTTCTTCTTCCAAAATAACTTGTTCTTCTAAGTTATTAAAAAACCATTCATGAAGATAATTTGATGAAAGACCTCGTTTTTTTCTAATTTCTAAATACTCACTATGGAAAATCATATACTCTACATTGTCCCAAAAGATTTCATCCGCAATAAATATTTTTGTAGTTTTATTCTTTAAACTAATTAACTCAAACTTCGCACATAAATAATTAGGTTCAATAGTTGATGCTA
>NZ_JPVQ01000038.1 GCF_000772965.1 Ureibacillus massiliensis 4400831 = CIP 108448 = CCUG 49529 | reverse complement strand
AGTGGACTTTCACCACCAAGTTGTAGCCCATGCCGGGCACACTAAAAAAGAAGTACCGATTTCTCGGCACTTCCATAATGGATTAAATTAAAGTAAGCTATATAATTTAATTTGTTCGTTTTTCTCTGAGAACCAGCGCATTGCAAATTCGTTTTCGAAAAGGAATACTAAATTATCAAAACGGTCTTTAACAAGCATCGAACGAGCCGACGACATGGACTCTTTTACATCTTCTTCATTTTCAATCCAACGGGCAATTTTTGAACCAATTGGCTGCATTTGAACCTCTACGTTATATTCATTTTTCATTCGGTGTTCAAATACTTCAAATTGTAATTGTCCAACAGCACCAAGAATGACTTCCTCAGTGTGTAACGTTTTATAATATTGAATAGCTCCTTCTTGTACAAGCTGCAAAATCCCTTTATGGAATTGTTTTTGTTTCATAACGTTCTTTGCAGTTACCCGTACAAAAATTTCAGGTGTAAATTGAGGCAATTTTTCAAATTGGAAGGTTTTCTTTCCTCCAACAACCGTATCACCAATTTGATAAGTTCCCGTATCATATAACCCGATAATATCTCCAGCAACCGCTTCATCGACCGTTTCACGATCATCTGCTAAAAATTGTGTAGACTGGGTTACTTTAAAGGATTTACCTGTACGTGATAATGTCATGTTCATACCGCGTTCAAATTTACCCGATACAATACGTACAAAAGCAATTCGGTCGCGGTGTGCTGGATTCATGTTTGCTTGAATTTTAAAGATAAAGCCTGAAAAATCATCATGATCAACAGGATCGATAAATTGCTCATCTTCTGTAATTCTAGGTTGTGGCGCAGGTGCAAATTTCAAATATGTTTCGAGGAACGTTTGTACACCAAAGTTTGTTAAAGCAGAACCAAAGAAAACAGGTGTTAACTCTCCACGGCGAATTTTATCCTCTGAAAATTCATTTCCCGCTTCATTTAGTAAAGCAATATCATCCATTGCTTGAGTATAATAAGATGTTTCTTTCATCGGATGATCAACGGCTAATTCTCCATCCTCATCAATTGGTAAATAACGATTATCTTCATCGGTACGGAATTGCTCGATTCTTTTATTGAAACGATCATAGATCCCAAGGAACTCTTTCCCCATACCAATCGGCCAGTTCATTGGATAAGCATTAATTCCAAGTACTTCTTCTAACTCTTCTATTAGTTCTAATGGTTCTTTCCCTTGTCGGTCCAATTTGTTTATAAATGTAAATATTGGAATCCCGCGCATACGACATACTTTAAATAATTTAAGTGTTTGTGCTTCAATCCCTTTTGCAGCATCGACCACCATGACTGCACTGTCTACAGCCATTAATGTACGGTACGTGTCCTCAGAGAAATCTTGGTGCCCTGGTGTATCTAGAATATTTACTCGGAAGCCGTCATAATCAAATTGCATAACAGAAGAAGTAACAGAGATACCACGTTGTTTTTCAATTTCCATCCAGTCACTCGTGGCAAATTTACCGGTTTTCTTCCCCTTTACTGTACCCGCATCGCGAATGGCACCACCAAATAATAATAACTTTTCCGTAATCGTCGTTTTCCCAGCATCCGGGTGAGAAATGATCGCAAATGTACGACGTGATAAAATATCTTGTTCTATTTTTGAATTCATTCTATTCGAATCTCCTTTTTTCTACCTTACCTATCATAAAAGAAGTTTGCCTATTGTTACAACTATTTTCATGATGATTTTAGTTATCTCCGTTTAAATTTAGAGATAAAAGATACCCCCTCTAACTAACTATTAGAGAGGGATTGATGTTAAATTTCGTCACTTATTAATTTACGTTATTTTACAAACTTTAATTCTCCAGCTTTAATAGCAATATCTGCATCGCTATGTGGATATTTTGTATTTCCGATAATTTGATAATCCTCGTGACCTTTACCTGCAAAAATAATAATATCTCCAGGTTCGGCAACAGCTACAGCATGGCGAACTGCTTCTGCACGATCACCAATACAAGCATAGTTGTCATGAAGCATACCTTTTGCTAAGTCACCGGTAATGCTATCATACTCTTCAAAGCGAGGATCATCTGTCGTTAACACTACATAATCTGCCTTTGACGCCTTTTTTGCCATGGCAGGTCTTTTTGATTTATCGCGGTTTCCACCAGTACCAACAAGGAATATTAATTTCTTACCAGGCTTTTTATAAGGTAATGCAGCCTCAATCGCTTTTTCGATTGCATCAGGTGTGTGAGCATAATCAATATAAATTTGAATTGGTAAATCAGTTAACACCTTTTCCATGCGACCTCTAACAGGATTCAAATCTTCAATTTGTTCAAGTATTGCATCCATTGGGAAGCCTTTACCGTAAAACACAGCAGTAGCTGCTAGGATATTATAAACATTAAATTCACCTAAAAGCTTCATTGTTACAGGAAATTTCCCTTCAGGTGTAATCATATCAAAGGTAGTAATGCCATCTTCATAATTACAATTTTCAGCTCTAAAATTCGCCTCATTTTTTAATCCGTAAGTCCATATTGGATAGGAAGTTAATCTTGCATATTTTTCAGACCATGGATCATCTGCATTTAAAACGGCAAACTTATTTTTAGTGAAATCCTGACCAAGTTGTGAGAATAGTAAGCCTTTTGCATTTCCATACTCTTCCATAGTTCCATGGAAGTCTAAATGATCATGAGTTAAATTTGTAAACACTGCTATATCATAATCAACGCCAGCTAATCTCCCAAGTGCAAGTCCATGAGAGGAAACTTCCATTACCATTGCTCTACAACCTTCCATTTTCGCACGGAAGATCATTTGTTGCGTATTTAATGCATCACTCGTTGTATTTGCTGACTCATATAATACACCATTTAAATTAAAACCTATCGTACCTGAGAGTGCCGATTTTTCGCCCATTCCAACAAGCATATGATGAATAATTCCCGCTACACTTGTTTTCCCGTTCGTCCCAGTTACGCCAATCATCGTGATATCATTTGATGGATATTCGAAGAATTTTGCAGCTAGTAACCCTAAAGTTCGATCCGTATCAGGAACAATTACTTGTGCAACATTCCCTTCTAATTGCAATTCCTTTTCACTTACAACGATTGTTGCACCTGCATCTACTGCTTTTTGTGCAAAATCGTGTCCATCAACTGTATAGCCTTTAATACAAATAAATAAACTTTTCGGTTGCACACTTCTAGAATCAATCGATATATCTTTTATATTATTAGGTAGCTGCCCAATAACCTTTTTTAAAGGAATCACACTTAACAATTCTTCTGCATACATCCTTAAATATCCTCCATTCAAACATGGTAATCTATATTTACCTAACACAACTATGTACTTATATCTAGTTCATTTAATAAAAATAATCATATCAAAAATCACTATAAATCGACATAAATTTTTTATTTGTCATAAAATTATCATACATTTATAAATAGAAAGTATTATCCCAAGAAGACGTTTACTTGACAACATCATCTTGGGACAAAATTTTATTTTAAAACCATACGAACTAATTTTAATTTTTGTTTATAAGGTGGGAATAACATATCATGGGCAATTTTTGTTGAACGTTTCATAATTGATTTTGGATGTGTAAAGTTCTCAAAAGAAGCTTTTCCGTGATAAGCATTTACACCAGATGGTCCTACTCCACCAAATGGTAAGTAAACATTCCCAACATGTGTAATTGTATCATTAATACAGCCGCCACCAAATGGTAAATGGTCAAGAAAATAGTTGATTGCCTTTTCGTTTTCAGAGAAGAAGTAAGCAGCTAAAGGCTTTGGTAATCTTTTTATATCACGAATGATTCCTTGTAAATCGTCGTATGGCATAATCGGAAGAATCGGGCCAAATATCTCATCCTCCATAATCGAATGATTCCAAGTTATATTCTCAAGTATTGTAGGTTCTAAATAACGATCCTCAAAATCATATTTACCGCCAAATGTAATTTGATTTTTTTCAATATCTAAAAGCTGTACAAGTCTTTCTAATTGCTTTTTATTAATAATTCTTCCATAATCCGAACTCTTTTGAGGGTCATTACCAAAAAATTGCGTAATTGTTTTCTTTAAAATCGGTACAAACTTATCATATATGGAACGCTGAACGAGTAAATAATCTGGTGCGACACATGTTTGTCCGTTGTTATTAAATTTACCCCACACAATTCGTTTAGCCGCAACCTCTAAATTTGCTGTATGATCAACGATAGTTGGACTTTTCCCGCCTAGCTCTAATGTAATAGGCGTAAGTCTTTCAGAAGCAGCTCTCATCACTACTTTTCCAACTGCGATACTTCCGGTAAAGAAAATGTAATCAAAGGAAGCGTGAATAAGTGCTGTTACTTCTTCTTTCTCACCTTCTACAACTCGGATGTATTGTTGCTCAAAGGACTCTTCAATTATTTGTTTCACGATAGCACAAGTATGCACTGCTGATTCAGATGGTTTTACAATTGCAGTATTCCCCCCAATAATCGCTCCTAACAATGGCTCCATGACAAGTTGAAAAGGATAATTAAATGGGGCAATGATAAGAGTGACACCATAAGGTTCTCGGATAATAAAGCTTTTTGCTGGCTGTAATGATATTGGTGTTTTTGTCTCTACAGGTTCAATCCATTCATCTAAATTTTTTAACATAAAACGAATACTATCTAAAACGATGCCAACCTCATTTGTATAGCCTTCAAAATCACTTTTCCCTAAATCAAGTCGTAAAGCATTTAAAATTTCTTTTTCATGATGTTGAATTGATTTTTTTAAATTACGTAATTGATTTTTTCGAAATTCAATGCACTTCGTAGCACCGGAATCAAAGAATTGTCTTTGATTTTCAATCATTTTTTCGACTTCTTGAGAAGTAAAGTTCATATTTATTTTCCTCTCATTTTTATTTTTTTTTACATAAACAATTTTAATTTGCTCATAATAACAGTGTACTCTTTACTACATTTTGTAGAGTTTTTCCTTCTACTAGCATAACTAAAATTTTTAATTTTAAGTACAAAGATGCTTAGTAGAACGTAGTATATTTGATACGAAAAAGGGGGCAATTTATATGATTTCGACTGATACTTGGTGGGAAAAAATATTTTCAGGACCTCTGGCTGTAGGTCTAAATGAGGAAAAGGTTCATCAATTAGAGGACGAATCGTTTTTATTTTTAACTGAAGAAGAATTGCCAAATGAAGAAAACAAATTAAATAATGAATAAAGTGAAATTTTAGGAAAATTGATAGAAATAATTACTAATTCCTTCTCTCCATTAATATACTATTAATGATTTGAGGAGGAATTTTTTTGAGAAAATTTACTATTATTTTTGTATTCGTTTTAGTTGTATTTATCCTATATGGATTTACAGGAGTATTTTTCAATAAGGATAAAAAGTCTACTAATTTACCTGAAGTAGAAGCGATGTATAAAGCACCGGGATATTCGACAATGATGAGCATTTCAAAAATTGTAGAAAGACAGTTAGGTAATGAAGCTATTTTAGATTTACATGTTACCCCAAAAGGTGAGGAAGAACATGTTTCACTAAAGCTTCTTAGTCAAGATATTCTCACAGAAGAAAATTTACTAAGACAAAGTTATCCTATATTATTACAAGCTTCTTCAATCGGGGATATCACATCGTTTAAAATATCATGGCAATTAAATGAGGATATTACACTCATGTCCTTCTTGATGGATGGAGAAAATTTATCAAAAATGGCCATGAAAAACTACGCTACTCTTCCTTCTATTACAGAGGACTATTTTAAACATGAAGCAATGAAATAAAGGAAGGTGCCTGATTTAGACACCTTCCTTGTTTTTGTTTCTATAATAATCCTCCACGAACCATTTGGAGAATATCACTGTCTGCTTGAAGTATATCTTCCTTTGCATTCTTTGCAATTTCTTCAGCTACCTTCTGTCCTTTTTCAATCGCTTCTTTTTCATTAATGGTAAGAATTTGGCGACCTTCCATTACTATCTTACCATCAATAATTACAGTCTCAACCTCATCTCCACGAGCTGAATAAACGAGATTTGGTACAATATTTCTAATAGGTGAGTTTAACACTGGGAAAAATGTTGGCGCCGTTAAATCTATGATAAGAATATCAGCCTTCTTCCCTTTCTCAAGAGATCCCACTTCCCGTTCAATCCCCATTACTTTCGCTGCTTCAATTGTAGCCATACGAACAGACTGAGTAGCATTGAAAATTCTAGGATCTTTATATTTTACTTTGTTTAAGATTGCAGCCATTTTCATCTCATTGAACATATTATTACAGTTATTCCCTGGGGATTGATCCGATCCTAAACAGGCTGTACCACCAGCATCTATAAACGCTTGAACTGGTGGAACCATTCCGTCAATTATTCCAATACTGCCCGCGCAATAAATCATTGTTGCCCCACTTTTTGCAACAATTGCCGTCTCGTCATCAGTAGCTTCCGTTAAATGCACTGCAATTAGTCGTTCATTTAAATAATTTTGTTCTGCTAAAAACTCAATAGAACGTTTTCCATAGCGCTTCTCTATTTGATAAATTTCACGATCACCTTGAGATACATGCATATGCAGCTTTGTATCTAATTTCTCAGCATGGTTTCGTATTTCCTGTAATAATTCAATACTCATCATATCAGGTCCATGAGGTCCTAAAATAACTGAGATGCGTCCATTTTCCGATTCATGATATTCTTCATAAAGTTTTAAGTTTCGATTAAGCTTTTCTTCTCCAATTGAAGGTTCAAATTGGTAAAGTTCCCCTACTGGTAAATCTCCAATATTATTCGGAATTTCATTAATGAGTTCTGCAACTCTTGCACGTGCCCCTATTTTTTTGTAATTTTCTACGATTAGATCCATCCTTCCATCATAATCACAGAAGGTTGTTGTTCCTGCCTTAATGCCTTCGATTATATTAACCATCGAGCCCGCTACACTTGCTTCAGGAGTCAAATGTTTCTGGAAGGGCCATAAACCTTTTTGCATCCAGTTTGACATATCCTGAGCAACACCGCGAAAAATATTAATACCTGTATGAATATGTGCATCAATAAACCCGGGCATTATCAGTTTATTATGGGCATCAATCATTCGATCTGCTGAATACTGCTTTATGATTTCATCTGTAGAACCAACATCCATGATTAAATTTCCCTTAATCGCTATCGCACCATTCTCTATATAGCCAACACCTACTCTCTCCATCGTTAAGAGGTGGCCATTGTGTAGTATGATATCAACCTTCATTTACTCATCCCCGATCATTTATTTTAGTGATTATGCTTCTTTGTGAGATTCTACAGGAGTTACAGGATTTCCTTTTACTCTTTTATTCAGAATGTACAATAAAACTAACAGAAGTATGGCAGATACTATAATTCCTACAATCGCATTTTGTGTAAAGCCTGATGCAAGGAATCCACCTGCTGAAGAAAGTGCAATGATTATCGCATATGGAAGCTGTGTACGAACATGCTCGATATGATCGGCTGCTGCACCAGTAGATGACATAATAGTCGTATCTGAAATTGGCGAACAATGATCACCAAATAAACCTCCACTAATAACCGCACCAATCGCTAGTGCAATATTTAAATCTAATGCAGTCGCTAAAGGTATTGCAATCGGCATCATTATTGCAAATACACCCCACGAGCTTCCAGTAGCAAAGGCAATTAAAGCACCAATTACGAAAATGATTAAAGGAACTATGAAAGCTGGTATATTTCCACTTACAATATTCGTAATATAAGCACCTAACCCCATCGTGTCAGCTACAGAACCAATGGACCAAGCCATTACTAAGATAAGAGGTACAATCATCAGTTTTAAAATACCATTTGTTAATTCATCAAATAAGGAAAGAAGTGAGGTTTTATAACGAATACGTGCATATAAAATTCCACTAATAGCTCCAAAAATAAAACCAGAAATAATTGCTAGTACAATATTTGCATTTAAAAATGCACCACGGAAACCATTTTCTGATATATCTCCAGTCCAGAAAATTACTCCGAAAATTGAAACCATTAATACTACCATTGGAATAATGAAACTAAAGATATCAGATTTCGTTTCACTTACCTTTACTTCATTCTCAGCAGTCTCATCAATCATAAGCTTGTCATTTTCCCCGTAAAGCTGACCGTTTTCGATTGCTCGTTTTTCAGCGTAATACATCGGCCCAATATCGAGTTTCAAATTGATCACAAATAATACACCAATCATTGCAAAAAGCCCATAAAGATTATATGGAATCATTTGTATAAATAAGTTCCATGGGTTATCACTTAATCCTAAAGCTGCGAGCTGTGTTGCGATTAGCCCTGTTATAAATGGACCATAACTACTTATCGGTGACATCGCTGCAAGGGGGCTTCCCATCGAATCTAAAATATAAGCCAATTTGACACGTGATACTTTCATTTTATCCGCTAATGGTCGTGTAACTGTTCCAAGAATTAAAACAGGTTCTGTATAAGAAAATAAGAAGGAGCTTCCCCAAATAAAGTTTTGTGTTTTCCTTCTAGTGTTAATGCCTTTTGACATAAGATCTGCAAAAGATTTTGCTCCGCCCGTAACACGGAGGATGTTCACGAAACCGCCAGCTAATGTAACGAGGACTAGTAAACTAGCATTCCATGGATCTGCAATAGAAGGTATGACAACATCTGTAATGGAAGAGGTAAACCCGACAAAAGGATTCCATCCACTAATAATTGTTGCCCCTAACCAAACACCAATGAACAAAGAAAGAATCGTTTGTCTTGTAATAATCGCAATTACAATGGCAAGAACAGGTGGCAGAAGAGACAGGATTCCATATTCCAACGTAATACACCCCTTTTGTTTTTTATCCCAGGACTAATCAATACAATCAATTAGTTTTTGAATATGCATTTTAGAATAGTAAGAAGCTTTCTCAGAATCTCGGCTTAATATCGCATCAAGAATTAGCTTGTGTTCATCTAGGTGATGTGCCTGGCGAAGCTTTTGGGCTATATCAGGAAATTTTTCTTCTAGCTTTAGTTCCTCATGTATCAAAAGCTTTAACATCGCACCAAGAAAGCGGTTACACGAAAGGTCAGAAACAATACTATGAAAACTCATAGGAAGTGTATTAACTTCTATTTTTTCTCTCACATATTTGTCATGTACACAAACAGTCTCTTGCAATAATTGGATGTCTTCTATCGATGCATGTCCAACAATCTGTTTAATGATTTCAGGTTCTATTAATAATCTCACCTTTAGTAAATCAATAATATCTTGAGGATTTTCTGCGTCTGTTGCTTCCTTTACTTCATGTTCAATTTGCTGTCTTTCCACCAAAGATTTCATTCTCTCAAGCTCTAAAAATCCTACTTCAGTAAGTATACGCCCAAGTGAATTCTTTTTTTCTGTTAGCTCGAGACGGTCCATTTCTTTTAGTAATCTACCAACTGAAGCTAAACTAATACTAACGCCCAATTCTTCCATTCTTTCTTTTAAAATCCAAGTCCCCAATGGTTTATCTGAGTTGGCTAAACAATTCAGTGCAATAAATAAGTTGTGATTAAATTGGGTAAAACTAATTTCCTTCCCATTTTCTCCTACCAAAACATTTCACCTCCTCCTCAGTGATGAGTAGTTAAAGAATTATATTCATTTAAACTAGAAATATGCATATTATTTTTAGTTTATTAAATAAATCTTTTATTAGGAAACTTGGTTTTTGAATGGGTTTATCTATATCCACGTCTCTAGTTAAAATAAAAAAGCGTTTATTCCTTTTACAGAATAAACGCTCGTAATGCTTTCATTTATTAAAACGGGTATTCTCTTGGCTCTGTTTGGACAGAAATCCACTTTGTTGTAGTGAACTCATGAAGAGCCCACTCCCCACCATACCGACCGAGACCAGATGCTTTTTCCCCACCAAATGCAACTATCGGTTCATCATTTACTCCTTGATCATTCACATGGATCATTCCTGTTACAATCTGTTGAGCTACCTTTACCCCGTGCTCGATTGAGCCTGCATGAACTGCTCCACTTAATCCATATTCACTATCATTTGCGACCTGTATCGCTTCTTCCTCACTTTCAACTGCGATTACTCCTACTACTGGGCCAAAAATTTCTTCCTGTGCAATGGGCATATTATTTGTTACATCTGATAGTATTGTTGGGCCGAATACATTTCCCTCTACTTTACCTTGTAATGCATATTTTGCTCCCATTGCAAGACTATCTTCAACTAGTTTTTGGATACGGACTACCTGTTTGTTGTTAATTAAAGGACCTACTATAACATCTTCATTTCTTGGATCTCCGTACTTCACTTGGGACGCTTTTTCTGCGAAGGCTTCTAAAAATTTTTCATAGATTGGTCGTTCTACAATAATTCGATTTAGCGACATACAGATTTGGCCACTATTTAAAAATTTACCGAATGCTGCAGAACTTGCTGCACGCTCAATATCAGCATCCTTTAAGATTACCATTGCATTGTTCCCACCAAGCTCCAATGCCACTCGTTTTAAATGCTTGCCACATAACTCTCCAATATGTCGACCAACCGGAGTAGAACCTGTAAAAGAAATAATACTTGGAATTGGGTGCTCGACAAATGAATCCCCAACTTCTGAACTTTTACATACTGTTACATTAAACAAACCCTTTGGAATTCCCGCGTCCTCAAATAATTTACCAAGAAAAAGACCTCCCGAAATCATCGTTTGTACGTCAGGCTTTAATACAACACCATTTCCTGCTCCCAGCGCTGGAGCTACGGAACGCATCGTCAAATGAAAAGGGAAATTAAAGGGACTTATAATTCCGACGACACCCGCTGGCTTTTGATAGATGCGATTCTCTTTTCCTGGTATAACTGATGGCATTAGACGACCGTGCATACGTAGAGGAAATGTGGCTGCTTCTTTCATAATCGCGATTGATGCATTAATTTCAATTTTTGCTTTTGTGTAAGAAGCTCCATTCTCCACTACTAAGATCTGTAAAATTTCATCTTTACGTTCTTCTAATAAATCTACAGCTTTTTCCATAATCGCTGCTCTTTCATAAACATTAATTGCTTCCCATTCCTTTTGAGCTTTTTCAGCTGCCTTATAGGCTTCATCAATATCCTCAATATTCGCCAATCGAATTTCCGCAAGGACTTCATCATTAAAAGGATTTACATCTCTATAAACTGAATTACTGTTACCTTCTCGCCATTGTCCATTAATAAACTGTTTATTCCAATGATTGTACATTTTAAACTTCCCTTCGTGTTGAAATAATCTTTGATGCGAATTTGTACTTTAAAAAATATCCAGATCATATTTCCGTGTGGGTAGTACATGTTATATAAATATCTTTTACCAAAGTAATTCATTATTATGCCAGTACAAAAAAATTCCTCATTATTATTTATCTATCACACAAAGACTTTATAAAAAAACCCCCTAAAGAGTGTATTCTTTAGAGGGCAGTAAGATATATTTTCAAGTTATTGTAAAATCTTTTCAATTTTCTCTAACGTTCCTTCGTCTAACACAATGCCAGAAGCTTTTACATTTTCCTCAATTTGCTCTGGACGACTTGCACCGACAAGAGCACTTGATACATTTGGTTGTCTTAAAATCCAAGCGATTGCAAGTTGAGATATGGAAATACCTAGTTCATTTGCTACATTTGTTAATTGTTCTACTTTAGTTAAATGCTCATCGGTTAAGAATTTATTGATAGAAGTGTTATTTGTTGTTGCACGACTTCCTTCAGGTAGACTTTCACCTTTTTTATATTTTCCGGCTAAGACACCTTGAGCAAGAGGTGACCAAACGACTTGACCAATTCCATGCTTCTTGCTTACTGGTATAATTTCATTTTCAATTACACGATGGAACATATTGTATTGTGGTTGATTGACCACAATACGGTCAAGAAGTTTCTTGTCTGCAATATGCACTGCTTCTGAAATTTGCTCTGCTGTCCATTCACTAACACCTAAATATAAAACTTTCCCTTGGCGAACAAGATCATCAAAAGCACGAAGCGTTTCTTCAAGAGGCGTTTCAGGATCAAAGCGATGTGCATAGTAAATATCGACATAATCTACATTAAGGCGTTTTAAGCTAGCATTTGCTTGCTCCATAATATGTTTTCTAGAGAGACCGCGATCATTTGGACCTTCTCCCATTGGCCAAAATACTTTTGTCGCTAGCACAATGGAATCACGATTGAATGATTTAATCGCCTCTCCGACAACTTTTTCAGCTTCTCCTTGCATATATACATTCGCTGTATCAAAGAAGTTTATTCCTAAATCATAAGCACGATGAATCGTTTTAATCGCAGGGTTCGAATCTACATACCCGCCATAAGTTAACCAACTACCTAAACTAATTTCACTAACCTTTAGACCCGTATTCCCTAATCTTCTATAGTGCATACCACTAACCCCCTCCAGTTTAAAACCTATTAGTTTTATAGGAATAATATTAAAGGTAGTTTTTGGGTATGTCAATTAATGCTAATCGATGGATGAGCATATCGATATAGAGACAAATCGAATCGATTCAGACATAAAATGGAGCGATATTGACACAAATTGGAACGATATCAGGAGACTTGATATGTACCGACAGGCTCATCTTTCCCCTCATATTTTTTATAAAACAAAACACAAGTATTTATTTATCGAATATTTTTGTGAGAGCCGTCACAGTTAGGCATCTTCTTAGAATGTCCACAAATGCAATCATTTAAACCTTTTCCAGCTAAAATACGCTTTATATTTTTTTCAATCCTTGCCTCTCGAGTTTTGGATTGTTTAGCTTGAGAAAAATAATAAATATATGCATTTTGTCGCCCTGATGTTAGTGCTTCAAAGGCAGTTTTTAATTCAGGAACTTCATTAAATTTATTAAGAAGTTCTTCGGGGATTTGATAATCTTCCTTTTTTTTAAATTCTACCTCTAGCCCTGCTTTTTCAACTTCAATTGCTTGTTTAATATACTCTTTAATAATTGCTTCCTTTTCAACAATCTCTTTTATATTGGTAAAGCGAATCTGACGCGCCGCTTGTACATTTTCTGTTTGTTGAATAAGGATTCCATGAGGATCCTTTAACAAGGCACCTTTGTGAAAGAGTAGTGCACAATATTCTTTAAATCCGTGTATTAATACAACGTTTTTTTTCTCCAGTGTATAACAAGGGTGCATCCATTTAAAATTTTCAATCAGCCCGCAGTCAAGAACAATGCTTCTCAACGTCTCAAACTCTTCCTTCCATTTGTCAGCTTTATTTAAAAATTCATCCACCTTAGGATTTGTTCTACTATTTATCATTAATAAACCCCCTCTTCAATTTCTTTTAATTGTCTAATTTAGCCTATAAAGTTGGAACATTAGCGAATTTTAATGCTATAATATCGCATTGCCTTCGGAATACCTTCCATATCAAATATGCCATCGACGATTAAACGTCTTACGCGATATTCAATAAATTGGTCGCCAACATATTGATCTAAATGACCGATTACTTCTCCAATTATCCTAGCTGATTTAATAAAGTCATTTTGTTTTTTCTTCTGATGGAACTTCTTCACTGTATTGATAATGAACTCATCGAAAAAAGTTTCAGGAACACTCATTATTTTATGACTATCCCAAATTCTTAAAACTTCTTTGTCCTCACATAGTTGCTCCCATTGCTGTTCAAATACTTTACGTTCCTTTTGAGTTAGCGCATGACCATTTTTCTCTTTTTCATATATTTTTATTAATACATCAGATGAAAGTTCGCCCATATGTAGTGGCGTAAAATAGGTATCGGATCGATCAAAGTGCTTTTTATATGCTTCATTTGTATTAATGATAAAGATGTTGTTTGTTTTTTCTTTTAATAAATATAGAACAAATCTTAAACCTGTCTGTTCATGTGCATTTTCTCCAACCCAAATAATAATCGGGTGATGACTTGGTGTTTGTTTAATGTTTATTACAGTCTGTTTAAAGTGGTCTTTATAATCGAATAGTACCTCGTCATCTATGTTTATATGTGTTCTTAACCATTCATATCGATTAGCAATACCTTGTGAGTCATGTAAATGCCAAATCGAACCTATTGAAAACAAATCAGAAAAGGCTATAATTTTTTCCTGTTGATTTAATCCTAACTCTTTTAAAGCGATTCTTAAGCTACCTGTAGGCGAATTACCAAATACAATGTGAGTAGTATGAAATTTTGTTGGTTGCTTAACACTCGCTTGATTTTTTTGGTACTTCAACAGTTCGTTATATGTATCTTTTATATCTAAAAAGAATTGCTGCTCTGAATAACCTTTTCTTTCTTCAATAGCTTGCATACGCAAAAAGAATTGTAATAATAATGATTTCAATTCTTTTTCCTCCAAATGATTAATCATACCTTTTATTTCATCAAACAATTGGAAAACCTCCGTTTAGTAAACTTCACCATAAACCTTGAAAGAACTAATGATATACCACAGTAATGTATTAATCTAAAAAAACATTTCCCATAATCACTTTTTTAACCCACTTATAATTAAAACGAATTATATGGAATCATGTTACAATTATTTTTCAAGTAAATGTTCCTAAACATAAAAAAATGCAACTCTTGTTACTGAATTGCGCCCCCATTGTTGAATATCTAAATAGCCATTACCTTTTGATAGTAAAACTAAAGCCCTCCTATTTAGGATTGGGTTTTCATTAATTCATCAAAATAATCACTCGGATTAGAGATGTCATTATCAATAAAAAACTTTGCCCAATGTTTGAACATATCAATATAAGAGTCTTTATCCATACTTAAATCTCCTAATTCATCAATCTCTCCTTGAACTTGCACTTTATCATGTTTAAGATCAATAATGACAGTCATATATGTTTCTTCTTTGTATAAAACAGTACAGGTTACTTGTTGATTTACTAAATCAACTTTGGGAAACTCGTGTCGTACTCCTGTGGGCTTGAAAATTGTATATCCAACTTTTGACGGTTCTGAATTATTCTCCATATTTTCACCTCAATTTCCATAAATAGAATATTCGTTTATCAATTCTCATTTAAATATTAACATAAAGAGTGATATGACAGCTTTATATTACGAAGAGATACTTAATATTCGTAGCAATTGAACATGAAAAAAGACAGGCTCTTGCCTGTCTTTTATAACATTTTCCAACATTTAAGGGGATTCTAATTAATTTTGAAGCCTAATATCCTTGTTGTTCGCCTTCTTTTAATGAAGCATTAGGTGTTAGGTCCTCTTCTTCGACTTTTTGAAAGCCTTTATCTAATCTTCCTGCATTTTCTATGTCTCCCGAAGCTTTGTAGCCACCGACTGGAGCATTAGATGTTGTCCCGAAAAGATCCATTCCACCTAATTCTACATTAATTCTTTGTTTATCGTGTCCTTTACCTTTACTCACTATTATCACCTCTTTATTAATTTACCCAAAGAAAGCAATAATATAGATTTAAATTTTACCTTATAGTTGTTGCCACGAAAAAACTATCTATCATAAATTTTATAAAGTGTATGAGTTTTCTTTGCATGATACATTGCCATATCTGCATGACGAATGAGCATTTCTATATTTTTCCATGCTCAGGACTAAATACAACGCCAATACTAGTTGTTACTTGTATAATCGTATTGGATATATAAATAGGTTGCTTCAATATTTCATCAATTTTGTGTGTAATTTCTTTTATCTCTTCTTCATTCTTTACTCCTTGAAGTAATACAGCAAATTCGTCCCCACCTATTCGGTAGACACGCCCCTCAGAATTAAGGATTCCTGTTAACCTAGCAGTTACTTTTATTAAAACCATATCACCTGCTTGATGACCGTACGAATCGTTTACTGGCTTTAGTCCATGTAAATCTAAATACAGAATGGTGAACATTGTGTCCTTCTTAATTTCTTCTTCCAAATCTATGTGAAACTTAAGACGATTTGGTAAGTCGGTCAACGTATCATGATATGCACGATATCGAATTAGATCCTCTTCTTTTTTCCTTTCTGTCACATCCCAAAATACTAATTGGACAGCAGATTCCCCATTCATTTTAGTAGGTAATCCACTCACTTCAACATCTATCTCCCGACCGTCAAGCCGAATAAATCTTTCATATAATGGTGTAGTAAAGTGTCCCTCTTTTACACGTTCAATCCGTTTTGAAACTACCTGATGATAATCAGGATGAATTATATTAAATAGGTTTAAACCATTAATTTCTTTTATCTTTTCAGCACCCAATAAACGTAGTGCTGTTGAATTAGCGTATTGAATAATACTATTTTGATGTATCATTATCCCTAATGGGACATTTTCAATTAAATGTCTGTAACGTTCTTCGCTCTCCTTTAACGCTAACTCCATTTTTTTCCTCACTGTTATATCCCGACAACTAATCATTACTGTCTTTTTCCCCATATAAGAGAATGGAATTGCAGATAGAACAGCATCTATTATTTCTCCACTTTTACTTCGAATTTTGAAATCAAAATCATAAAGTGGTTTATGTTTACTAATAACTTCTTCGGTAATGCTTTTGGCAATATCCACCTTTGTTGGATCAATATATTCACTAATAAATCCTCCCTCCAATACTCTTACAGTGGTACCTACAAGATTTGCAGCGGCTTCATTCGCGTACATAATCTTTACCCCATCGTGTACAAAGATAGGATCTGGTGTATAGGTTAAGAGGCTACGAAACTTTTCTTCACTTTTCAATCAAACTGAGTTCCAATTGCTTTCTTTTTGTAATATCTTGCATTTGTGAGATAAAGCATAAAGCTTGTTCTCCTTTTCTTACAACAGAAACTGAAAGTAAAACCCATATAATTTTTCCACTTTTGTGGATATATCTTTTTTCCATCTCATATGAATCTTTTTTCCTGTCAATCAATTCCTGAACATGATGTAAATCTTCTTCTAGATCATCCGGATAGGTAACTGCTTGAAACGAAAGTGACAAAAGTTCATCTTCAGTATAACCTGTAATCCTTGATAACGCTGGGTTTACTTTAAGCCAATTCCCATCTAATGAAAGGATTGCCATACCAATCGGCGAAAAGTAAAAAGCTTGCTCAAACTGGTTTATGAAATTTAGCATGATAACTCCCTCAAAAAATATTTCATATAATCTTTGCACTTTTTACCGTAAACTTTTACTTCCACGAGAAAAATTAATAATAATTCATACATTTTTTATTAACCAATTATCTATTTAACATTTTTACTTGTCTATTAACGGACTCATTATTAACAAAACCTTATTTAAATGCTACACCAATTTTGATTTAAAAATACCTAAATAAATATAGGAGGTGATATTTTGAATGCAAAATTAAACTCAATAAGTTACTTTTAAAGTAAGTTTTGTAATTCGGCTATAAGGTCATAACTATAACTAATCAAACCAATTTTTTGTAAGGAGATGTAATATGATCTCATTTTTCTTAACGTTAAAAAGATTACTATCTGCTATTTTTAGAACCATGAAGGAGCCTTTATTTCGATCACTACTTTTAACTTTAGCCATCATTTTACTTTCAGGCACAATGTTTTATAAAGGTGTAGAAGGTTGGTCATTACTTGATTCGTTTTACTTTGCGTTTACTAGTTTAATGCCTACAAGTGTGAGTACAGGCTTAGTACCTCAAGCAAATTTAAGCAAATGGTTTACAATGATTTATCTAGTTGTAGGGATTGGTGTCATGCTAATGGTCTTAATTAGAATTGGTCTTGCAGTCGCAGATTTTGAACGAACAGAAGAAAAAAGTAATAATCATGATTCAGCTATATAGCAAATCCGACCAATTATCATAACAATAAAAGTACTCCTTTTACTTCCACTATAAAAAAGATGATCTTAAGTAATTAACTTAAAGATCATCTTTTAAAGTACTACAATATTCTATTACTTAATAAATTAAAGTTGGATAAACTGCTGTGTCCAATAGTTACCATCTTCAACAAAACCTACACCAATATGAGTGTAATTTGCATTCATAATGTTTTGACGATGTCCAGGTGAATCCATCCACGCTTGAACTACTTCTTGCGGAGTTTTTTGACCTTGTGCAATATTTTCACCGGCAGCACGATATGAAATCCCTGCAGCTTTGATTTGATCAAATGGGCTTCCGTAAGTTGGACTTGTATGTGAGAAGTAATTATTTTTCGCCATATCCGCAGATTTTGCTTCTGCAACATTCATTAAAGGCGTATAAATTTCAAGCGGTTTAAGACCCGCTTTGGTACGTTCAGCATTTGTTAAATTAACTACTTGTTTTTCAAATTCAGAAACGGATTGATTTACATTTGCAGTAGGTGTCTTTACTGGTGCTTCTGCTTGTTGATTATTTGAATTTGACGGTACAGTCCTATTGTTTTTATTTGCTTCTGGAGCTGTTGTATCATTATTTACTTCTGGATATGTTGCTTCTTTTGTTGGTGTTTGTTTTTTTATTTCTTTATTTTCAGTAGGTTTTGCGTCATTTGTTGTTTCTTTTTTAGCAGTAGTGTTAGCTTTATTTTCTTTTACAAATTTACCATTTGCGAGTTCTTTATATACGTCTAAATTATTTAATTTTTTATTTACTAAATCCTCAATATTATTTATATCAAGCTGTCCATTTGGCAATATGATTTTATCCATTATTTTTAAAGCAAATTCTTGATAACTATCCTCTTTAATGATTTGGATATTTTCAGTTTTTGCTTCATCCTTTGTCTCACGATTTAAACTAGCCGCGTCTGCGGAAGTAATTGATGTTGCTAATAATGTAGTTGCACAAAACGATGTCATTAACCATTTTTTCATTTTGTATTCCTCCTTTTCTACAACACCTATAGTACAGTACGATATGTGTAATATTTGGACCATAAACTGGTAACAGTAACAGTTAACTTCAACAATCTATTAAAATAGCATGTATAGAATCTATCATTTCCATAAAAATTACCAAGTTAAAAGTATATTTCCATCGAAAACCTATTGACAAGTTTTGAGACTTGATTTATAACTCATCAAATTTACTTTTGTTGCAAATAGATTACTAATATTCCCTTAAATCTCCGTTTGTCACATAGACTCTATATTCCATCATTCAAACATTTATAATAAAAAACACCTAAGTCAGAAAACCAACTTAGGTGTTGTAATATTAGATACTTTCAGCAACTTCTAATAATTGTTCGATAGTAAGATCTGTTCCCATTCCGCCTACTTCGTACAATAATCCATTTTCTTCCCAACTAATGCTTAAATAACCTTCCATATCATAAATAATACCTTCAGTGCCGCGTACTTCTATTGATTCACCTTCTACGTCTGCTAAACTGAATACTTCAATCGGATTCATCGTCAGCATTATCCAGTTATCAAAATCTTTGTCATAGCTGATTGTAACCATATCCATTGTTTCATCATAGTAGCCTTCAGTGAAGATGTATCCTTCTGGCACTGCTGACGGTTCAACGATTTCATAAGACACTAATTCCTGTAATTCTTCAACAGACATACTATCAGAATATGGATACATCTCATCTTCTGTTACCGCGCTTTCCTTCACTTCATCAGGAATTACAATCGGTTCCACTCCATTAATATTGGAAGTTGTTAATTCTCCTTTAATGTTCAACGGAGTCGTAGTATCTCCATCAACCATCTCAAGCTCAATATCGAAAACTTGCATTGTATGGATAAATGTTTCTTTATCAATATGATACTCTAAATTTAAATTTTTAATCTTAATCGAATTTATTAACTCTTCCATATATGGATCAGCTGAAACTTCCCCCATTGATGAAGAAATAACATCTTCAATTAATTCTCGATAAGTTTCATCGTTTCCTGACAACTTTAAAACATATTGATTTTCTTCCTCTGTCATTTCAAATTGTTCAGTAAACTTAGTTAACTTTTCCATCTCTTCTTTATTAATTTGATCAAAGCTTTCCAAGCCTAGCTCTGATGGATCCATTTCCATCCATTCGCCCATCATACTCATATATGCTTCATCTTGATTTAAGTAAGTTTCAATATCCATATTCATCCCTAACATGTCCATGTTCATGTTTAGATGAATCATATCTGGATTATGAGTGATATCGCCTTTCATTGATACTGATTGCTTCATATCATCCATGTCAATATCCATATCCATTTCAATCGAGTAGCTATGAATATCTGCACTTGCTTCTATCGATTTTGCTAATACTTCCGATTTGTCTAATGATGCTTTTCCACAAGCTGCTAACATCAATATAACTAAAACGCCTGCTAAGAAAAGGCCTATTTTTTTCATTAAAAAATTCTCCCCTCAAAAATATAATTAATAGTAATATAGATTACTAAACTATAGTAGCACCATAAAGAGAAATCTGTCTATCTATCAATTTATGGGAGAGTTATATGGAGGAAACTCGATCATTTTATTTACTTATTTAAATGAGTTTTTCAAAATAAAAACAGCCAGTTGTTGCACACTTTCAACAACTGACTGCAATATATATTTATAGGGGGTTTTTAATTAATTTAAAACAGTAATGGTTAATGGTTACTTTTGTTTTATTGTTGAATATATACCGTTTTAATAGAAGTAAAGAATTCAATAGCTGCTTGCCCTTGTTCTCTTGAATGTGAACTAGAATCTTTCATTCCACCAAATGGTGCTTGATATTCAACACCAGCTGTTTCTGCATTGATTCGGACTAATCCTGCTTCAATATCATTAACAAATTGAAGGATATTCCCAATGTTTTTCGTAAAGATCGAAGCACTTAAACCAAATGAAACATTGTTTGCTTCTTCGATTGCTTCTTTATATGAAGAAACTTTAATTAAAGCAATTACTGGACCAAAAATCTCTTCTTGAACGATGGACATATCAGAAGTAACATTTTCAAAAATTGTAGGTTCAACAAAGTAACCTGTTTTAAACTCTTCACTTTCTAAACGATTTCCACCGAAAATTAATGAAGCACCTTCTTCTTTTCCTTTTTCAATATATGAAAGAACCGTTTCCATTTGGCCCTTACTTGCACATGGTCCGTACCAAGTATCTTGAGAGAAACCATCTCCAACTTTAATTTTGTTTACTTCAGCTAAAAGCTTTTCTTTGAATTGGTCATAAATTGCTTCATGTACAATAACACGACTTGTTGCTGTACATTTTTGACCAGTAGATTTCATCGATCCAGTAAGAGTAGCCGTTACAGCATCAGAAATATCTGCATCATCCATAATAACAATTGGATTTTTACCGCCCATTTCTAATTGATATTTAATTCCACGGGCAAAAGCCTTAGAACCAATTTGTTTACCCACAGTATTAGATCCTGTAAATGTAATACCGTTAATTGGTGAATTTTCTACTAGTTCATTTCCAATTACACGTCCAGAGCCGTGAACTAAATTGAGTACACCTTTTGGAAGGTTTGCTCTTTCAACACATTCAACAAGCTTTGTTGCAGTTAAAGGAGCTTCTTGAGCAGGCTTAAAGACTACTGTGTTTCCGAAAATTAATGCTGGTGCCATCTTCCATGCTGGAATGGCGATGGGGAAGTTCCAAGGTGTAATTACTGCAACTACTCCAAGAGGCGCACGAGTTGTATACATAAGTGCACCTGATGCAGATGAAGGAATCACATCACCAGTCTTACGAACACCTTCTCCCGCATAATAACGGAAAATATCGATTGCTCGTTGAACTTCACCAAGAGATTCTGGATAAGTTTTACCCATTTCCATTGTCATTGCTTCAGCGATTTCATTTTTTGCTTTTTCAATTTCAGTTGCAATATCAAACAAATACTTACCGCGCACTGTTCCAGGTAAGTTAAACCAAGCCTTTTTCGCTTGATTTGCCGCTTCCACAGCTACAGCTACATCATTTGCAGAGGATGCTTGAATTTTGCATACCAGTTCACCATTTGCTGGATTAAAGTTATTAATCGTTTCTCCAGATTCTGAACTAGTCCACTCTCCATTAATATAATTCAAACAAACTAACTCTTTTACAGTCGCAGTCATTTAAAAACCTCCTAATTTTTAGTAAGAATAATAGAAATTATTATAAAACAGGAATGCCAAGATCTGATGCACCCTTTTCAGAGATGATTGCCTCAGGACAATACTTTTGAATAATTCTCATACCATGTGCCGCTCTTCTTACTCTTTCTCTACATAAATCTTCATTATACTTCTCTAGATGATACCCTGATGGATATACATCTGGATGGTTTCTTAATCCAAATTTTAAATAAACAGGAGCTAGTACTCTTATAAATTCTGGAATTTCGTAATGTCTTACAAAACCGCCGAGATTATCTGGTACCTCTACGTATAAATCAATTGGAATATCAATTACTTGGCGTATCGCTGCAAGCTTTGGTAACGTCAAGGCTGTTGGTACATTGTACGTATCCGCTCCAATTTCTGCCATTAATTTTACGGATACCGGATTTGAAGCCATTATTTGAACAGAAGCTTTAATCACAAAATCTTCTGGCAGCAGGCCTTTCTCTTTCATTTCCTTCGTTAATAATAGAAGACCTTCATCACCGATTAGTGCACCCCTTAACCCTAATTCAGCACCTCTTTGTAAATCCTCCATTGCATATACAAGCTGATCCATTCCTTCATGTCGTACACCAACATTTTTACCATTCGGCGTAAGAGGCTGTGCACTAATATCAAACGTACCACGTGGACCAGTAAATAAACTTAACTCCATACGCTCTTCATTTGCAATTTGACACATTTCTTTAATTTCATCATCGCTTAGCATCATAATTCCACTACCTTGGGACACACGATGAATCGGTACATTTAGCTTTTTCATTTCCTCTACAACGGCTTTTAATGCTTTAGGACCTTCCACACTAGGAATTTCCAATCGATATTGGGCTCCATCAGGAAATCTTTTTGTCGAAGAAGGTAAGTCGTATAGATCACTTTCAGGATATCCTAGTTCCTTTATAAATTGTCGTGTATTCTCCATCCCCATCACCTTCTCTTAAAAATTTTCTATTTATTGCTCTTTTGAATATCCAGAACGTAGAGATAATTGGTTTGCAAGCTTAACAACTTCTTTTCTTGCCATATCCCCTTTTTTCTCCCAGTGTGCTGTAATCATGGCAATACTCACACCAGCGATTATGCGCTTATTAAAATCATATACAGGTGCAGCTACACAATGTATGCCTTCAGCTGATTCTTGATGTTCCTCTATATAGCCTTGAACCTTAGCTTGTTGCAAATTTTCATAAAGCTTCTCAACAGAAGTAATGGTATATGGTGTTTTTGACATTAATGGCTCTTCAGAGTAAATATTTTTTAGCTCTTCAAGGGAGTACTGAGATAATTGTATTTTTCCTATTGAAGTGGCATAGGCAGGGAACTTCATTCCAGGTTCTGTTACAAGTTGAACCATTGAATCATCCTTTACTTTCCCAAGATAAATAACGTCCCCACCGTCTAATATTCCAAGCTGTAAATTCTCTTTCACTTTCATTTGGACTTCCGCTGCCTCTTCGTAAAAGGCATGAAGTAAATTAAACTGCTTTAGATAAGCCGCTCCAAGGGAACCCATTGTCCCCCCTAGGCTATATACATCACCTATATGTTTGGTAATCCAGCCCAGTTTTTCCATTGTATTAATGAGTATGAAGAGTGTACTTTTATTAATCTCAAGCTTTTTAGAAATATCTATTAATCTATATTTACTTGGGTTTTCTGCAATAAGATTGAGTACCTTATCTGCTCTCTCTAGTGCTGGATTCCAATATTTTTCATTCACAAAATAACTCCCTTTCAAATAAACGTTCTAGTTGTCGGATTATTTCGAAATTAAAACAGACGTTATTCCCGGGAAGAAGATGAGTATCGCCAAATTCAGTAACATAATTAAAATAAATGGTATAACACTCTTAACTAGTTGATTGAATTGAATGTCTGATAACGACTTTGCTACGAACAAATTGACTCCTAATGGAGGTGTTAATAATCCTATTGCTAAGTTTACAATCATCAATACGCCAAAGTGAGTAAGATTGATTCCGTACATTTGTAGCATCGGCAATAGAATTGGAACTAGTAAGATAATCGCAGCATTTAATTCCAAAAATGTCCCTACAAATAATAATATTAAATTAATGATTAATAAAAATACAATCGGACTTTCTGTGAAAGATGTTAATGCTGATGCGATTTTAACTGGAATTTGTTCAACTGTGATTAACCAGCTAAGTAAGTTTGCTGTGGCAATGATAAAAAGTACCATTGCTGATAATGAACCTGCTTCAACAAATGTCTTTTTAAGTTCCGAAAACTTCATCGTACGATATATAAATAGCGAAACAATTAGTCCGTAAATACACGCTACCGCACCCGATTCAGTTGGTGTAAACCACCCTGCATAAATACCACCTAAAATGATCAGTGGCATTAATAAACCAAGAATCGACCGTTTAAAGTTATAAAAGAACTTCTTTAAGCTTGTTTTCTCTCCGCCCTTATAACCTCGTTTTTTCGAGATAATATAACTATAGATAATCATAGATATTCCCATTAAAATACCAGGTAACACACCAGCAATAAATAAATCACCTACACTGGTGCTAGCTGAAATTCCATAGGTTATAAATGGTATACTCGGCGGTATGATAATCCCGATTGTTCCACTTGCTGCAATAAGAGCAAGTGCAAACTTTTTATCATATCCTTCTTTAATCATTGCTGGCACCATAATGGCACCAATTGAAATTACTGTTGCTGGTGCTGAACCTGAGATTGCCGCAAAGAACATACTTGCTATTACGGCAATAATCGCAAATCCTCCAGTAATGGAACCAACAATACTAGCAGCTAAATCAACAAGTCTTTTTGAAATTCCACCAATCTCCATGATTTTCCCTGCAACCATAAATAGCGGGATAGCCATTAGAGAAAAGCTATCTAAACCAGTAATCATCCTTTGAACAGCTACTATTGGATTTATGTCTGAAGTTAGTAAAACGGCAGTGGACGCTAATCCAACACTAATTGCAAGCGGAACATTCATAACTAGTAAGGCTAATAAGAATATAGCTAATATCGTCGCCATCCTAACCCCCCCTATCTAAAGATTTAATATATTAAGCTTCTTCCGGCTTATTTGAATTCGTCATTTCATTAAATAAAAGTATGATATATCGTAAAAACATGAAAATCGTACCGACTATTATAGATGAATAAACAACATACATCGGGATATGCATAGCTGGTGATTGTTGATGAGTTTCTATTAAGCTATTAATAAACGGAATCCCGATAAATACAACCAAGCCACAATATACAAGCGCGAAAAGATAGCTTACAATTCTAAGTATTTTATTGCCTCTCTCTGATAGGTAAATAACTAAAACATCCAGAGTAATATGTGCACCAGTTTTCACTCCATAACTTGCAGCAATAAATGTAGCCCAGATCATTACATATCTTGCAAATTCCTCTGTCCAAGTAAGCGGAGCGTTAAAGATATAGCGACTCACGAAGCTGGCAAAAACCGCTAATAGCATTGATAATAATAGAAGAAACGTCAAATTTTCTTCGATTTTCGTTAAAATATTATCTAATGTCCTTATAACCTTTTTCAAAGAGTTCACCCCTTTTATAAAACAATAAAGAAGAAAATACTTTCTTCTTTATTGTTTTTGTCAAATTTATTTTTTAGTTGGCTTCAGCTTGTTCAATAGCTTCCATTAAGTCATCAAATAATTCTTCACCAATTTGTGTTCTATAGCTATCCACAACAGGTTGTGCTAATTTTTTGAATTCTGCAATTTGTTCTTCGCTTAACTCAATTACTTCAACACCGTTTTCTTTTACTAAATCGATACCCTCTTCTGTTTGTTTTCTGTTCATTTCACGTTCAACTGTGCTCCAGTTTTTCGCTTCTTCTTGAATAATTGTTTGTAAGTCTTCTGGTAATGTTTGGAAGTAGCTATCATTAACGATGAACGCATATGCTCCATAAACATGAGAGTTTAATGAAATATATTTAGTAACTTCATAGAAACGCATTCCAGTAATTAATGAGATTGGATTTTCATAACCATCAATAACCCCTTGTTGTAACGAGCTATACAATTCTGGGAATGCGATTGGCGTTGGACTTCCACCGAAAGCAGTAATCATATCCATATGTGCTTGGTTTTCTTGTGTTCTAATTTTTTGTCCTTGAATATCTGCTGGTGATTCAATTGGACGAACATTACTTGCCATATGACGAACTCCATTTTCTCCCCAAGCTAACCCTCTAAGACCAGTTTCCTCTAACATTAAGTCAAACAGTTGATCACCAAATGGACCATCTAATACTTCGTCTGCAATTTTTTCATCAGTGAATAAGTAAGGTAAATCTAATACCATCATTTTTTCAAAGAATCCAGCAAATGGTGCTGTAGATAATACGGCCATTTCAATTGTTCCTAATTGAACGCCTTCAAGTGCTTCACGTTCACCACCAAGTTGACTGTTTGGATATGTTTCAACAATAATTCTTCCGTTACTTCTTTCTTCAACAGCTTTTTTAAATTCTTGTAATGAATTTTCAAGTCTATCATTTGTTGCTGCTGATGAGTGGGCGATACGAATTTTATAAGTTTGATCATCCCCACCACCTTCAGATGTACTTGAACCTGATTCACTTCCACCACCACAAGCTGCTAAGAAAAGAATAGTAGCTAATAAAGGTAATAAAATTTTAAATAGTTTTTTCATACAATTTCTCCCCATCCCTTAAAAAATTTTTTTAAAGTACCCCATCATAAGAATCTCTGATCAATTTTTCTACATCTTTAGAAGTTGTAAGACGTGGATTTACTAATATATTTCCACTTCTCATTGAATCAGCTATTAATTTATCAATCTCAGATAAATCAACGCCTAAATCCTTTGTATTATTTGGTATATCAAAGGAGTGATTCCATTCAACAATTGTATTCACAACCTTCTCAGCAATAATGACATCGCTTTCATTTTCAGTTTGAATACCCATTGCATTTGCAATGTCGACCATTTCTTTTAAACAAGCTGGTGCGTTAAATTTTAGAACATATGGTAAAAGTGCTGCATTTGCTATCCCGTGTGGAATATCAAAGACCCCACCTAAAGCCTGTGAGATTGCATGAACATTTCCTAATCTCGTTTGAGAAAATGCTAGACCTGCTAACATGGAAGCCTCTAACATTTTTTCTCGACTCTCTAAGTCAGTTCCATAATAGTAAGCCTTATGAATATTCTTAGATATTAAGCTAATAGCATGTAGGGCAATACTTCCACTAATAGGATTACTTTGTTTTGATATGTAAGACTCAATTGCATGTGTTAATGCGTCAATCCCTGTTGAAGAAGTAATCCCTGGTGGACACCCTAATGTTAATGTTGCATCTAAAATTGCTAAATTCGGAAATACTTTAGGACTTATAATTGCCGCTTTAAATAAAGTATTTTCATCCGTAATAATCGTGGATGCTGTAACTTCACTACCTGTTCCGGCTGTTGTTGGAACCGCTACCAAGAATAGCGAGTCGTTAATGACGTTTCCTACACCTTCATAGTCTAAAATTTCCCCTTCATTTGTTGCCATAACTGCAATTGCTTTTGCTGTATCAATGGAGCTTCCCCCTCCAAATCCTACAATTGCGTCAAAGTTACTTTCAGAAAGCTTTTGAACCCCTTTTCTAATAGTGGATGATTTTGGATTCGGTTCCACTTCATCAAAAATCCCATATGAGATATTACTGTTATCGAATGATTGGAACATTGCATTTAATAGTCCAGCGTTTAAAACCCCTTTATCTGTGACGACTAAAACATTTTTTTTATTTTCTTTTTCTAATATTTCTCCCAATTTACCAGAACTATTGTTTTCAAAGATAATTCTAGTTGGCATGTAGTAGTTATACATGGAATCCCCCCTCTGTCGTGATGATTTTGGTTTAATATATTAAACCAGTTTTATTATATTAAACTTGAGAACATAATAGCATAATATTCTGTAAGTTGAAAACCCTTTCTTTTAAAAAAAATTTAATTATTTTAGCTTTTTCGTAACGTAAAGCAGAAAAAAACGTAGACAGAATATTACAAAAACATTGGTGTTATTGGGTTTTTACGTATTTTAGGAGGGAGGGTGATAATTATAATTTTGCTAATATTTCGAAAGATGAATGTAAAACAGGGGGCTTTCTACTATCGATAGATGTAATGAAATGTGGTTTTTATAGTTAAAATTGATTTTTTGGTTTATTGGATACTGTTTATGGGGGAGGGTGACCGGGTGATTGAGGCTGAAAAGATCTTAGTTGAGCTGTGAAAGTACGTAAGTGATGGATTTTTTCTTTATTGTGGGGAACTTTTTATTGATAATTGCATTGCGTTTGGGCACTTTTATTTGTGAAAGTTCCCTTTTTCTTGAGAATTCCATTGCGTTTGGGCATTTTTTATTGTGAAAGTTCCCTTTTCCTTGAAAATCGCATTGCGTTTGGGCACTTTTATTTGTGAAAGTTCCCTTTTCCTTGAAAATTCCATTGTATTTGGGCATTTTTTATTGTGAAAGTTCCCTTTTTCTTGAGAGTCGCATTCCGTTTGGGCACTTTTATTTGTGAAAGTTCCCTTTTCCTTGAAAATTCCATTGTATTTGGGCACTTTTATTTGTGAAAGTTCCCTTTTCCTTGAGAATTCCATTGCGTTTGGGCACTTTTCATTGCGAAAGTTCCCTTTTTACTGAAAACTTCAATGTATTTGGGTACTTTTCATTGCGAAAGTTCCCGTTTCCTTGAAAATTCCATTACATTTGGGCACTTTTTATTGTGAAAGTTCCCTTTTCCTTGAAAATCGCATTGCATTTGGGCACTTTTCATTGCGAAAGTTCCCTTTTTACTGAAAACTTCATTGTATTTGGGCACTTTTTATTGCGAAAGTTCCCTTTTCCTTGAAAATCACATTGCTTTTGGGCACTTTTCATTGTGAAAGTTCCCTTTTTACTGAAAACTTCATTGCATTTGGGCACTTTTATTTGTGAAAGTTCCCTTTTTACTGAAAACTTCATTATATTTGGGCACTTTTATTTGCGAAAGTTCCCTTTTCCTTGAAAATCGCATGGCGTTTGGGCACTTTTATTTGCGAAAGTTCCCTTTTCCTTGAAAATTCCATGCATTTGGGCACTTTTCATTGCGAAAGTTGCCTTTTTATTGATAATTGCATTGCGTTTGGGCATTTTTCATTGTGAAAGTTATCTTTTTACTGAAAACTTCATTGTATTTGGGCACTTTTATTTGTGAAAGTTCCCTTTTCCTTGAAAATCGCATTGCGTTTGGGCACTTTTCATTGTGAAAGTTCCCTTTTCCTTGAATACCGCATTCCGTTTGGGCACTTTTATTTGTGAAAGTTCCCTTTTCCTTGAGAATTCCATTGCATTTGGGCACTTTTTATTGCAAAAGTTCCCTTTTTCTTGAGAGTCGCATTCCGTTTGGGCACTTTTATTTGTGAAAGTTCCCTTTTCCTTGAGAATTCCATTGCTTTTGGGCACTTTTTATTGCAAAAGTTCACTTTTTCTTGAGAGTCGCATTCCGTTTGGGCACTTTTATTTGTGAAAGTTCCCTTTTCCTTGAAAATCTCATTGCTTTTGGGCACTTTCCATTGCGAAAGTTCCCTTTTCCTTGAAAATCGCATTGCGTTTGGGCACTTTCCATTGCGAAAGTTCCCTTTTTACTGAAAACTTCATTGTATTTGGGCACTTTTCATTGCGAAAGTTCCCTTTTCCTTGAGAATTCCATTGCATTTGGGCACTTTTCATTGCGAAAGTTACCCTATTCTTGAAAATCGCATTCCGTTTGTGCACTTTTCATTGCGAAAGTTCCCTATCCCCTTAAAATCCCCTTGTATTCAGGCACTTTTAAATAAAAATGCCACTAAAGATCTGGAAATTCCATCCACAATTCACTTTAAAACTAAAAACCCCTGTTCTCCTAATAATAGGGGCAAACCATGAAAAATTAATTAGAGCTCGGACACTGTAAACAATGCCGAGCTCTAGGAAAAATTGAACGATCGAAGTATTTAATTCGACTTTAACCTCATCTACTAAATTCCTTTATTTTAAGTACTCGTTACTAACAAGAATTTCTTGCAATACTTTAGTAGGTATTATAAATTCAACTGGACCCATGTAACCAGGTGCCACATCATATTCATTAAACGCAATTACTAATTCGTTATTTGAATTAATGTAGAAGTTTTGATTCAATGAAATTTCCTTAAAACCATCTGGATCATCTGGTGATTCAATAAAATATGTTATTGAGGAATCATCCTCCATTTGTTTGTTCATCTGTTCTTTAATATTTGTACTAATCACATCTACATAGCTATTATCCTTAAATAAACTTGGTAATGTTACTAGTAGTTCATTCTTTTTATCAATTGTATCGTATTGAATTGTTGTCATAGAGGACGCTACTGTTTCTTCAACGTAACGACCAATTGATAACAGTTGATCTGTTTCCGTTTTAATGATATACCCACTATCAACTTTTAGATGTCCATCTTCACCAAATGCCTTTTGTGTTTCCATTTCATTCATAAACGTTTCATAAAGCTTTTGACTTTCCTCTAGATATTTATTATTCAAGCTCTGTTCTAACGATTCATTTTCTAAATTTTCGATTGCTGGTACTTTAATATTTGCTTCATAATTACCTTCATCAATACTGTAATCCTGAATTGTTAATACATTAACAATGCTCCCAACCACAGGTATATCCTTTAAAGATTGAGCAAATGCAGGGCTTAAATTTAAACTTGTTGTAAAAATTACAGCAGCTGCTGCAACTCCGGCAACCCATCCTAAACTTTTTCTTTTTGGCTTTTTCTGCATTAAGGCATTTTGCACAACCTTATCAAGCTCCGAAGGAATAGGTATATTTTTATATTCTTCTTTTAATCTTTCCATTTTGTTTTTCTCCATATTTTTATGATCCATACTATTTTGCCTCCTCAAAATTAAAATCCTCCATTTGAACACGCAGCACTTTTAAACCTTTGTAAATCCGAGTTTTAGTCGTATTAATGTTCAAATCTAAAATTTCAGCTACTTCCTCAATTTTTAAGTCCTCAAGATATCGAAGGACGATTACACTTCGATAATCAGGTGGTAATTCATTTAATGCCTGCTGTAAATCGATATTTACATAGTGATCAATTTGGCCTGGTGAATGTTGTTCAATTGTTGTTTCATCCACTACTTGGACTTTTTTTCTTCGTCGTAAAAAATCCAATGATGTATTAACGACAATTTTATAAAACCAGCTTTTAATTGCTTTTCGATCTTTTAGTGTATTTGCTGAAATTGCTTTTTGAATAGAATCCTGCACGATATCAAGCGCATCATCAGCGTTTTGTACATAACTATAGGCTAGTCGATAAAAATTTTCTTTGTTTTGCATAACGTATTCTGATATAACATTATCCCACCTAGGCTTTAACACATGACAACTCTCCTTGTTTTATTCTCGTTAGCTAACGTAGTTTCATAAAATAGACGGATAGAGTATGGAAAAAAGTTTGAGGAAATTAATAATTTTTATATTTTTTTCTAAAAAGCTTTTACTATATTAAGTAAATTATAATCCTTGTTTTGAGAATGTATTTTATCATTTTTCAAATCCATCGATCTTCCCACAAAAAAACAGCTCTGATTTATTTATCATGAGCTGTTTAGTATAGTTTACAAGTTAGTTCTAATTATCTTGGAGCTGCATTATATCCAGCACTTTCTGCTTCTTCTACAGAACAAAACATCTCTTCCGGAATAGTGGAGTCTTTGATTTTCTAGTAACTGTTTCGTAAATTCCTTCGCTTCTTCCCCATATGGTTGAAGTCCTAAGCTAGGATGATTGGTTTCTGGTGTGTCGACAAGTAAAAAGCGTACCAGCTCAGTCGATCCATTATAGTTTATTTTTATTGTATCACCATCATATCGCCATAAAATATAATGTACATATTAGATTTTTTTATCCAACACCTTATAAATTCTAGGAAAATTAAAACTTTCATACATGCACATAATTAAAGCCTGTACACATTTAATACTCAAATCTATTAACAGTGTACATAATTATAATAATAACTAGTTTATTACTAATATCTTAAAAGACTTTCCCATAACAGACTACTAAGTGGTACTGTCAATATTTTTGTGTAAATGACTTTTCAACTTCTCAAGGTAG
>NZ_JPVQ01000037.1 GCF_000772965.1 Ureibacillus massiliensis 4400831 = CIP 108448 = CCUG 49529 | reverse complement strand
AACAAACTTGAACAATTTCAATGTCTTTATCCAGTTTTGAGAGAACAAAGTTCTTTCAACTTTATAGGAACTTCGCCTAAAGGCGCGACATCATGTCGCAACGGCGAAGCCAGCACATCCATGTGCAAGTGAAGTGATAATGGCAAAGAGGTCACACCCGTTCCCATACCGAACACGGAAGTTAAGCTCTTTAGCGCCGATGGTAGTTGGGGGCTTCCCCCTGTGAGAGTAGGACGTCGCTTCGCATTAAACACCACTGATTTTTCAGTGGTGTTTTTTTGTATCTAAAAAGCCCTCAACTCCAAGAACCGAAGGTTCGATCGGCGCGTTGGAGAAGCGGATTATTATAAAAAGCGAAAAGAAATATGAGTAAGGATTCGAGAAGTAAGAGGACCGAGGAGTTCAAGGAACCGAGGAGTGAGGAGCGGAATGTACTAGGTACATGAGCACCGGAAGGACGAAGGTGACGCAGAAATCCGAAGGTCATCGGACTTCGAGATAGTGTCGATGGTAGTTGGGGGAATTTCCCTGTGAGAGGTAGACGAGCGCTTCGCACAACACCACTGATTTTTCAGTGGTGTTTTTTTGTATCTAAAAAGCCCTCAACTCCAAGAACCGAAGGTTCGATCGGCGCGTTGGAGAAGCGGATTATTATAAAAAGCGAAAAGAATATAAGTAAGGTTCGAGAAGACCGACGTAAGAAAAATAAGATTAACAAAAAAAACCAGAAAGAGAATGTAATTCATTTTACTAGGCAAACTAAGACTATCTAGATTTTCATTGGAAATTGAAAGAAATGATCTATTTAGAAGTAGATAGAGCGTTTTCATTATTACTGATAAAATATTCGGAATTATCTTTCTTTTATTTGATTCTTGACACTATCTTTACATGTTGTTAACCTTACTATTAATATTCATTTACGAATTAGGGGGCATTATGAAATGTGGGAAACAAAATTCTCAAAAGAAGGTCTAACGTTTGATGATGTATTATTAGTACCAGCTTTTTCTGAAGTACTACCAAAGTCTGTTGATTTATCGGTGCAATTAACATCGAAAATTAAATTGAACATCCCAATTATTAGTGCGGGAATGGATACTGTAACTGAATCCAAAATGGCAATTGCAATGGCACGTCAAGGTGGAATTGGTATTATCCACAAAAATATGTCAATTGAAGAGCAAGCAGAAGAAGTTGAAAAAGTTAAACGATCAGAAAATGGTGTCATTACTAATCCATTTTTCTTAACACCGTCACACCAAGTGTATGATGCAGAACATTTAATGGGGAAATATCGCATTTCTGGTGTTCCTATTGTAAATAATGCGGACGATCAAAAATTAGTCGGAATTATTACAAATCGTGACTTACGTTTTATCTCTGACTATTCATTAAAAATTGAAGATGTTATGACAAAAAATGATTTAATTACTGCTCCTGTTGGAACAACTTTAGAAGAGGCAGAAATGATTCTTCAGAAGTATAAAATCGAAAAACTTCCGATAGTAGATGGAGATGGAAAGCTGACTGGTTTAATTACTATTAAAGACATTGAAAAAGTAATTGAGTTCCCAAATGCCGCAAAAGATGAAATTGGTCGTTTACTAGTAGGGGCAGCTGTTGGAGTATCAAAAGATACAATGTCTCGTGTTGAAAAATTAGTAGAAGCACAAGTTGATATTATTGTAATAGATACTGCTCATGGTCATTCACAAGGTGTTCTTGATACAGTAAAACAAATTCGTGAAGCTTATCCAAATCTAGAAATTATCGCTGGTAATGTTGCAACTGGTGAAGGAACTCGTGCACTTTATGAAGCAGGTGCTGATGTAGTAAAAGTTGGTATTGGACCTGGTTCAATATGTACAACACGTGTAGTTGCAGGGGTTGGTGTACCGCAAATAACAGCAATTTATGATTGCGCAACAGTTGCCCGAGAAATGGGTAAAACAATTATTGCTGATGGTGGAATTAAATATTCAGGAGATATCGTAAAAGCTCTTGCTGCTGGTGGACATGTAGTAATGCTTGGTTCATTATTAGCGGGTACTTCTGAATCACCAGGTGAAACTGAAATTTTCCAAGGTCGTCGATTCAAAGTTTACCGTGGTATGGGTTCACTTTCTGCCATGGAAAAAGGATCAAAGGATCGTTACTTCCAAGAAGACGCGAAAAAATTAGTTCCTGAAGGCATTGAAGGACGTCTTCCTTACAAAGGACCTTTAACAGATACGATTCACCAATTAGTTGGTGGTATTCGTGCAGGTATGGGTTACTGTGGAGCACCAAACTTAGAATATTTAAGAGAGAATTCACAATTTGTACGCATGACAGGTGCTGGTCTTCGTGAGTCACACCCACATGATGTACAAATTACGAAAGAAGCACCAAACTATTCTTTACAATAAAATAAAAAATGAAACTTTTGCACTCTTTTATCGTCAAAATATGATAATAAAAGAGTGCTTTTTTCTATTAAATAGCAGAACATAGATAGACAAAACTATGATAAAATTGCGATTATAAGAATAAAAATTTGTGGAGGTATAAATAAGTGAAAACAGTAAGGAAAACATCTTTGTTTAGCATTATCTTGATTCCGATTCTGTTACTTAGCTTTTTAGTTACAACACCATTAAGTGCGAGTGCAGAAACAGATCTTAGCTTAACGGTTGATGCAGCAATATTAATTGATGCTGAAACAGGAAAAATTTTATATGAACAAAACGCCGATACTAATTTAGGTATTGCTAGTATGACAAAAATGATGACAGAGTATATTCTGTTAGATGCTATTAATGCAGGAACTATAACTTGGGATCAACAATATAGAGTAACTGAATATACATATAGAATGTCTCAGGATCGCGCATTAAGTAACGTACCACTAAGAGCAGATGGTACTTATTCAATTCAAGAATTATATGAAGCAATGGCCATCTATTCAGCTAACGCTGCAACTGTTGCCATTGCAGAAACGATTGCCGGTACAGAGAGTGAATTTTTAAATTTAATGAATCAAAAAGCCGAAGAGATTGGTTTAACAAATTATAAGTTTGTAAACTCTACTGGTTTAAATAACAGTGATTTATTCGGTATGCATCCTGCTGGTACAGGCCCAGAAGATGAAAATGTAATGTCTGCACATGATGTGGCAAAATTAGCCTATAATTTACTAAAGGACCACCCAGAAGTAACTGAAACATCAAGTATTTCGAAAAAAATATTCCGTGAAGGTACGGATGATGCAATTGAAATGGAAAACTGGAACTTTATGTTACCAGGTTTAGTTTATGAGTATGAGGGCGTTGATGGGTTAAAAACTGGTACGACTACATTAGCCGGTTATTGTTTCACTGGTACTGCAGAACGTAATGGTACTCGATTAATTGCTGTTGTGATGAATGCAGTTGATTCCCAAGGTGTAGGCTCATATAAAGCACGATTTGATGCAACTGCAAAATTATTTGATTATGGTTTTGCACAATTCTCAAAACAAGAAATAGTTCCAGCAAATTATACATTTGAAGGCCAAGAAAGCATAGCTGTAACAAAAGGAAAAGCTGATAAAGTAGGTATTGCTGTTAAAGATCCGATTTCTGTTATGATAAAGGCAAATGAAAAAGACTTGTATCAACCAAAATTAATCTTAGAAACAGATACTATGGAAGCCGAGGTTAAGGAAGGTACTGTTGTTGGGAAAGTGGTTATTGAACGAACAGAAGGTACTGACTATGGCTATATTAATGGAGATGGATTTACTGCAGATGTAGTAACGACGGAAACTGTTGAAAGAGCAAGTGGTTTCTCTCTATTTTTCCAAGCGATTGGTGGATTCTTTGCGAGTATTTGGAATGGTATCACTGGATTTGTAGGCGGATTATTCTCTTAACAAAGGCACCATTCTTTTAATTAAATCTAAAATTCAAACACACAATTTTTAAAAATTGTGTGTTTTTTTATTGGACAAAATAACCTATTTTATATTTTCACATAAGTTACTAGATGAAGGAGCGTGAAAATATGTGTGGTATTACAGGATGGATTAATTTTAAAGAATTGTTGAATGGAAAAGAAGCAATCATTGATACAATGACAAAGACGTTGTCAAAAAGAGGACCTGATGATGCAAGAGTATTTAGTAGTAAACACGCATTATTAGGACATAGACGTTTAGCCGTGATCGATTTAGAGGGCGGTAAACAACCAATGACAAAAGAAAAAAATAAATCCAATTATACAATTACATACAATGGAGAATTGTATAATACAGAAGATATTCGAAAAGAGCTATTAAAAAGAGGTTACACATTTTCATCTCATTCAGACACAGAAGTACTGTTAACTTCCTATATCGAATGGAAAGAACAATGTGTGGATTATTTAAATGGCATCTATGCTTTCGGTATTTGGGATGAAGAAAAGGAAAGTATGACATTATTCCGTGACCGTCTTGGTGTAAAACCTCTTTTCTATACAGAAATGAATGGTGGACTCATCTTTAGTTCAGAAATTAAGGCTATCTTAGCGCATCCAGAAGTAAGTCCCGTTATTAACTATGAAGGACTTGCCGAGGTCTTAGGACTAGGACCATCAAGAACGCCAGGTAATGGTGTGTTTAAAGGAATTCATGAATTAAGACCTGGTCATGCATTACAATTCACACGTAACGGGTTAAAAATTTGGCGCTATTGGAATGTTGAAAGTAAAGAACATACCGAATCATTTGATGAAACCGTTGAGCATGTTCGTTTCTTAGTAACCGACGCAGTTGAAAGACAGCTAGTATCTGATGTTCCTCTATGTACCTTCCTCTCAGGTGGTCTTGATTCAAGTATCATAACAGCTATTGCTGCAAAAAAGTATGACTTTGAAGGAAAAAAACTTCATACGTACTCCATTGATTATGAAGATAATGAAAAATTCTTCGCTGCAAATGATTTCCAAACTTCCACAGATAGCTTTTGGATTCAAAAAATGACAGATACCTTCAACACAGAACATCATACATCTATCATCCCCCAACAAACTTTAATTGATTATTTAACAGAGGCGGTTTATGTTAGGGATTTACCTGGGATGGCCGATGTTGATTCTTCTCTCCTTTGGTTTTGCGAACAAATCAAACAAAACTTTACAGTAGCTTTATCTGGCGAATGTGCTGATGAAATTTTTGGTGGGTATCCTTGGTTTAGCAAACCGCATACAACTGGTTTTCCGTGGATTCGATCCTCCAATGAACGTAATACTTTTTTACAAGAAAAATGGCAACAAAGACTATCGATTCCTGATTACGTGAACAGTCAGTATGAATTTACTGCGAATGAAACACCTAAGCTAGAAGGAGAAAGTTTAGAAGATGCGAAACGTAGAGAATTATTCTACTTAAATATGAATTGGTTTATGAGTACACTTTTAGAAAGAAAAGATCGCATGAGTATGGGGGCAAGTCTTGAAGTACGTGTACCATTTGCAGACCATAGAGTAGTTGAGTATGCTTGGAACATTCCTTGGGAAATGAAAAGAGCAGGAGATCAAGAAAAGGGTATTTTAAGAAAAGCAATGGAAGGTGTTTTACCTGAGGAAGTGCTGTATCGTAAAAAGAATCCATATCCAAAAACGTATCATCCTGCTTACACAGATGGCGTTCAAAAATGGTTAAAGGAATTACTACAAGATAAAAGTTCGGTTTTACATGAATTATTTGATGCGAAACAATTACAAGATTTGGTAGAATCTAAAGGAGCTTCCTTTAAAGTACCTTGGTTCGGTCAACTAATGGCTGGCCCACAGCTTCTCGCGTATTTAGCACAAATTCATGTATGGTTTAAGCATTATAATATTCAATTAATTGAATCCTAAAGTAATAAGGGTGTCTAGAATGAATCATTTCTAGACACCCTTTTTCAGTATAAGCAAAATCATATTAATTCTCGTAATTATTTATGGGAGCTTATGCTGCTAACTAACTTAATCAAGCTTCTTTTTCGATTTTCCAAATAGACATTAATTGATGAATGGCATCTTCTATCTGCTCAATTTTCAATCCTCCAAAACCTAATAAAAATTTGGGTGTGTCATGTTGAATAGGGGTGATCATATAGTCTGAAAGTGGATAAACCCCAATACTAGATTCAGCAGCAAGCTGTTTAAGCTGTTTTTCTGTTAATAGATGTGGTACAGATATGACGATGTTCATACCAGTATGTTCACCAGACACAGAAATCGTCGGATAATACATTTCAAGAATGTCCATCATTCGATCATGCTTTTTCTTATAAATTTTCCGCATACGATTTAAATGCTTTGCAAAATAACCATCCTTCATGAAATTAGCGAGTAAATGCTGATCAAAACGGGGGACGGTTGCATTGTAATATGTAAATGTCTTTTGATATTTCGGTAATAGAGACTTTGGCAGTACAAAATAAGCTACCCGTAAAGATGGCATAAGTGATTTCGTGAAGGTGCTCATATAAATTACTTTTTCGTTTTTATCTATTCCTTGTAAGGATGAAATTGGTTTTCCAAAATAACGAAATTCTGAATCGTAGTCATCTTCTATAATATAGCGATTTGGTTGCCCAACTGCCCAATTTAATAATTGGGAGCGTCTTGTAGCAGACAATACAGCGCCTGTTGGGAATTGATGTGAAGGTGTAATGTAGACGATATTTGCATCTGTTTCGTCTAAATTAGCTACTATGATTCCTTCCTCATCGACTTCTATCGGATGAACCTTGCGACGATGTTGAGTCAAAATTCGATTTACTGTTTTATATCCTGGATTTTCAATGGCAAACTCCATCGACTTATCAAAAAGTTGAACAATCATCGGAAGTAACTGCTCTGTTCCTGATCCAATGACAATTTGTTCAGGAACACATAAAACACCCCGAGATTGGAAAAGGTATTTAGCGATTTCAGCACGTAGTTCAAATTCCCCTTGAGGATGCCCTGTTAATAGTAACTCCTTATATTGTTCATCAATTAAATTTTTGGCATATTTTCTCCAGACTGAAAAGGGAAAACCATCAACGTCTATTGATCCAGGATGAAAATCTATTTGATAGGATTGTTTTTTTAAGTCATGAACTTCTTCATTCTTTGATTGTGTTTCAATATATGGCAATTCATCTATAGCCTCTACAAAGTACCCGACGCGCGGTACAGAGATAATATACCCTTCTGCTAAAAGTTGTGCATAGGCAATTTCAATAGTTGTTTGACTTATATTTAAAAACTCCGAAAGCTTTCTTTTAGAGGGTAATTTTGTACCATATTCAATCCGCCTTGAAATAATTGCATTTTTAATTTCCACATATAATTGTTCATATAATGGTTTTTTTGAATTTTTATTTAGCTCAAAAATTAGCATGTCCATTTTAATCCCCCTAACTGACCTTATAAGAATGATGGGAAAATATATGTATGATATGGTCAATAATAATTATACTAAAAATAAAGAAATTGTTCATCGGGTTTTAACGATTGGACAATACTTGCAAAAATGAATATCATATAGTAAAGTATGGATAAAAATATTGGTATAAATCCAGTGATAGGAAGTAGTAACAAGAACGTTTTATTTAAGAGAGTCAGCGGTTGGTGTGAGCTGATATAAGCACTTGTGAATCCGTCCTTGAGGAGCCAGGCTGAATTAGTAGTAAGCTTTGGTCGGTTGAAAAGCCGTTATGATATAAGTGGATTAGGAAGTGATTTCTAATCAATTAGGGTGGCAACGCGGGTAGCTCTCGTCCCTTTTTAGGGGTGAGGGCTTTTTATATTTATTTTCACTAATTTATTTAAAAAATAACAACTATACAGAATGTTTGGAGGAAAAAATAATGTTAGACATTAAACGTGTTCGTGACAACTATGAAGAAGTAAAAAAAATATTACTTACACGTAATGAAGATCTAGGAAATATCGATGAATTTGAAGTATTGGATGCAAAAAGACGTGAATTAATAGCTAAAACAGAAGTATTAAAAGCTGAGCGAAACAAAGTATCTGAACAAATCTCAGTTATGAAGAGAAATAAAGAGAATGCAGATGAAGTAATTGCTCGTATGCGAGAAGTTGGGGAAGAGATTAAGCAATTAGACACGGAGCTTCGTGAAGTAGAAGACAAATTTGAATACATGATGATGCGTTTGCCAAACCTTCCACATGAATCAGTTCCTGTTGGCACAACGGAAGATGATAACGTAGAAGTTATAAAATGGGGAGAAACACCAAACTTTGATTTTGAAGCAAAACCGCATTGGGATCTTGCAACAGATTTAAAAATTGTTGATTTTGAACGTGCTGGAAAAGTAACTGGTAGCCGTTTTGTATTTTACCGTGGACTAGGTGCAAGATTAGAACGTGCATTAATGAGTTTTATGATGGATCTACATGCTGAGGAACATGGTTATGAAGAAATGCTACCACCTGTCATTGTAAATCGTGATAGTTTAACAGGTACAGGACAATTGCCAAAGTTCGAAGAGGATGTATTTAAGGTGGCAGATACAGAATATTTCATGATTCCAACTGCAGAAGTACCTGTAACAAACTTCTTCCGCGATGAAATTTTAGATGTTGAAATTCTTCCAAAAGGATTTGCTGCATATAGTGCTTGTTTCCGTTCTGAGGCGGGATCTGCTGGACGTGACACACGGGGTCTAATCCGTCAGCACCAATTTAATAAAGTGGAATTAGTTCGCTTTGTTAAACCAGAGGATTCTTATGATGAGCTAGAAAAATTAACTGGTCATGCTGAAAAAGTACTTCAATTACTAGGTTTACCTTATCGTAAATTATTAATGTGTACAGCAGACTTAGGATTTACGGCAGCGAAAAAATATGACTTAGAAGTATGGATGCCTACACAAAATATGTATCGCGAAATTTCTTCATGTTCAAACTTTGAAGATTTCCAAGCTCGTCGTGCAAATATTCGTTTCCGCCGTGAGCAAGGTGCAAAACCAGAGTATGTGCATACACTGAATGGTTCTGGCTTAGCAATTGGACGTACTGTTGCGGCAATTTTAGAAAACTTCCAAACTGAAGATGGCAGTGTAGTCATTCCAGAGGTTTTACGTCCTTATATGGGTGGAAAAGAAGTTATCGCACCACCTTCAAAATAAAATAACTTTACTAGGAGTATTTGGTTGAACCAAATACTCCTTTTTTAATCTCGGATTTTAACTAGTAGGGATAAACACAAAAAAAGCATACCATCCGCAAAACGTGAACGATATGCTCCAGTGATTTAATTTTTTATTTATAAAAATAACAAACCTATACTTATAATGATGCCAGTGAAAATTAATACGAATAAACAGAAGCCCATAATATCTTTTGCTTTCAAACCAGCTATTGCAAGTGCAGGAAGCGCCCAAAATGGCTGAATCATATTCGTCCAAGCATCTCCCCAAGCAACCGCCATTGCCGTTTTTGCAAAATCGGCTCCCATTGTTTGAGCAGCCTCAAGCATGATAGGAGCTTGCACTGCCCATTGACCTCCTCCAGATGGCACGAAGAAGTTTACAAGACCAGCTGAAAAGAAAGTAAATAAATAGAAAGTAAAATCATTTGAAATGCTTAAGAACCATACGGAAAATACGCCAGCTAGCCCGGATAAAGTCATCATTCCCATAATTCCTGCATAGAACGGGAATTGGAATACGATTCCTGTTGTCGTCTTAATCGCATTTTGAGCTGCGGCTAAAAATCGCTGAGGTGTACCATGTAGGATAATCCCTAAAATAATAAAAATCGTGTTTACAATATTTAAATCAAGAGCAAAGCCTTTCGTAGCAAAGTGATAGATTAAATAAACGACACCAATAAGTCCGATAAGCACAGTTAGAACAAAACTTCTCTCTGTCCAAGAGGCGAAGGTTTTTTCTGCAGGTGGAAACCTTTGCTCTTCTTCCAACAATAATTCTGGATCAACTTCTACTACGTCCTCCTGTTTTGGCATCATCCATCTGTTGAAGAATGGTAGAGTAAGAGCAATGACAATAACGATAAATAGATTATATGGAGTAAATATCGTTTGAGTAGTTGGAATTATCCCACCTATCATATCCTCATATGGATGCCCAGGAGTGGCAATAGAAAGAGGAATGGAACCAGCTAATCCACCGTGCCATACAATAAAACCGGAGTAAGCGCTTGCAATTAATAATCGATAATCTACTTTTTTCACATGACGTGCAATTTCCTTCGCAAATAAAGCCCCTATTACTAAACCAAAGCCCCAGTTAATCCAGCTAGCAACGATCGAAACAAAGGTTACGATAATGATAGCAGAACTTGGTTTGTTAATTTTTCTTGCAGAAAATGATAAGAATCTCTTAAAAACTGGACTATTGGCAAGCACATGCCCAGCCGCTAATACAATAACCATTTGCATCGTGAAGTTAAGTAATCCCCAAAAACCTTCTCCCCAATAAACAATCATGTCTAGTGGAGTTGATGGTGTCAAAATAATCCCTAAAAATAAAACGAGGACTGTTAAGATGGCAACGAAAATATAAGGATCCGGCAAGTATCTTTCCATGAGCGCATTTGCGATCTTCGTCATAAACTTCATCGTTACATCTCCCCTTTCATTCTCAATGGTAAAAAGTCTTTTTCGCTGAATAATATGAATTTTAGAGGGATTTTATATCTTAATGTAGAAAATAATTGTTTTAACTATTTGGATTGAGCATTCTATGTTTTATTGCTAGAAAAGTAATCATACATTTTAAAGAGCAGCTATTTTTAAAACTAGAATTTTATTAATTATTTAATATGGAGGTTATAGAAAATGAAGGAAAAAGTTTGGGAAACATTTGAACAAGCAGTTGCGGATATTCACGACGGAGCAACATTGATTGTCGGTGGATTTGGATTAAGCGGTATCCCAGAAAAAAGCATAGAAGCACTTCGAAACAAAGGAACGAAAAATTTAACGATTGTTAGTAATAACTGTGGTGTAGATGATTTTGGTCTTGGTCTATTACTAGCATCCAAACAAATTAAAAAAATGATTGCCTCCTATGTAGGAGAGAACAAAATATTTGAACAGCAGTTTTTAAATGGTGAGCTTGAGGTTGAACTAACCCCTCAAGGCACACTCGCGGAACGTATACGTGCAGGTGGTGCGGGAATTCCAGCTTTTTATACAGCAACAGGGGTCGGAACACCGATTGCGGAGGGTAAGGAAGTACGCACCTTCGATGGAAAAGAGTATTTACTGGAAAGAGCAATAGTAGGGGATTTTGCTTTAGTAAAGGCATGGAAAGCAGATAAATTAGGAAATCTCGTATATCGAAAAACTGCACGAAATTTCAACCCAATTGCAGCAATGTCAGGGAAAATCACCATTGCAGAAGTTGAAGAAATTGTAGAAGTCGGTGAACTAGACCCAGATGAAATTCATACGCCAAGTGTCTATGTACAACGAGTTGTCCTTGGAAATAATTACAAAAAACGAATCGAAAGACTAACAATAAAAGAATGAGGTGAAAGGCATGAATGCTAGAAAACGTATTGTTCAAAGAGCCGTTAAGGAAATTCAAGATGGTATGAATGTAAACTTGGGAATTGGGATGCCTACACTTGTAGCAAATGAAATCCCATCAAATATTAACGTGTTACTGCAATCTGAAAATGGTCTGCTAGGGATTGGGCCTTATCCAACAGCAGAACAGGTTGATGCTGATTTGATTAATGCAGGGAAAGAAACAGTAACTGCGGTACCAGGTGCAGCGTATTTTGATAGTGCGGAATCCTTCGCTATGATTCGTGGTGGCCATATTGATTTAGCGATTTTAGGAGCAATGGAAGTTTCAGAAAAAGGAGATTTGGCTAACTGGATGATTCCAGGAAAAATGGTAAAAGGCATGGGTGGGGCTATGGATCTTGTTGTAGGAGCCAAAAGGGTCGTCGTTATTATGGAACATATATCAAAGCATGGAGAATCAAAAATAAAAAAATCCTGCACATTACCGTTAACAGGAAAAGGCGTGGTAAATCGATTAATTACAGACTTAGCTGTATTTGATTTTACAGATGAAGGATTGGTGTTAATCGAAACAGCAGAAGGCGTAACTGTAGATGAGGTAAGAGAAAAAACAGAAGCTTCATTTATAGTAGCAATTCAGTAAGTGCAGTTTAAAAATCAAAAATTTAGAAATTAGATAATTCGATAAATAATCAAATAAAAATCGACAGTAATAATGGTACAATAATGGAAAAAACGGAGGTTGTGAAGTCCTATTAGCATAGAAAATAGTGGATAATGCAATAGAATTGAATTCAACTAACTGAAGTAAATCACAAGGAGCAAATAAAGTGGAACATTTAATTTATATAAACTTAAAGAAAATTGAGCTTTCTGGTATTCGTAAGTTTACCAATATGCTTGTTGACTATCCAAATGCTATTAATTTAACAATCGGCCAACCGGATTTTCCAACTCCTAGCCATGTAAAGGACAAGGCGAAGGAAGCAATTGACCAAAATTATACGACATATACTCCAAATGCAGGGATATTAGAATTGCGCAAAGCTATCTCGAAATTTTATGGTGAGAAGTATGGTTTATCCTACAATCCACAGGATGAAATTATCGTGACTCATGGTGCATCTGGAGCGTTAACAATCGCTTTAAGAACAATTTTAGATGAAGGCTGTGAAGTGATTTTATCGTCTCCTGCTTATCCAGGTTATATTCCATTAATTGAGCTTTGTGGAGCAGTTCCTGTTTGTGTTGATACAGCTGCTACTGATTTTGTTTTAACAGCTGAGCTAATCGAAAAAAATTTAACGGATAAAACAAGGTGTATTATTCTTCCTTCTCCAAGCAATCCAATTGGATCGGTTATTGATGAAAAGGAATTGGAGAAAATCGCTACATTATTAAAAGATAAAGAAATTTTTATCATTTCAGATGAAATTTATAGTGAGCTCATTTATGAGAAATCACATAAATCCATTGCTTCTTTTGAAGGTATGAGAGAGAAATCCATTGTTATTAATGGGGTTTCAAAGTCACATTCTATGACAGGTTGGAGAATTGGTTATACCCTTGCACCAAGCTATATAACAAAGGAAATGACGAAGCTAAACGGTTATTATATTAGCTGTGCAACAAGTATAAGCCAATATGCTGCTCTTGAAGCGTTGACGAATGGGTTGAATGATCCTGTTAAAATGAAAAAAGAATATCAAGCCCGCAGAGATTATGTTTATAAACGTCTTGTTGATATGGGCATTGATGTTGTAAAACCACAGGGAGCCTTTTATATTTTCCCTTCGATTAAAAAAACTAATATGACCTCCTTTGATTTTTGTATCGAATTATTAAAGGAGCAAGAGCTTGCAACTGTTCCGGGAAGTGCATTTTCTGATGCTGGGGAAGGGTATATTCGTCTGTCATTCGCACAGCCTTTAGAGGTATTAGAAAAAGGAATGGATCGCCTAGAGAAGTTTATGGAGAAATTTAAATAATAAGAAGGGGCCGTTCAGATTTTTGATCGGCCTTTTTTATTTTATAAAGTTAAGGTAATTGTGATAGATTTCTCAATAATAACGGGATTTCTATTTTGTTATAAGATACCACCCAGTTTCCCTTGGTCCATTTCTTTTTTTAGTCTCTTCTCTTCTTTTTTTCGTTCGCGAAGGTTTCGGAAAAAGTCTGTTAGCATTTGACCACATTCCTCTGCTAATACGCCCTCGGTAACGTCACACTCATGGTTAAAGCGAGCGTCGTTTAGTAATCGGTATAAGGAGTCCACACAGCCAGCTTTCATATCCCTTGCACCGTAAACGACACGCGGTATTCGCGACTGCAAAATAGCCCCTGCGCACATTGGACAAGGCTCTAATGTCACATAAAGGGTCGTTTCCTCTAGCCGCCAGCTCCCAATGGCTTCACAGGCTTGTTGAATAGCCATTAATTCCGCATGAGTGACTGCGTTTTGGGACGTTTCACGCAAATTATGAGCGCGAGCAATAATTTCATTTTGGTAGACGATGACAGCACCAATTGGTACCTCACCAAGATTCGCTGCTTTTTTTGCTTCTTCAATAGCAGCTTTCATAAATTCTAAATCTTTTTCTAAGACATCCACAACCATCTCTCCTTAGCTGCTAGTGTATCATGAAAGAAAGTTACCGCTCAATTAATGGAACAATGCTTAAAGACTAGTAAATAATACAAGGATATATAATAATTACTTATATCATTCCATCTCTCTATCTGTTTTTCGACATGCGCATATGATAAAATGTATAACATTGACGAATTTAGACTTAAAGGGGGACTTCTCATGTCTGTTCCATTTATTACAGTAGAGGGTCCGATTGGTGTAGGAAAGACGTCTTTATCAAAGGCGATTTCTGACTTATTCGGCTATCATCTATTAAAAGAGATTGTGGATGAAAACCCGTTTCTTGGGAAGTTTTACGAAGATATCAATGAGTGGAGCTTTCAAACAGAAATGTTCTTCCTTTGTAATCGATATAAACAACTAACAGATATAAAGAACCATATATTAGAAACAGGGTCGCCTGTTGTAGCGGATTATCATATTTTGAAAAATTTAATTTTTGCAAAGCGTACGTTAAAACCTTCTGAATATGAAAAGTATGAGGCTATTTATAAAATTTTAACGGCAGATATGCCCAGACCAAATATGATTATCTATTTGCATGCAAGCATTGATACGTTAATGAATCGAATTGCTTTGCGCGGAAGAGAATTTGAAAAAATGATTACCCGTGATTACATAGAACAATTAGCCTCAGATTACCACGAATTTTTCCAGCATTTTGTAACTTTACATCCGGAAATTCCCGTAATTCAGCTAAATGGGGATCGTATTGATTTTGTGAAAAATAAAGAAGACTTACAAACTGTCCTAAAAATGGTTGAAGAAACGATACAAAAAGGAGTTCACACCGAGAATGAATCTAAGAGAAAAATATAACATTCCTGCAAATACCGTTATTACGATTGCGGGAACAGTAGGTGTGGGGAAATCAACAATGACAAATGCATTGGCACAAGCGTTAAACTTCCGCACATCTTTTGAAAAAGTAGACACAAACCCGTATTTAGATAAATTTTATGATGATTTTGAAAAATGGAGCTTCCACCTTCAAATTTATTTCCTTGCAGAGCGCTTTAAGGAGCAAAAACGTATTTTTGAATATGGAGGTGGCTTCATTCAAGACCGTTCGATCTATGAGGATACAGGGATTTTTGCGAAAATGCACTATGATAAAGGGACAATGAGTCCAGTTGATTATGAAACATATACAAATTTGTTTGATGCGATGGTGATGACACCTTATTTCCCTCATCCTGATTTGCTTATCTATTTAGAAGGACCGATTGATGATATTATCGCTCGGATTAGAGAGCGCGGTCGTGAAATGGAACAGCAAACACCATTAGATTATTGGGTTGAAATGCACAAACGTTATGAAGATTGGATTAATAACTTCAATGCCTGTCCAGTGTTACGTTTAGACATTAATGATTATGATTTAATGGAAAATCCAGCGCAAATTGAAAGTATTGTAGAGCGTATTTCATATATGCTTCAACAAACTTCCCATTTAAGAAAATAAAATTGATTGCCACCCTTTTTAACTGGGTGGCTTTTTCATTGTTTATTATTTCATCGGGATGTTTGTTATAATATTTGCTAAAGTCAACCGTACGTAACTATTAAATTGAAATTTGGTGAAGTAGATGAAAAATGATCATGAGGAACAAGATTCTACACAATTTTCCGAACAAGAGTTAAAGAATGTTTTACTATCCTATAAAGATGAAATAAAGGAAACACGCTTGCCACAGCTAGCTTATTTAATTATTCGAAAGGCAATTCGTAATTTAGAGTTGCCGCCAGGAGAAACCTTTTTAGAGCGTGAAATGACGGAAATGCTTAATATGAGTCGGACACCAGTAAGAGAGGCTTTAGTCCGGTTAGAAATGGATGGGTGGATTCGTCTTATTCCACGAAAAGGTTTTAGTGTTGAGCCTATTTTAAAAGAGAGTATTCAACAAATATGTCAGATTGCTGAGGCGCTAGACGGCGTTGCTGCTGAGCTTGCTACAGTAAACATTGATGAGGAAAACCTTAATAAATTGGAGTCGCTCATTGACCTACAGGAAAGCCTATTATATGAAAGTAATTTAAAAGAGTGGGCTGATGTGGATGATGAGTTTCATAATTTAATCATTAAGCACTCAAAAAATGAACGTTTAAAAAGTGTGATGGATAGCCATTCAGATCAGCTTTACCGCGCACGAGTATACACCATTAATGATCGAGAACTCCCGGTTCGTTCTATTATTGAGCACCGGGCAATCGTTGCTGCAATGAAGGCGCGAGATAGTAAAGCGGCACAAACCTTAATGCACTCCCACAGAAAGCGTGGAAGCCAAGAAATTTTAGCTATATTAGAAAGTAAGACAAAAAAATAATTATAAATGCTATGTGGAAAAGATATTTTCATTTTGAAGATATCTTTTTTTATTTGGTTTAATGTATACGTTATATGCGATGGATTCTAGTTTTTATTATTTTTAATACCTATATTGACATTAATGTATACATTAATGTACACTTTAAACAGTTAATTAATTACTTTAATTATCCACACGGAGGGGATTTTGTGAGAATTTTAGAGATAAGAGAGAAAGCGGTACCGATTAAATCAAGTATTAGTAATGCATACATTGATTTCACTAAAATGACTGCATCCATTGTTGCAATCGTAACGGATGTTGTGAAAAATGGTAAGCGCGTAATAGGTTATGGTTTTAATTCAAATGGTCGTTATGCACCGAGTGGTATTTTACGTGAACGTTTTATCCCTCGCCTACTAGAGGCAAAGCCAGATGATTATTTAAATGAAGAAGGGACAAACCTAGATCCTCATAAAATTTGGGATATTTTAATGACTGGGGAAAAACCGGGTGGGCATGGAGAAAGATCCGTTGCTGTTGGGACTTTAGATATGGCGGTATGGGACGCTGTTTCAAAAATTGAAGAAAAACCACTTTATCAACTTCTTGCTGAACGTTATAGAGGTGAAAAACCTGACGACAAAGTATTTGTTTATGCAGCAGGGGGCTACTATCAACCTGGAAAAGGTTATAAAGAACTTCAGGATGAAATGAAAGGCTACTTAGACTTAGGCTATTCTGTTGTAAAAATGAAAATCGGAAACTCTTTAGAGGAAGATCTTCGCAGAATTGAAGCTGTATTAGAGGTGGTACCATCTGGACAATCGCTAGCAGTTGATGCGAATGGTCGCTTTGATATGGAAACAGCAATTAGCTATGCTAAAGCTTTAGAACCATATAATCTGTTTTGGTATGAAGAGGCAGGAGATCCACTAGACTATGAAATCCAAGCCGAACTTGCAAAGCACTACAAAAATCCAATGGCTACTGGAGAAAATCTCTTCTCTATGCAAGATGCTCGTAACCTCATTCGATATGGCGGCATGAGACCAGATCGAGACTATTTACAATTTGACTGTGCACTAAGCTATGGTCTAGTAGAATATATGAGAATTTTAGATATGTTAAAAGAACATGGCTGGTCACCACGTCGTTGTATTCCACATGGTGGACATCAAATGTCATTAAATATTGCTGCTGGATTAGGCTTAGGTGGCAATGAATCTTATCCGGGAGTGTTTGAACCCTTCGGTGGTTTTGCAGATCATATTCCTGTTGAAAATGGTTATGTTGGACTACCTGATGTACCAGGTATCGGTTTTGAAACAAAAGCACCATTAATCAAGCTGCTTCATTCATTAGCAGAGTAAACAACCACATCCTGAGTACCCGAAAGTTATAACTATGACCTTCGGGTGCTCTTTTTTTAAAAAATTTTCTCGAAGTTGTTTAACCTATGAAAATGAGTTAAGATAATTGTGAATTTACATAACTTTTGAAGGAGGAGTAAAAATTGACAAGTAATAGCTCTTTTTCAAAAGTACCTCGAAGAAAGTTAGCAGACGTAGTTTTAGAGCAGCTTCAACAGAGAATCTTTTCAGGAAGCTATAAAGTGGGGGATCGATTGCCTCCAGAGCCACAGCTGATGGAAGAGCTCGGTGTTGGGCGTTCAACTCTACGAGAAGTAATACAAGTGCTAGTGCATGCAGGTATTTTGGAGGTAAAGCAAGGTCAAGGAACGCATATTATCTCCCTCGAAGAAAAAACATCTTCCTTTGAGGATTTATTGGCTAAAAGTGATATCCAACATGTATATGAAGCACGTGCGATGCTCGATAAGCAGGTAGCAGAACTTGCTTCAAAAAGACGTACGAATGAAGATATGCTAATATTGAAGTCTTTCCTCGATCAGAGAAAACGTATGCTTCAAGAGGGAAATTATAATGCGTACATTGAGGCAGATGTTCAATTTCATTTAGCAATTGCAAAGGCGAGTCATAATCCTATACTAGAAAGTATGTACAGCGCATTTATTCCAACCCTTCGACAAATTTTAAGTAAGCTTATATTAAATACGGTCGATTATCAAGATAACACGTTGTATCATGAAAAGCTGTATCAAGCGATTTTAAATCAAAATGTGAAGGAAGCAGTTGAAATAATATCTAAAAATTTGGAACGATAAAACGTGTTCCAAATTTATTTAACCCTAAACATCTGATGATATGATGAATTGAGGAGGAGAAATATGAGAACAAAGTTTGCTGGATCTATATTTTTATTGTTAATTGTTGCCTTTAATTTACGACTTGGAATTGCATCAATGTCGCCTGTGCTTGAAAATATACGTTCAGATTTAGACATGACGAATTTCGAGGTTAGCTTTCTTACAGCTATTCCAGTTTTCTGTATGGGCTTTTTTGCATTATTCACTACAAAATTAAGTAATCGATTTGGAGCAGAAAAAACGATTGCCCTTTGTTTAGGTTTAATTGGCGTTGCCACAACCTATAGATTTTTTTCGGGATCGCCGCTTAGTTTATTTTGTACAGCCTTACTCATTGGGGTTGGAATCGCAATATGCGGACCATTGCTTTCAGGATTTATTAAAAAATCTTTTCCAAATAAGATTGGAATTATGATTGGGGTTTATTCTGTTGGGATGGGATTAGGAGCTTCTGTAAGTGCGGGATTAACAGCGCCCTTTGAAGCAATATTCAACGGATCATGGAATGTTGCAATAGCTAGTTGGGGTATATTTGCCTTCATCGCACTTATATGCTGGGTTCCTTTTATGAAAAAGGATAAAGAGGACATAGAGGCAAAAGAAATCAAACTACCAATTAATAAAATGAAAGCATGGATAATAACACTAATTTTCGGATTACAATCAGGAGCCTTCTATTGTATTAGCACTTGGTTGGCTCCATTTGCACAAGCAACCGGATTCACCCAAGCACAAGCCGGAACATTAATTACGTTTTTTACGATAATTCAAATGTCTTTTAGCTTTATCATTCCTGCCTTAGTTGATCGGATTGGAACGGTTAAAGGCTGGCTTATTGTAAGTAGTGCTTGTACATTTATTGGATTATTATTATTCATTCTTTCAACTGGAGGCCCTTGGATTGCCACTATTTTTATTGCGATTGGCTTAGGTGGTGTATTTCCTTTAGCGCTAGCTTTACCGTTATACGCAACAGAAACGGGGGAGGAGTCAAGTGCTTGGACTGCCATGATGCAAGGATTTGGTTATATACTGGGGGGCATTATACCTGTGTTAGCCGGATATTTACGTGATGTTACAAATAGTGATTTGCCCATTTTTTCAGTGCTCGCACTATTTTGTATAGTCCTTATGATTCTAGTAGGAACTTTAAGGGAAACGAGATAAATATATAAATCTACAATCGTATATAACACTTTGGATAATCGAAGTGCAATTCTTTTAAAAAAATGAGTAAAGGGCACTATCCTTCAAAATAGCATTTTGTTAATTAAATAGGAGAAAGTTGGATTATTTAAACAATCTTAAATGACAAAAAAGCTGTTCAGAAGTTACAGTTTCTGAACAGCTCATTTCCAATATATTAACCTATAATTTGATAGATAAAATTAAATAAAAATAATCCGGCAATTACAAGCATTGGCAGTGTGATTTCTTTTGCCTTACCAATCGCGATCTTTAAAATTGGGTAAAGGATAAAACCTATTGCAATTCCATCTGCAATGCTGTAAGTAAAAGGAATCATGGCAATGATGAAAATTGCTGGGAAGCTTTCGCTTAAGTCTTCAAAATCCAAATGACGGATATTTTGAAGCATTAATCCCCCAATAATTATTAAGATGGGTGCAATTGCGCTATTTGGAATAAGCTGAATGATCGGAATGCAAAAGGCTGACAGTAAAAATAAAACTCCTGTTGTCACTGCGGTTAAACCCGTTCTTCCACCAGCAGCCATACTAGCAGTACTTTCTACTGCTGGAACGGTTGGACTGGTCCCAAATAACCCTGAAAGCATGGATGATACGGAATTAGCTTGAAAAGCACGTGCAAATTTTTCAGACCGATTGATGAACGATACTTGTCCAGATACAAGTCCGATGTTTTCAAATACAAGAACCATAGTAAGTGAAAATACAGCAATCCAAAATGTCATTGATAGGATATTATCAAATGACATCGCACCAAATACGCCCATATAATCACCTAAAGAGAATGCCTCTCCTTGTGCTTGTTGGAAGTTTATCAAACCAAGTAGCCATGCAATGAATGTACCTGCAATCATCGTAATCAAAAAATTACCCGGTGTATTCCGTATGAACAAAAAGATGGCAATAAGAAAAGTTAAAATGGTTGCGATTACTTGGGGTTCCCCTAAATTACCAAGAGCGATAATTGAATTTGTTCCTTTGACAACAATGCCACCCTTTTCAAGTCCGATTAGCATTAAAAATAATCCAAGTCCCACTGTAACCGCCTCTTTTAAGGAATGGGGAATCGAATTACTTAAGACAGTCGAAAAACGAGAAAAAGCAATGACCATAAAAATTATCCCTGAGACAAAAACAACAGCTAACGCTTCTTGCCAGGACATGCCCATAGATTGAACAATGGTGTAAGAGAATAATGCATTAATCCCCATTCCTGGTACAAGAAGAATCGGGACATTTGCCCAAAATCCCATCATTAAACACCCTACAACAGAAGAAACAATTGTAGCTACCATCGCTGCTTCCAATGGAATACCAGCTTCCGATAAAATCAAAGAGTTTACGACGATAATATAAACAATTGTAAAAAAGCCAACTACCCCGGCCAATACTTCACGCTTCATCGTCGTCTCATTTTGCTCAAGCTGAAAGAGTTTGTTAAACCAATTACTCTTCATAAATTTTACTACCTAACTATTCAATTAGCCCTCTCCCTACCCGCTTTCCCTGTAAATCAGGTAAGCCACAAAGAAGATATTAACATATATTTTTTAGCTCGCCAATAACCCGAGATATTCTTGAAATAGTTAGAAAAGTTGAATGTTAAGGGGAAATTTTCGACTATATAATGAACTGACTTTCCATTAAAATTCAATCATTTTTTGTTTTTTAACAAGTTGTATATGTGATCGTTCAATTACATCTAAAAAATTCTCTATGTGATCGTTATAATGCATAGCATAAATTTTTCTATGAAGATTTTCTGGGTAATAGTCAAGCACCTCTTGTAAGGTCGAATGTGCACCGTTAAATGTAAAGCTGACATCTTGGAAAATTGCAGTTGTATTATTATCAATTTGCCCAAGGAGCTTAGCATCTTCTAATCGTTTTACATCAGATGAAAATATGATGTTGAGATCTTTCCGAGCTAGTTTAAATCCAAAGCTTAGCATTCCTTCAGCATGAGCATCACTCGTATCAAAAGGCGAAAATACATAGTCTCCAATTTTGTAACTTTCCCTGTCATTTAAACAAATAAAATCACAAAAATCATCCACAGTTCGACCTTGGTTTTCTAGCCCATTACGTAATAATGCACTCAAGGAATCGAATAACTTTTCATGTATGATGATTGTTGTTTTCAATGGCACATGTTCCCCTTCTTCAAAATGCCAAAAACGTTGCAATACTAATTCCTCTAAACCACCAACATGATCAAAATGAAGGTGTGAAATAAAGATAAAATGTATATCACGATAATGAAATCCAGCTTCAGGTAAGCTATAGCGCAAAGTAGTTCCAGCATCAATTAACATGCATTTTTCATCTAATTGCATGATATAGTTATTATGATAACTAGTTTTTGTGAAGGCACCACCTACACCTAAAGGTATTATTTTCATGTAACATACTCCTTTTATTTACATGGATTTAATATTTCCAATTTATAATGAATTGTAGCAAACAATTGGGGGAATAAAAAATGAATGTCGCGATATATTGTGGTTCTCAAACAGGAAAAAATACAGTTTATATAGAAAAGGCAAAAGAACTTGGAGAACAATTAGCCAAAGCGTCAATTGGAATTGTATATGGCGGTTCAAATGTGGGCTTAATGGGGGCCGTTGCAGATGCAGCATTAGCCTATAATGGAAATGTCATTGGGATTATGCCGGAGCATTTACAAAAACGTGAAATTGCCCATTTACATTTAACTGAAATTCATTTTGTTGAATCAATGCATGAGCGAAAAAAGAAAATGATTGATTTGTCCGATGCTTACATTGCTCTCCCAGGTGGATGTGGCACGCTGGATGAATATTTTGAAGTGTTTACCTGGGCACAGATTGGCTTACATAATAATCCAGTTATTTTATATAATATAAACGGTTTTTATGATGCACTCATTTTACATTTTAACAAGATGTTTGAAGAAGGCTTTATTAGAGAAGAACAAAGGGAGATTTTACAGGTTGCAACGAAGCCGGAAGAGATTTTAGCGATATTGAAAGGGAAATAAAGAGAACGTAGATCCACAATGAATATAAATAATTGTTAAGCACCCCCTGTAGGTAAATTGTATCTACAGGGGGTTTGAATTTTAGTTCAAAATAAAAGCAACTAATAATGGAATCGACATTAAGACTAATACGCCAAATGCCCATAAAACCTGTTTAGCAGTAGACATATTTTTGGGGCGAATACTGATTGTGTCATATAAGTCATTTACTGCTCGCTGTTCTTTTTGATAAAGCATCTTTTGAAATGCATCATAATTATCTATATAAGAATAGGGTGATTCGTACCCAAATCGAAGGGCGCGAATATCATCTGTCACATCTTGATTATCATGAAAATAGAGTATGGTTGGGGCAAGCCCTCCCGTTGATTTAGCAATAACGTCAATATCATTCGTCACCATTCTATATCCTATTTCCCCATTTTCCTTCTGATACTGGGCGATTAATCGATTAACTTTCATCAATGTCACTCCTCATTTTTAATATGTAAAAATTCTTGTTTAGAAGAGCCTTTTTCATCCGACATTGTAACCATTTCCCTCTTTTTTAATCGTTAGATGGGAGTCAAAATGGTGAAGTACATAATAAAACTTGAAAAAATCTATTTAACTTATTTTATTATTACTATATTATTTAAATTATTAAAATATTTGGAATTTAGGGGTGTAAAAAAATGGAAACAATCACAATTCAAGAAAGATTTTTGGCTCTGCCCACTACTGCTATCTCAGATGCAACAGGGGGACATACAAATGTAGATGCAAGTATTAAACCTCTTTCAGATCATTTCAAAATTGCAGGAAGAGTTGTTACTGTTCGATTACCCGATGGCGAAAATGGTGCGGTGTTAGAGGCAATTAGTAAAGCAGAAAAAGGGGATATTTTAGTTATCGATGCAAAAGGAAATAGAAATCGAGCGGTAGCTGGAGATTTTGTGGTTTCTCTTGCAAAAGGAGTAGGCATACAAGGCTTTGTAGTAGATGGAGTTATTCGTGATATCGCAGCCATTCGCGAACTTGATTTCCCAGTATTTGCTTTAGGTACAACAGTTGCTGCTGGTAATAAACATGGTGGTGGTGCTGTAGGTGTGCCTATTTCTATTGGTGGCGTAGCAATTCATCCAGGGGATTTTGTAATTGGAGATATCGACGGAGTCATCGTTGTGCCACAAACGGATTTGGAGAAAGTTGTTGAAGCTGCTGAGGAAAAATTAGCAAAGGATATGGCGCGTGAAAGGGAAGCTCTTGGAGATGGTGAAGCATCTATTCGCGCTTACTTAGCAAAGGTTTTAGCGAAATAAAAAAAGCTGCGAAACTTGGATTTCGCAGCTTTTATATGTGGTTTTATGAAAATAAAAAAACGTTACGAACAATCGTAACGAATAAGTTAATGTTTAGGTTAAGAAAATGGCGGAGGCAGTAGGATTTGAACCCACGCGCGGTTTAACCCGCCTGTCGGTTTTCAAGACCGATCCCTTCAGCCAGACTTGGGTATGCCTCCGTATTGTGTCGATTTCTTTCGACAAAAAATACTATATCATGTTATGAAAAGATGGTCAACAAAAAAGTGATATTAATTTGAATGAAATTTTATTTTTATAATACACATTTTTCATTTTCCTTAATTACCATAACTAAACATTGCATTATTACCGTTATATAAAGTATACTAGTTTATGCCGTGCTAGGTGGGGAGGTAGCGGTGCCCTGTAACTCGCAATCCGCTCTAGCGAGACTGAAGCCCTTTCCGAGGCTGCCCGCATGTAGGGTCTGCCTCTTGCACGTAGTGTTGACGGTTGGGTCCTGCGCAATGGATACCCATGAACCATGTCAGGTCCGGAAGGAAGCAGCATTAAGTGGTCATATCCATGTGCCGCGGGGTTGCCTGACCCGAGCTGTCGACAAGAGTAACGCTTATGTGCGGCTGTCGAAGAAAGGTGCACGGCATTAATGTGCAAATAATCCGCTCGTCTTTTATGACGAGCGTTTTTTTATGAAAAAAATAATAAAGTTAACATAAAGAGAACAACTCGAACTTCAAAAGCTCCCCATACAAGTAGCCAGATTTTTATTTTTTGATCTGTCTACTTTAAGGGGAGCATATTATTTCTAAGATTGTTCTCTTTTTTATGTTTAAAAAATTTAGCATTATTTCTTAATATGGTTAAAAATTGGAACTATGTACGATAAAAATCGTACTAATTAATAAATAGTAATAAAAGGGGTTGGAGTGGTTGAAAAGGTATGGTTACATCTTGCTGTTTTTTATCATGTTTAGTTTTGTTCCTTTTAGTAATGTAAGTGCAGCACCTAATTTAAGTATAGAAGCCAACGTAGGAATTTCAAATAATATAAAAACCTATACGCCATTTCCTGTGGAAGTAACGATTACGAATAACGGCACAGCTTTTTCAGGGGATTTTGTTATTGATACGTCTGTTTCTTACAGTATAGGTTCAGCGAAGGTATACCCTCTGGAAATTGCAGAAGGTGAAACAAAGACCCTTCAGCTCTATTTAGAGGGACTGTCGGAAGATTACTTCTATATGGACAAACAAGACCAGTCCTTTTATTTTTATGAGGGCGGAATTGAAAACGGAAGATTAATCGATTATACAGGTGATAAAATTTTAAGGCCAATTTCTTTTAATACTGATACGACAGTACTTTATACATTAACGGAAAACAGTGATCGGCTTGCATCGTTTTTAAGAGTCGAACAATTTGCGACAAACAATGTGGAAATATTTCATTTAAATCAGATTGCAGATTTTCAATTCCCTACAGATGTAAGAGGATTAGAAATAGCAGATATTTTAGTGATAGATGATGTTGGTATTTCAGACCTAACAACGGACCAACAGCAAGTGATCCTTAATTGGATAGAGCGCGGTGGGACATTATTATTAGGTGCTTCCAATCAAGTGAATACTTCAATGGGCTTACTCCAAGATTATTTGCCATTAGTACTACTAGATGAACAAGTATCTATATCAAGTGCTAGCTTGGAGACTTACACAAATGGCGGGATTTTTACAGAGAATATTAAAGTAAATCATGCTAATCAAACTGAAAGTAGTAATTTTATTTTTTCGGTGGATAATCAGGTACTAGCTGCGACAACGAATATAGGAAATGGACAGATCGTTCAAACAACATTCTCACTTGGTGACCGAGCACTAACAACTATGGACGGCTACCCAATGTTACTTACTACACTACTACAACTAGACTCAACTCAACCAATAGACGAATATCAAGATTATATTAGAAATCCTATTGACTATTTGCCACTAGAAGTTGGCACCATCAACGAGTTATTCCCATCCTTTGAAGTTTCCGTCACAAATTTAGTAATTATTGTATTGATTTATATATTAATTATTGGCCCTGTATTATATTTCATCTTGAAAAGAATTGATAAAAGAGAACACGCTTGGTGGATTATACCAGCATTGTCGATTGCATTGTCCGTTGTATTGTTTGTTATAGGTGCAAAGGATCGTTTGTTACAATCTCAAATTCAGCAAACGGCTTATTATCAAGTAAATGCTGATGAAAGTTTATCTGGCTATTATATTCAATCAATCTTAACGAATCGAGGTGGAGATTTTACTTTCCAATTAGATGAGGGTACAACTGCATTGCCTTACCGTAACTATAATGCTAATTCAAACACTTTACATAAAAAGGCGTTTGTAAAAGAAAATGAAGACGGGTCATTTATTCAATTAAAAAATTTAAATTACTGGTCAGTGGAATCATTTATAGGAGAGTCGCAAATTTCAAACATAGGAAAGCTAGATATTCAATTATCAACTGAAAATAATATGCTTATTGGAAAAATAACAAATCACTTTCCGTTTGAACTAAAAGATCTTGCAGTTTGGACTGGTGCTTCAGAATTGGCGCTTGGGAATATAAAAGCTGGCGAAACGATTGATGTTTCACTAAAAATATCAGATGGATTACTTTTACCACCATCAATGATTAACTATGGATACTCATATCCGCAAACAAAAGAAGAAATTTATCCTAAGCGTTTAGAGAAAGCGAAATTTGGTGCGAGTGGCATTGTGGAGGAAAATGGCCATCCTGTGATTATTGGCTGGACAGATCAGGCCTTAGTAGGAGTAGAACTTGAAGGAAATGCTACTGTTTCACCAGTGTCTTATATTGCTCAACCATTTAGTCCGGAAATTGAAAGAAAAGGGGTGGCAGAATAATGATAGAAGTGAATGGATTAACGAAAAGATATGGGGCGTTTCTTGCTTTGGATCATTTGGATTTATCGATTGACGAAGGAGTAATCTGTGGTTTTGTTGGTGCAAATGGTGCTGGTAAAACTACTATCTTCTCCATTTTAGCCACTCTTTTATCTCCAACAGAAGGAGATGCATTAATAAACGGAAAAAGTGTGATGAAAGAGCCTGCAGAAGTTCGGAAATTAATAGGGTATATGCCAGATTTCTTTGGAGTATACGACCAGCTAAAAGTAGAGGAATACTTAGACTTTTATGGAGCAAGTTACGGAATTTCTGCTGAGAAACGGAAAACATTGATTCATGAATTATTAGAATTAGTCAATTTAACGGATAAACGCTTTGAATATGTAGACTTATTATCAAGAGGAATGAAACAACGTTTATGTTTAGCTAGAACGCTTATTCATGATCCGAAAATATTGATATTAGATGAGCCGGCTTCCGGATTAGACCCTAGAGCAAGAATTGAAATGCGAGACATCTTGAGGCGTTTAAAATCATTGAATAAGACGATTTTGATTTCCTCACATATTTTACCCGAGCTAGCTGAGATGTGTGATGAGCTTGTTGTTATTGATGGTGGTAAGCTAATTGCCCATGGGAATGTGGAATCTATTCAAATGCAGCTACAAGGAGATAAACGGGTGTATGTAAAAGTACTTGATGGTTTAGAACGTGCACGTGCCTTCTTTGAAGAAAACCCATTGATTTCTTCAATTGAAATTTCTGATGAAAAAATGGAAATTTCCTTTACTTATCGGGGAACAGATGCTGATCAGGTGGAGCTACTTAAAAACGCTCTTCTTTCAAATATATTGATTTATACGTTTTCAGTAGAAGAAAAAGATTTAGAGGATGTCTTCATGGCTATAACAAAGGGAGTGGATCAACCATGATGCAACGATTTTCAAATCCTGTTTTAATAAAGGAGCTAAAATTACGTTTTAGAAACTTTAAAAGTTTTTCAGGATTAATGTTTTATTTAATTCTATTATTTATCTTTGTTGGCGGTTTTTTAAGTATCTTTACGCAATTTACAGGAACGGGCTTTTTCAAACCAGATGAAAGCTTTATGATGTTTACGGTTGTCTCCATTCTTCAAATGGCACTGGCGATGTTTATCACTCCGGGCGTAACTGCAGGAGCTATTAGTTCGGAAAGGGAAAAACAAACATTAAATATTTTGTTAACGACAACTCAAAGTTCAACTCAAATTATTATCGGGAAGCTATTATCTTCCATTGCATTTTTAATTCTCTTGCTTGTGGCGGGGCTTCCGTTATATAGTATCGTGTTTTTATTTGGAGGAGTATCACCTACTCAGTTAATCTCCATTTTTCTATTTTACCTTTTAACAATTGTAGCAATAGGCAGTATTGGCATCATGTTCTCTACAATTACAAAGAAGACAGTTGTAGCAATGATTGCAACTTATGGGGCTATGATATTTTTAGGAGCGGTGAGCGCATTTCTATTCTTTGTTGGTGTAATTCTCGATGATTTAACAACAATAGCACCTTATTCATCAGGGAGTTCATCGGTGTCAAGCTCACCAATTACTTATTTTTGGGCGTGTATTAACCCATTTGCACTCATGATTACAAGCCTCTATCCAGAACTATCAATACAGCTTTCGGAATTAATGGGAATCGATTTTCCAAATTGGATTGTTTATATAATTTTTTATAGTTTAATTACGATTATTTGTTTATTTATCTCCATTAAAAAACTACGCGCAAATATGAAGCATAGTAGATAAAGAAATGAGTATAAAATTCGTGGATTTATGTAGTGATTATTGATTGCATAGGAAAAATAATAGAAACTTATGCTATAATGAACCTACTAAATACGAGAAACTAGAAGGGGAGGAAAAAGTTGACGTATCAAGCATTTTATCGTGTATATCGACCACAATCATTTCGTGAAATGTCTGGTCAAACGCACGTAAAAAGAACGCTTCAAAATGCCCTCCTAGCAAATAAAACAACCCATGCTTATCTTTTTTCTGGTCCACGAGGTACTGGGAAAACAAGTACGGCGAAGATTTTTGCTAAAGCATTAAATTGTGAAAAGGCACCTACCAATGAACCTTGTAATGAATGTGCCACTTGCCTAAGTATTACAGAAGGATCTCATCCGGACGTTATTGAATTCGATGCTGCCTCAAATTCACGTGTTGAAGAAATGCGAGACATTATCGAGAAAGTAAGATTTGCCCCAGCAAATGCTCGGTTTAAAGTGTATATTATCGATGAAGTGCATATGCTTTCAACAAGCGCTTTTAATGCTCTGTTAAAAACATTAGAAGAGCCACCTAGCCATGCTGTATTCATTTTGGCAACAACTGAACCGCATAAACTACCTGCGACGATTATTTCTCGTTGTCAGCGATTTGATTTTAAACGTCTTTCCTCAAATGATATTTTGGAAAGAATGAAAATAATTTTAGAAGATATTGATTTATCCTTCGAGGAGCAAGCTTTAAAAGTAATAGCGCAGGCAGCTGCAGGTGGAATGCGAGATGCATTAAGTTTACTGGACCAAGTCGTATCCTTTAGCGATGCTCAAGTTACACTCGAAGATGCATTACTTGTTACGGGTTCTGTTAGCCAAGATGTCTTTTATGATTTAACTTTTGCTCTAAAAGAAAAAGACATTGCAAAGGTTTTATCACTCATGGAGGGGCTTATTGCTGACGGGAAGGAACCTACTCGATTAGCGGAAGATTTAATTACTTTTTTCCGTGATTTACTATTATTACAAACAAGTAGAGAGCTTGATGAATTATTAGAATTAATAGCACCAGAAGAAAAATTTATTGAATTAGCAAGCATGTTTAACGCCGACATTCTTTATGGATATATTGATATACTATCTAAAACACAGCAAGAGATGCGATATTCACACCACACGAAAATTTATTTAGAAACTGCTTTATTGAAAATGACACAAAACGCTCGTGCAGAAGGTGTGGTGCAGCATTCAAATGCAAATAGTGTTGCAGTAGATCCACTTATGGCTGAAAAAATTACAACATTAGAAAGAATGGTACATCAGTTAACTCAGCAACTTCAAAACGGTGCACAAGTAACAAATACTCCTCAAACAAAAGAATCGTCTCGACCAAGGGTGAAATCCCAAAACTATAATCCACCAGTCGGTCGAATTAAAGAGGTGTTAAAAGGAGCAACGAAGCAGGATATCCAAAAAGTGAAAGGTGCATGGGCACAAGTTCTTGGGCAGCTTCAAAAATCGCAAGCAGCACTTTTAGCAGAAGCAGAACCGGTTGCGGCATCTTCTAGTGCATTTGTGGTAAAATTCAAGTATGATATTCATTGTAAAATGGTTGCCGAAAATACAGACTTTACAGCAATGTTTTCACAATATCTATATCAGTTAACAGATTCAAAATACGATTTACTTTGTATTCCAGATGAAGAGTGGTTTAAACTGCGTGAAGAGTTCATTAAAGAAAATCACTTGGCTGATAAAAAAGAATCAACTGATCATGATGATGAAGTAGCAGCTCAAACAGAACAACCATTTATAGAAGAAATAAATGAGGTTTCTACTGAAGACCCATTAGTGTCTGAGGCTGAGAAATTGTTTGGTAAAGATTTTGTTGAGGTAGTAGAAGACTAATTATTAGGAGGATATAGAATTATGCGTGGAATGGGCAATATGCAAGGTATGATGAAAAAAATGCAAAAAATGCAAAAAGAAATGATGCAAGCACAAGAGGAATTAAACGCGAGAGAGTTTGAAGGTGCTGCAGGTGGCGGTATGGTGAAAATCACTATGAACGGCCAACGAGAAGTACTTGGAGTAAAATTAGACCCTTCTGTTGTAGATCCTGAAGATGTAGAAATGTTAGAGGACCTATTAGTTATTGCAACAAATGATGCTTTAAAGAAAGTAGAAGAAACAACTACTTCAACAATGGGTAAATTCACTCAAGGCTTAAACCTTCCATTCTAGGAGGAACATAAATGTATTACCCTGAACCAATATCAAAGCTAATCGATAGCTTTATGAAATTGCCAGGTATCGGACCGAAGACTGCGGCTCGACTGGCATTTTTCGTTTTAACTATGAAAGAGGATACCGTATCAACCTTTGCAAAGGCTTTAATCGATGCGAAACGCAATTTAACCTATTGTTCGGTTTGTGGACATATTACAGACGTGGATCCATGCCAAATTTGTTCAGATAAACAAAGAGATGTTTCGACAATCTGTGTTGTTCAAGATCCAAAGGACGTAATTGCAATGGAAAAAATGCGTGATTATCATGGGCTTTATCATGTTCTTCATGGCGCTATTTCCCCAATGGATGGCATTGGACCTGAAGATATTAATGTTGCAGCATTAATTACTCGTTTGCAGGATGAACGCGTGCAAGAATTAATATTAGCGACAAACCCTACAATTGAGGGTGAGGCTACAGCAATGTATATTTCTCGCTTAGTAAAACCTTCGGGGATTAAAACAACTCGTATTGCCCATGGTCTACCTGTTGGCGGCGATTTGGAATATGCAGATGAGGTTACATTATCTAAAGCGATAGAAGGACGCAGAGAATTGTAAGAATCCTTTTTTTCAGAAGGCACATTGTTTATATTAGACTAAGGTGAGTGAGCTGTTCGGATGTTTCATCGTAAAAGCAAGCTAAAAAGGGAATATGATGATAAATTAAGAAATCTTATTTTAGATACAAAAGAAGAATGGAACAGTGCAAAGGTTATTGAAGAATTGCTTGATGACTATGATTTAGATGTTATCGCACAAAGGAAAAAAGCAGAAAGTATTCACTTTTACTTATTTAAAGAAGCAAGAATTCGAAAAATATTAATTAAATAACATAAATATGAGTAGCAGCAAAAGCATATGCTCCTATGTATAAAATTTTTTAAAAAGGAGTATTCGATGTTAACATACATATCAGTTGGCATTATTTGCGCGCTACTTATTTTTTGTTTTCTTCTAATAGGAAAGAATGTTGGTTTTGATGTTGTTTTTGAAAAATTTGCGATTATTGGGTTTAGGCTCGCATGTTCATTTGCCATCTTATATATAGCTCACATTATTGCAGATGGTTATAATATCGTAGTGCCAGTAAATCTATTTTCAGCTGTAACAATCACGATCTTAGGAATCCCAGGTTTATTATGTATAGGGGTATTAACAGTTTTTCAATAAAAAATCAAAAAAAGTGTTGCAATGTATATATGAACGTGGTATATTAATTAAGTCGCTACGAGACGCATCAAAAAAATGATAAAAAAATCAAAAAAATGTTGCATTTCATTTGCGATTATGATATAATATTAATGTCGCTTTTATAAATATAGTATTCATATATTTAAATAAAGTTGGCATAATGAACCTTGAAAACTGAACAACAAAACGTTAATGAATTAAACGTTTC
>NZ_JPVQ01000036.1 GCF_000772965.1 Ureibacillus massiliensis 4400831 = CIP 108448 = CCUG 49529 | reverse complement strand
AGTGGCTCAAAGTTCCGCACAAGTGGCTTATTTAGGATGCAATATTCAAATAATTCACCTAGCATTAAAACGATTAAAAAAAGATAAAGAAATAAGATGCTTTTCTGTTTTAAATTCCAGTATTGAATACGATGTGTACGTTGAAAGGCTTGATGCAGTCTCATATATCTAAATAGCCCTACGTTGATCGCTATTAGAAAGACTAGAAATACAAGTGTTGATGACAGAACCTCCTGGAAAGGGTTGATGGAATCGGCGATTATCATACCAAAGATAAATAATAATACACTAGGTATAATCGATGAAGTGAAATTGGATTGCTTTGCCTTAGGAAGTTTTCTTGTTGTAGGTATCCTACCCATGTATACCATCCTTTTTATATTAATTAGTAATATTATTTCCATGAAATAATAATTTTAGTTATAACGAGAAAATGAATTGAATTTTTTACAATGAAGATACTAAAGTCTGACGTTTTCAATAGTAGCGAAAAGTCCATGTTTATTGAAAAGTCAGTTTAACTTCTTACAAAAACTCGGTTTTAAGCAATATAAAAAATTATATTTCAATCTTTACATACCTTATAGGGGTATGTTATTATGAAATCAGGTTAGGAGGTTGAGATGGTGGAAAATACAGTGAACGAAGTAGCTTTCCATAAAAACGATGATACATCAGGTCGAAAAAGCCATCATTCAGAAAGTGTTAAAAAGAACCTAACAACTCGATTAAATCGGATAGAAGGACAAATCCGAGGCATAAAAGGAATGATTGATAAAGACGTTTACTGTGATGATGTAATCACACAACTTTCAGCAACACAATCTGCTTTGAATAGTGTAGCCAGAATTCTTTTGGAAGGTCATTTAAAGAGTTGTGTCGTAGAACGTATTTCAGAAGGTGATGAAGAGGTTTTAGACGAATTTGTAGTCACAATACAAAAGTTAATGAAAAAATAGCTTTTGTATAATTTTTTATAGAAATTATACCCCTATAGTGTATATTGTGCTTTAAAACATTTATTAGAAGGAGAGAAATTATCATGCAAAATGTAACTTTAAACGTAATGGGAATGTCATGTGGACATTGTGTCAATGCAGTCCAAAAAAGTGTTGGAGTACTAGAAGGCGTTAATCAAGTAAACGTAAAATTAGACGAAGCTCTAGTAGAAGTAGAATTTAATGAATCACAAGTAACACTTGATAAAATAAAAGAAACAATTGAAGATCAAGGATACGATGTTAAATAAGAGTGCTTTTAAAGCACTCTCTTTTTCTAAAATTATATACCCCTATTAGGTATAAGAGGTGAAATGTCATGAGTAAAGAAGTAAAAGAAACAAGTATACAAATTTCAGGTATGACCTGTGCAGCTTGTGCGACACGTATAGAAAAAGGATTAAATAAAATGGAAGGTGTCGAGCAAGCGACTGTCAACCTAGCACTAGAAAAGTCATCGATTAAATATGATTCGTCAAAACTGAGTGAAACCGATTTTGAAAAGAAAATTGAGGCACTTGGCTACGGTGTTGTGAAACAGAAAGCTGAATTTGATATTACAGGGATGACTTGTGCTGCCTGTGCGACACGGATTGAAAAAGGGTTAAATAAAATGGAAGGTGTTGCATTTGCAAATGTCAATTTAGCACTTGAAAAAGCAACACTCGAATTTAATCCCTCAGAAGTAACTATTTCAGACATTATTGCAAAAGTAGAGAATTTAGGTTACGGTGCGCATCAAAAGCAAGAGGATAAAGAACAAGTTGATTACCGAGAAAAGCACATTAAAGATCAACAACGTAAGTTCATTTTTTCAGCTATTTTGTCGTTACCATTATTATGGACGATGGTTGGACATTTTACATTTACATCATTCTTATATGTACCAGATCTCTTAATGAATCCATGGATTCAAATGATTTTAGCAACACCAGTACAATTTATTATTGGAAAACAATTTTATGTAGGTGCATATAAAGCACTTCGAAATGGTAGTGCAAATATGGATGTACTTGTTGTCATGGGTACTTCAGCAGCATATTTCTATAGTGTTTACCAAGCAATTGTTACTACTGGTTCAGTACACATGCCTCAGCTATACTTCGAAACAAGTGCCGTACTAATTACATTAATTCTATTAGGTAAATTATTTGAAGCAAAGGCAAAAGGTCGTTCATCTGAAGCCATAAAAAAATTAATGGGGCTACAAGCTAAAACTGCAATTGTTTTACGAAATGGAGTTGAAAAAGAAGTTCCATTAGAGGAAGTTGTTATTGATGACATCATATTTGTAAAACCAGGTGATAAAATTCCAGTTGATGGTGAGGTATTAGAAGGCACAACAGCAGTTGATGAATCGATGTTAACAGGTGAAAGTTTACCAGTAGATAAAACAGCGGGGGATGTTTTATACGGCTCAACAATTAATAAAAATGGTTTCATTAAAATGAAGGCAACAAAAGTTGGACGTGATACTGCACTTTCCCAAATCATTAAGGTTGTAGAAGATGCACAAGGATCAAAAGCTCCTATTCAACGATTGGCTGATACAATTTCAGGTATTTTTGTTCCGATAGTAATAGGAATAGCAGTTATCACATTTCTAGTATGGATTTTATGGGTAGATCCAGGTAACTTTACTCAGGCACTTGAGGTCTTAATTGCAATTCTTGTTATTGCATGTCCATGTGCACTTGGGTTAGCAACTCCAACTTCAATTATGGCTGGTTCAGGTCGTGCGGCAGAGTTCGGTATTTTATTTAAAGGTGGAGAACATTTAGAGCAAACTCAAGCTATTGACACAGTAGTAGTTGATAAAACAGGTACTGTAACACACGGTAAACCTGTTTTAACAGATGTTTTGTTAGAAGCTGGTCAAGACGAAAACACATTCTTATCACTTATTGGTGCAGCAGAAAAACAATCTGAACACCCATTAGCACAGGCAATAGTTGAAGGTATTCAAGAAAAAGGCATCGAGCTTGGCAATGTTCAATATTTCGAAGCGATTCCTGGTTATGGTATTCAAGCAACAGTTTCAGGTCAAGGTGTGATTATTGGGACACGAAAACTAATGCAACAATATGGTATCGAGGTTCAATCAATTCTTGCTGCGATGGAAGAGTTAGAAAGAAACGGCAAAACTGCTATGTTAGCTGCAATTAATGGGCAATATGCTGGGATTGTTGCTGTAGCGGATACAATTAAAGAAACATCTAAAGAGGCTGTTCATCGTTTACAAGAAATGGGTATTCAAGTTATTATGATGACTGGTGATAACGAGCGAACTGCCCAAGCAATTGGGAAAGCGGTAGGCGTTGACGCCATAATTCCAGAAGTACTTCCGGAAGGTAAAGCAGATGAAGTGAAAAAATTACAAGATCAAGGTAAGAAAGTGGCAATGGTCGGAGATGGTATTAATGACGCACCAGCATTAGCAACAGCTAATATAGGTATGGCAATTGGTACTGGTACAGATGTAGCGATGGAAGCGGCGGATATTACATTAATTCGAGGAGACTTAAACAGCATTGCAGATGCAATTCTAATGAGTCGTAAAACAATGCTAAATATTAAACAAAACCTATTCTGGGCATTTGCCTATAACACAGTGGGTATACCAATTGCCGCAATAGGATTACTTGCACCATGGGTAGCAGGAGCTGCGATGGCATTTAGTTCTGTTTCGGTTGTATTAAACGCTTTACGTTTACAAAGAGTGAAACTGAATAAATAAATTTAACTTTCATATAGAGTAGATTAAAGGAAGGAAGTTTACTCTATTAACTAATGGGCGTTCATCCAATAGGGTAAACGCCATTATTTTTACTCTTAAAATGAAATGATTATTAATAGTCATTTCAATAATTCAATGAAAAATATGTCAACATTTTGGCTGAACAATATATTTTGAAAGGATGGACTTTTGAGAGATATTCTTATTGTTGAAGATGAAAAGTATATGTTGGATTTATTAATTATACATTTAAGATATGAATATAATGTTTATTCAGCCAAAGATGGTGCAGAAGCTTTAGAACTAATAAAGAAAAGGCATTTTGACCTTATCATTCTAGACATTATGCTTCCATATGTTGATGGGTGGACAATTTGTGAGGAAATCAGGAAAAAGCATAAGACGCCAATTTTAATGCTAACTGCAAGAACAGAGTTATCTGATAAAGTGAAAGGTTTTGAAATTGGTGCAGATGACTATTTAGTAAAGCCCTTTGAATTTGAAGAACTAAAGGCACGAATGAAAGCTCTATTTCGTAGGACTGACCAAATAAAAAATAGCCATACATTAAAGGAGAATAGTATTTCATTTTCAAATGGGTTATTCAGAATGCATTTAAGTAGTAGGAAACTTTACATAAATAACACTTTAGTAGAATTAACTACAAAGGAATTTGATTTACTTTTTATATTAGCTAATTCACCAAATCACATTTTCACGAGAGATATTTTGCTAAATCAAATCTGGGAGAACCACGAAGATAGGGATGTTCGGATTGTTGATACTCATATAAAAAACATTAGAACTAAAATTAAAAATGTTTTGAGAGAAGCAAAATTTATAAATACAATTTGGGGTATTGGTTATCAGTTTACAGTACCAGGAGACCAAATGTGAAAGTAGAAAGTATTGTTATTAAATATGGATTATTTATCATGGTTTTGTTTCTTAGTATCCTAATTCCTTTTGCAATACTTATTGATAGTATTTTTCTTAATGTATATAGGTTACACGTTAATGAAAATGTAAATGAGTTAGCTGATAAAATTGTAATAGCAGTAAGAAACACAATGATGGATGAGTATTATGATTATTTAAGTACTATTACAGATGAAGGCATCCTTGTCTTCAATGAAGAAGAGGTTATTTTCTCGAATTATTCACACGAATTTAATACTGGTTCGGTCATAACGGAAGACTTGCTAAAAACCCTTCAAAATGGTGAGGAATTTGAAAAAGAACAACATGATCCTATTACTCATGAAAAGTACTTTTTCGTCGGAAGACCAATAATAGAAAACAATGAATTTAAAGGTGGTGTCATTTTATTTTCCTCTGTTGATGAAATCCATCAAATAATGCATGTTATAAGGGATTGGATAATAATTGCAATAATTGCAGCAATAATATTAGCTTTTGGTTATACGATTTTCCTAGCCAAAAAACTTTCAAGGCCACTTCTCAAAATGGAAAGAGCCACGAGGGAAATTGCTAAAGGAAAACTAAACATAAAAGTAGAGGTAAAATCTAATGATGAAATTGGCTCTTTAGCTAATGCAATAAACCATTTAAGTCTTGAGTTAAATAATTATCGTTCAAATAGGAGTGAGTTGCTTGCAAACATATCGCATGAACTACGTACTCCTATATCATATCTAATGGGTTACGCACAAGTAATCAAACATGGTCAATATAGTAATGAGAGAGAATTAAGGATATATTCAGCGATTATTGAAAAAGAATCGGAACGATTAGCAAAACTAATCGAGGAACTATTTGAATTGTCCAAAATGGAAGAAGGTATAATTAATCTTTACATTCAGTCAGTTGATATAGAAGATGTTATTGAATCAGCAGTTCAAAAAGTGAAGTTAAAAGCAATGAAGAAAAATATCTCTTTATCATTATTATTGGATTCAGAGTTACCTTCAATTATTTCAGATGGACTTAGATTGGAACAAATTCTACTTAATTTATTAGAGAATGCTATTAATTATACGGAAAAGGGTAGTATAATTGTTGAGGCCAAAAAGGAAAAAACAGCTATACTGATTTCTGTTAAGGATACAGGCATAGGAATTCCAAATGAAGATCTTCCATTCATCTTCGATCGTTTCCATCGAGTAGAGAAATCAAGGTCTAGAACAAATGGAGGAACTGGCCTAGGTTTAGCAATTGTATTTGAACTTGTAAAGTATTTGGATGGGCAAATTACGGTTGAGAGTGAGTTAGGTAAAGGCTCTAAATTCGAAATAAAACTGCCTTATAAAATAAAAAATTGCAAAGGTTATTAAACTTTAATAAATGTTCATGTCATGAAATTGGCAATGGACATTTTATTTTTATGAAATCCATAATTTCTACAAATTTAATTGTTATAATTTTAACTGTAATACGTAAAAGCAAGGTGTGAAAGGGATTCGTTGAAAGAGTTTATACCAAAATTCCTCATAATAAATGAAGGGATGTGTGATTTTGGATAATGATGAGCATTTAATAGAGGAAATTTCAAAAGCTTTAGTTAATGAAGTCAAACAATACAACTTTTATAATAAATTAGCAGAACTTGCACCTAAAGAAGAATACCAACACTTGATAATAAAGATTCAGAGTGATGAAATTAAACACTTTCAATGGTTAAATAAAATTCTACCTACTTTAGATGGCCTGCAATCCTCAGAACCTGATGAGATAATATCTTTTGAATTTGAAGAAGGTTTAAGTATAGCTATACAAAACGAATTAGATAGTGCGATTTGCTATTTAAGACTATCTTCGAGGGCAGTATCAACAAAAGGGAGATTGTATTTTAAAAATGCTGCACTAGATGAACAGCGTCATCTATCTCTATTACAATATATATTGATGAATCTATAATTAGAATAGCATTTCATCGTATTTAGCATTATGTAGGATATAGTACAGAAAAGTAAATATAAATGGGAAAGAGAGAAATGGTCAATTTTGTAAGGTTATCCTAGTTGAGATAGGATAACCTTTTTGACTTTTGTAATGGTAAGATTTATTTTCTCCATAGTTTTTGCATAAATCTTGTTTATAATTTATTTAATTTTAAAATTTTTATTTGTAGCCATTGTTTTCAAATAAAATGGTAAGGGTGGAGACATTATTTTGGTTGATCAATTAAATTTCTTTCTTGCATTCGGAGCAGGGCTTTTGTCGTTTATTTCACCATGTTCTCTTCCGTTATATCCCGCATTTCTTTCTTATGTTACTGGAATGTCCTTTAATGAATTGAAAGAAGAAAAAGGAATATTTCATAAGAGAGCGCTAATTCATACGATATTATTTTTAATTGGATTTTCGATAATCTTTTTGGCTTTAGGACTTTCAACTTCCATAATTGGACAAATCTTTATACAGTATCAAGATTTACTAAGGCAAATTGGTGCACTATTTATGGTTATCTTTGGTTTAGTAATTCTAGGTTTCTTCAAATTTGATTTTTTAAGTTCCGAAAAAAGAATCCAGTTTAAGAAAAGACCTCAAGGATATATTGGTTCTGTTTTGATTGGAATAGGTTTTGCAGCTGGGTGGACCCCTTGTACAGGTCCAATCCTTGCAGGTGTCATTGCGTTAGGAATTTCAAATCCAAGTCAGGGAATTATCTATATGTTATTTTATGTACTTGGTTTTTCTATTCCATTCCTAGTAATGTCTCTATTTATTGGGAGAATGAAATTTCTTCAAAAAAGAAGCGACCTATTTATGAAAATAGGTGGGATTATAATGATTATGATGGGTATCCTATTATACTTTGATTTAATGACAATGATTATTACTTTCTTAATACCATACTTCGGTGGATTTACAGGATTTTAACACTTTATAAGACTGAAATTTAAGAAAGGATATTAATTTATGGATAAAAAAAAGAGACGTAGAGTAGTAAGATTTGTTATTCTACTATTATTATTTTCTGCTATAGTATTTACGATTTATACAGGTTTAACGAAAGAAAAAGCTGAAGTTTTACAAGTAGGTGATGTTGCTCCGGATTTCGTACTTATAGATATGGATGGTGTTGAACACAGGTTATCTGATTATAGGGGACAAGGGGTCTTTTTAAACTTTTGGGGTACTTGGTGCAAACCTTGTGAAAGAGAGTTTCCAATAATTAATCGTTATTACCAAGTATATAAAACACAAGGTCTTCAGGTTTTAGCAGTAAATATTGCTGAATCGGATTTTGTAGTTCAAAATTACATTGATCGTAAAGGATTAACATTCCCTGTATTAATCGATAAAAGTAAAAGTGTAATGGGTACATATAATATTAATCCTTTACCAACGACAGTTCTTATTAATCCGGAAGGAAAAATAGAGAATATTATTACTGGGGAAATGAGTGAAACGGCTATTCGCAGTTATATGGAACAGATATTGCCAAGTAAAAATTTAAATTAACGTTTGAATCCTTAAGCAAGATTATCTTAAGGATGGAGGAATTAAATAATTATGAACAAAGTTTCTATAAAACTGGCTACATGTTTTTTTATTGTAGTGCTTGTGATGGAATGCTTTCTTATGGTTTATCTTCATCGAAAAATTATCCATACCAGAGTTGAAGAAGAGTTTTCCTTATTATTATCAAATGGGGCAAACCACAGAGATGTATTAGTTGAGAATTATTCTGATACTACAATAAAACATATTGTATTGATGGAAATGAATGAGGAGAGAGAAGTTGTCATTACCGATAATAGAGGTAACATTATAGGAAACTCTGGGATAGACAGCAACTTATTAGAAGTATACAATCCACTAATAAAAGATTTAGAAGAAGGTAAGGATAGGATATTAATCTCTGATTGGGAAAATTCGCCTTATATAGTTAGTATTCATCCCTATAAAGTAAGTGAAATTGAGGTTGGTTATGTTGTGATGTTTCAAAGTACAAACTCACTTAATCAAATGGTTAGCTACTTGAATGTTCACTTCGCAATAGCGGGAGTAACCAGTTTTGTAGTGCTTTTACTAATTTACGCTGTATTATCAAAAGTGATCACTAGACCATTAATACGGATGAAAGAGGCAACGGAAAAATTAAGTAAAGGTGAATTTAATGTTAGCCTTCCTAAATTAGGGAAAGACGAACTTGGTGAATTATCTTTTTCTATTCAAAAACTGGCCAATGATTTGGAGAGACTAAAAAAAGATCGGAATGAATTTCTAGCTTCGGTTTCGCACGAATTAAGTACACCTTTAACTTATTTAATTGGCTACTCTAATGTTGCAATGAGAGATGGATTGGGTGACGAGGAAAGAAAACAATATCTTGAAATTATTGGTGAAGAGTCAAACAAGATGAAAGAGTTAGTTAAGAATTTATTAGATCTTGCTAGAATGGATGAAAACTCTTTTACGGTAACAAAAACCAATTTTGAGTCACAACCATTCCTTGAGGATATTTGTAAACTTGTTGCACCATCATTTGAATTGAAAAACATTAAACTAAACTTGAAAACTAATGAAAATTTTACAATATTTGCTGACTCTATTCGCTTAGGGCAAATAATTGTAAATTTATTAGATAATGCATTGAAATATTCAAAAGAAAATACGGAAGTACTATTGGAAGCATATAAAAAAGGAGATAAAACGGTTGTTAAGGTTATTGATTCTGGAATCGGTATTCCGTCGGAAGAATTAGATTTTATCTTTGAGAAATTATACCGTGTTGAAAAATCACGATCGCGAGTTTATGGTGGTTCAGGAATTGGATTAGCTGTTGTGAAAGAGTTAGTCGAAGCACATGGCGGTACTATTAATGTGGAAAGTAACTTAGGAATTGGTAGTACATTTACCATTATTATTTAAATATGGGGGTGGGAATATGCCCAAAACGCAAACCATTCTTTTGGTCGATGATGAGCAAAGAATGCTAGATTTAGTTGAATTATTTTTAATCCCTCATAGATATAAGTGCATCAAAGTTACGGATGGCAATGAGGCATTAAAAGTACTTGAGAGAGAAAGAATTCAACTAATCTTATTAGATGTTATGATGCCTGAAATGGACGGATGGGAAGTATGTGAAAAAATCCGTGAATTTTCAAATGTACCAATCATTATGTTGACTGCTAGATCTGATAAAGAAGACTTAGTTAAAGGTTTAAATATTGGTGCAGATGACTATATTTCAAAGCCATTTAATGAAAAGGAATTAGTGGCAAGAGTAAATGCGGTTCTAAGAAGATTCCCTGAAGATGATGATGAACAAAATATGATTAAGTTTAATGGTTTTCAATTGGATCAAGAAACATACTCGTTACATTATTTGGATTTAACTGTTCAACTGACTCTAAAAGAATTCCATATTTTAGAGGCTATGATTTCTAGACCGACAAAGACATTTACAAGAGAGGAATTAATGAACGCTGCTTGGGAATATGAAACAGATACTGATATTAGAACAGTAGACTCACATATCCGTAATTTGAGAGATAAACTCGGGAAAGCAGGATTACCAATTGATGATTTCCTCAAAACGGTTTGGGGAATTGGTTATAAATGGAGTTAAAGGAGCATGAATAATGAAAAAGTATACAATGATGTTTAGCCTTTTAATGTTAGTCTTAATTTTAACAGCCTGTAGTTCAGGTGAAAATATTGAGTTTCAATACGGTGAAGTTAAAAATAATCCAATTGATCACATTCATGGTGTAGGCTATATAAATGGAGAAGATAGTGTGGTAATTGCTACACATGCAGGTTTATATTCCTACGATGAAAGTGGTTGGAAAGAAGCTAATAGTCAAAAGCATGATTATATGGGATTCCAAGCAGTAAATGATGGTTTCTTTGCAAGTGGACATCCTGGTCAAAGTTCTGACCTTGAAAATCCTTTAGGTCTAATTAAAAGTACGGATAAAGGTGCAAGCTTTGAAAAGTTGGCATTTTATGGGGAAATTGATTTCCACTATCTTGCCGCTGGGTACAACTCAAATGCAATTTATGTATTTAATGAAATGCCAACAGAAAATTTAGAGGGAGGTCTACATTATTCAACTGACGAAGGTAAAACTTGGACTTCATCAGCTCTAAATGGATTTAATTCGACATATATCTCAAACTTTGCTGCACATCCAACAAGAGAAGAGTTGCTTGTAATAGGAAGTAAAGATGGAATATTTATGACTGAAGATTTTGGTCAAAACTTTAAAAAATTTAATTCTGCAAGTATGGTTTCTTACGTTACATTAACTGAGTCTGGTGGCTACTATACAAATTTTGATGATTCGAATGTTTATTTAAAATCATTTACATTTGACAGTTCAGAAGAAAAAGAAATTCCACTTCCAGAGGAAATAATGAAAGATCCTATTGTCTATATTGCTACTAATCCTAATAATAGTGCAGAAATAACGATAGTAACAAATACTTTAAATATTTATTTAACAAAAGATCTTGTTAATTGGGAGAAGTTAGCTTCAAATGGTGAATTGAGGAAATAAATTTAGGGAATGGTATTTATTATGTATAGTTTTCTATCTAATATAAGTGGAATGATTAGTGAACCAATTTCAGCGTTTATGTATTCCTATGAACATTCTCCAATTATTGTTGCGATTTTGCTTGGATTAATAGGCGCATTTGCACCCTGTCAATTAACCGGCAATATTAGTGCTATTACGTTTTATGGAAATAGAGCGATACAAAAAGAGACAATTTGGACTGAAATTGCATTCTTTATTTTTGGAAAAGTTGTTGTGTTCAGTTTAATAGGATGGCTTGCCTGGATTTTTGGACAGGCATTTGAAACAGAGATGACTAAGTACTTTGCAGTATTCAGGAAAGTAATCGGACCATTATTGGTCTTAACAGGTCTTGTACTACTTGGATTGTTTAAAATGGAATTTCTAGGGAGAATTACTGAACGTGTTCCAGTCATCATGAAAGAAGGAAAACTGGGCTCCTTTTTATTAGGTGCAAGTTTTTCGCTCGCTTTTTGTCCAACTATGTTTGTCCTGTTTTTTGTTTGGTTAATGCCTACAGTTGTCTCTACTTCATATGGTTTTGCCCTACCAGCAGTGTTTGGAATCGCAACTTCAATTCCTTTACTACTTATTTTTGCTTTAATTGAAGTTTTTGATGCGAAACGAGTTATTATGAAAAATAGTAGAAACATAGGAAAAGTCGTACAAAATACAACCGGTGTAATTCTTATTATAATTGGGTTATTCGATACGCTAACATATTGGGGGATTTAGGTGTAAATAGTTTTATAATATGCATGAATAGCTTTAAGCATTTTTATATATGCTATTTCTATTTAAAAATTCCTATAATCTTGTAGTTTTCCGATAAATATGAAACAAAATTCGATAACTTAAAATAAAGATTTGTAATTTCAAATTAATTTTGATTAAAAATCCTTGTGTTAATATGAGGATTTTTTCTTTTTCCACAAATCGGCCAGATTGTTGAACAGCAATCTAATGGGGTGTTGATCTAAGAAAAATTAACGTACTATTCTGTATTACAACAATCAATTCAAGAAAGGCTCAACTATTTATAAAAAATCAAGTAAACTATAATTTAAGAATTAATGAATTTTCTATGATTTCGATATCAAACATTTCCCTGATAAATCGGAATAATTAAGGATACAAAAGGGAAATTGTTATGGAGGGTATTATGAGAGAAGACATATCGTTTCATGATGGCAAGGTCGTGTTTTTCAAAGAATCAAACTTTTGGGATGAATTACTATCAAGAGTGACGAGGAAAACTGGCACCATTTATATAGCGACATATAATTTTAATTTTAATCAGTACCCAAGAAGCTTTTATGAGAAATTAGCTGGACTTGCTAATGTTGGTGTAGATGTTCGATTGTTATATGCTACCATGACTAATGCAACCAGTGATAATTTAGAAATAGAAGAAGTATTTAAAAATTTTGTATTATGCGCTCAACTTGAAGCCAATCATTCAAAACTTTTCATTACAGACGATTTTGCATTTGTTGGTTCTGCTAATTTTAGTTTTGGCAGCAATAGAAATTATGAGAGTGGGGTTATTTTCAAAAATAAAGAAATCGTGGAGAAAATTGCAAAGTATTACCGTAGTGTATTGCTTGAAAATAGTGAATTTATAAATGTACCCCAGTCTATGGATCCATTTGGTTTTTTATCAGGATTATTGTCTGCCACTGAGGATTTACGTAAAAGAGAATTAGAGGAACTGTATGAAGAGAAGATACGAGAGATAATTCCAGAACTTAGATTTTTAGACGATTTAAAAAAATATTTCAATGAACTAAATTATATAGTACCACCAGAATATGATTGGTTCAAATTTTATATGCAACTTTATAATGAAGAGCAGGTTTATAATGTACAATTCGAAGAGTTCAAAAGCTACTTAGATGATGCCCATGATTATTTAACCCATGCAATATCATTTATCAACGAACAGTATAGAACGATTGGCAGATTAGAATTATTGAAAAAAGCAAAAGTAATAAAAGAGTAGTTTTGCTCCTCATTAGATGGACAAATTTATGCTAAAAAAGTCGTTTCCTACTGTGACTTTAATAATTGAACGTTTTATTACAAGAGGGGGTAGTTGCAAGAATAAATGCTAAGACCATATTATGTTATTCAATTTCAGGGCGCGATTGTTTAAGAAGCGTCTCTATTTTTATTAAATTCAAGATTACCTTAGTTCTTAAAAGATTTATAAAGTATGCAAAATAAATTTAAATAACTAAAAGTTACGTAGTACAATAGATGGCCACAAGCAATTGACATAAAGCAAAAATAAAAATCGAACCCAAGAATGTTGGTTTACAGTAATCTTGGGTTTTGCTTCTCTCAGCTTTTGGCGGATATACCCATTTTTGACATATGTTTAATTCATTCATATTCGGATAATTCTTCGTAATATAATTCTGCTGGATTCGAACCATAAACACGTCTTGCATAGTCTAATCCACCATCTATACCTACTGCTCCACACGTGCATTTTTGAAAGTCATATGTACTTTTGGATTCTATAATGTCACCACAAAGTTTACAACGAATTCGGTTTTTCTTTAATTTCTTTTGCATTCTCATACCGCCTTTTTACCGTAAGAATATATTCCATTATAGGGTGCTTTAATTGAATATGAACTACTATACTAATCAAACTTTTGTATAAGACTACATACTAAATCATACAGAAGAAAGTATTTTTATCAAACTTTATTTCAAGCAATAAATATGCCTAAATCTTAAAGAATATTAATTAATCAGCACAATTAAAAGTAACTTAAAAAATAGGACTTCTCGATATTGAGAAGTCCTATACTATTAATATTTTAAATAAAAGAGATTATTGAGTTAAGCGATCTAAGAAAATTTTTAAATGTATTAATTTTACTTTATCCCCAACACCAAATGTTCCATCTGGTTTTCCAGAAGTAATACCATTTGAAGATAGAATAGTAACATATTCATATGCATAATGAGCGCTAGAAACATCGGAGAATTTTTCAGCTTTTCCTAATTCTTCTAATTCAAAAGCTTTAACTAAAACAATTGCTAGTTGGCCACGGGTAATCGGAGAATTTGGATTGAATTTTCCACTTTGATCACCGTTAAAAATACCAAGTTTGTTAAGTGCCGTAACAGCCCCAGCATATTTAGATGTTGATTTCACATCTGGGAAGGGTGAATTTGTATCGCTTGTATCTAAACCTAAAGCTTTAGCTAGTTGTAGTGCTACTTCACCACGAGATGCGTAAATACTAAAATCTACCTGAGAATTTTTTACTTCTGCTTTTTCAGTTGTTGTAAAGTTTGCTACACGCTTAGCACCTATGTATCGTGAACCCCAGTAGTAGGGATCGTTTAATTTATCAATTCTTACACCTGAACTTGGTGTTGCTGATATAAAATTACCATTTCCTATGTATATTCCAACGTGTGAAATGCCAGTACCGGATGTATTAAAAAATACTAAGTCACCCGCTTGTAAATTGCTTTTGGATACAGGTGTACCTTGTTGATATTGAGCTCTTGAAGTACGTTCCAATGAAATATCTAACTTTGAAAATACAAATTGTGTATAAGCTGAACAATCAACACCGGTATTAATATTTGTACCACCGAATAGATATGGAGCTCCAATATAATCTTTAGCAGTATTTGTTAAATCTGAAACCGTTGCTGCATATACATCATTTGCACCTACACCTGTAAAAATCATAAAAGATGCAAAGATTGGTAGTAACAATCTTTTTTTCATTGAAATCTTACTCCTTTAAAAAGCAATGCTTTAATTGAATAGGATAAGATTAACATAAAAAAAGAGAATGTTATTTTTCATTTCTGTAACAAATTATTACAAAAAAGAAATGACAATACTACTAAACATAAATTTATGTTAATAGGGAAGTTCGGGAAGAGTATAGGATATATTCTTGTAATACATGGGTAGCTGTACAGAATATATTAAAACTTTAATACATTTATTAGATGAAATATATACAAAAATTTAGGTTATAGTAATTTACAAGTATTACGTTTTAATTACATAATTGATTTTCTTTAATTTCTCCATAATTTTTTCATATTTATTTCTTAAAATACATTAGGTAAATTTTTATGGGGAGAATAATATGTATGTGGAGATTTATAGGCATTGATATTCCATTAGTAATGAAATTATTGGTTTTACTAATAATCTTATCTATTTTTTCAATCTTCTTTAATAATAAAGTAATAGGAGCAGTTTCTCCTGATGAACCACTTATAACAAGTGAAGCTGCCATTTTAATTGATGGAAACACAGGCAGAGTTTTATATGAAAAAAATTCAGATAAAAAGATGCAACCAGCAAGCTTAACAAAAATTGCAACTGCAATATATGCAATTGAAAATGGAAATCTTGAAGACATTGTAACAGTAAGTCACAATGCAAGAGACGTAGAAGGTACTCGGGTTTATTTAGAAGAAGGAGAAAAGATAACCTTAAAAAGGCTTATCGAAGGACTACTGGTCAATTCCGGGAATGATGCAGGTATAGCAATAGCAGAACACTTGGATGGATCGGTAGAGGATTTCGTAATTAGTTTAAATCGATACTTAAAAGATTTAGGACTACAAAATACAAACTTTGTTAACCCACATGGTCTTTACCATCCAGAGCACTTAACTACTGCTAGGGACCTCGCACTGATTACACAGTATGCAATGAAGAATAATGAGTTCCGAGAAATATTTGGAACAAAGGAATTAAGTTGGAATGGGGAGTCGTGGGATACAACCATATATACTCATCATAAATTAATGCGAGAACAACCATATGAAGGGATTACAGGAGGGAAAACTGGTTATATTGATGAGTCTGGTATTACTTTAGTTACTGCTGCAACAAGAGGAGATTTATCATTAATTGCTGTTACTCTTAATGCTCCAACAGAAGATATTGCTTATCACGATACTGTAGACCTACTTGATTATGGTTTTAATAATTTTACAGTAGAGAGTATTTCACAGGGACAATTGTTTGAAATAAACAATGAAGAGTACATAAACAATGATATTCTTACCTATACGATTTCTAATAATGAAAATATTCATAAACTGATAACAAAAGGTGGAGTTTTGGAACTAAAAAACGACTCACAAGATGTAATTGCCCAATTTCAATTAGAGAAAAATATAACTTGGAACGATAATGTTGAAATTTTAAAAGAATCCAAGGATAACGCAATAAATGATCAAAGAATTAATAAAAATTTAATGTTCTTCGTAATGTTAATTTTTATCTTAATTTTGTTAAGAATATTGTTTATAAAAAACCATAAAAAAGTGGACAGTATTGATTAGAGTACTTACTAAACCTTTTTAGAAAGCTACTTATTTCAAGAAGTTGATCTTTTATGATTAAAAAGAGCTTGAAGATAATCCTTATCTACAAGCTCTTTTTAATTTGGGGTTAAATGCTTAGTAGTACTTTTAGCCATTGATTATAGAAACAATTCATTTATTACAAACGTTTTCAATTAAGTACAATAATTTCCATAAATTCTGCATATTTACGTGTTACATTAGATTTATATAAAGGTTAATAATGACTATATTGGTTTAATATGGTCAAAAGTGAATGAAGAAGAATTACTCTGTATTGGAAACACAACCACGAATGTTGTTAGGAGTGAGGAAATGGGTAATAAAGGTATTGATAGCAAAAATCATTTTGATGATGAACATTCACGTCATAATCACTATGAAAGCGACAACAATGAACATGTTCACCATGGACATAAACATAATGAACATGTTTATATGACAGAAAATGAACAACACAACGATCACCAACATACGACTCCGGAAAAAAATCACCATGAACATACTGAACGTAGTCATCACAGTCATAATCATAATCATAGTAGCCATGAGGGGCACGACAAACACCATGGCCATTCAATTGCTGAGTTTAAAAAACGTTTTTGGGTGTCATTAGTTTTAACTATACCGATTTCATATTTATCAATGATGATTCAAATGTTATTTGGCTATCATGTTGAATTCCCTGGAGATACATTTTTATTATTCTTATTGTCTACAATTGTCTTTTTTTATGGTGGTAAACCTTTTTTATTCGGTGCTTGGAGCGAGATTAAAGATAGAGCACCAGGTATGATGTTGTTAATTTCATTAGCAATCGTTACTGCTTATGTATATAGTACATTAACTGCTTTCTTTATCGAAGGTAGTGACTTCTACTTCGAATTAGCAACATTGATTGTCATTATGCTTCTTGGTCACTGGATTGAAATGAAATCTATATCGGGTGCTTCGAAAGCATTAGAAGAATTAATTAAGCTAATGCCAAAAGAAGTTCATAAACTTGAAATTGAAGGTAATATAGTGGAAATTTCAGTTGAAGACTTAAAACCAGGTGACCAAATTTTGGTGAAGCCAGGAGAAAAAATTCCACTCGATGGAATAATCTTTGAAGGACATTCAACAGTTGACGAATCGATGTTAACTGGAGAATCGATTCCGGTAGAAAAAACGATTGGAATGGAAGCAATTGGTGGGGCTATTAATGGTGATGGTGTATTAAAAATAACTGTTAGAAAAACAGGTAGTGACACATATCTTGCTAAAGTTATCCAATTAGTTAGTGAAGCCCAGAAAACAAAATCAAAAGCTCAAGGGTTTGCAGACACTGCTGCAAAATGGTTATTTTATGTTGCCGTTGTTTCAGGGATTATTACATTGGCTCATTGGTGGATAATAGGTGATTTTGATATAGCGTTAGAAAGAATGGTAACTGTATTGATTATCGCTTGTCCACACGCACTTGGTCTAGCTACACCCCTTGTAGCATCTAGATCTACATCACTTGCAGCCAAAAATGGGCTATTGATTCGTAACCGTACATCATTTGAAAGTGCATTTAAAATTAATCGAATAGTTTTTGATAAAACAGGTACTTTAACAGAAGGAAATTTCGGAGTAACAGATGTTTATCCAAATAAAGGTGTTAGTGAAGAAGAATTATTAAAACTAGCGTATTCTGTTGAAATACAATCTGAACATCCTATTGCAAAAGGGATAGTAAAGGAAGGTAAGGATCGTAAATTAGAGATATATGAAGTTAATGACTATCAAAACCTAACAGGTAAAGGCCTTGTGGCGAAAATAAATGGTTCTGAAATTGCAGTTGTAAGTCCAGGTGTATTAAGAGCAAATCAAATTTCCTTCGATGAACAAAAATATGAGAATCTAGCACAACAAGGTAAAACCGTTATTTTTGTATTAAAAGATAGCGTATTACAAGGGATGATTGCATTAGCGGATATAATTAGAGAATCCTCTTATAAAGTTATAAAAGAACTTAGTGAATTAGGAATTGAAACTGTAATGATGACTGGTGATAATAGTCGAGTAGCACATTATGTTGGCGAAAAGCTTGGAATGACAAAGGTGATTGCTGAAGTACTACCACATGAAAAATCAGATAATGTCAGTACATTAAAAGAGGGTGGCAAAAAAGTCGCGATGGTTGGTGATGGTGTAAACGATGCACCTGCTTTAGCCGAAGCTGATTTAGGAATTGCAATTGGCGCTGGAACTGACGTTGCAATTGAAACTGCAGATGTTGTTTTAGTAAACAGTAAACCTGTTGATATATTAAGTACTCTTAAACTTTCCAAAGCTAGTCGACGAAAAATGGTTCAAAATTTAATCTGGGCTACCGGATACAATATTATTGCCATACCACTAGCAGCTGGAGTTCTTATTAGTGTGGGGATTGTAATCACACCGGCAATCGGGGCTGCCGTTATGTCATTAAGTACTATAATTTGTGCGGTTAATGCTCAGCTATTGAGGATTGATTAATTCGGTTAAAAGAATAAATTAATTTAGTGTAGATACGGCAAAATTCAAAACTCATGCGGGACAAAATGCAATTGAATGAATCTTGCTATCAACATGATTAAATAGAAGGAAATTCGCCTTGTATAATATAATAGGCGAATTTTCCTTTAGTATTAAGTTTCTCGAGCGTATAATAAATAAAATAATGAACAAGTGCATTCAAAATAAGAAAAGCGAGGTGAGTTTATATGTGTATAAATAGCGATTTTATCGAAAATCATTCATATCGGGTTTATGAGGAAATACGTAAAAATTCTTTGTACAAAGTAGCGAGAGTAGAATTTTCAGAGGGTTATTGTTGGGAACCTCAATTTCAAACTTCACAATTTAATAGCAATGACCTTATTACAAAAATAATTCTAGAAGATGACAATAATAACTATTTTACTGTTAATCCTGATGACTTTGGCTTAAGGTTTGCAAAGGGAGAGATCAATTATAAAGAATATCTTAAATTTCAAAAAATAGATGACGTTAAATGGATAGGCTATTCAATTCTGGGAGTTGGGATTTTGATAGCAATGATGTTTACAATGTATATTTATTTTTTGAATTAATGATTGAAAAAATAGCCTTGTTAATCCACTGTTGACGAGGCTAACTTAATTTTCTCCTTCAGATAAGCCCGTCGTTTTGAGTATTATACTTTACAAATTAATTACTTCATAATACTTCGAATAAAATTCCCCCTCGCTAATACTTAATTCCACTATTACTTTTTTAGAGGTTTTTTAGAATTATAAATTAATAGTTGCAATATGTAATGTGATTGGATATTATTTAATTCGTTAATAGTAACCATTACGATTTGGAGGTAGGGAATGTTGAAAAAATATTTTTTAACACTATTGTTTCTTTGCTTCGTTATTCTAGCAGCATGTAGCAATGAAGCTGTACAGAAAGAACTGGGGAATGAAAGTACTGAAGAAGCAACAAAATTACAGGTTTATACAACGGTATATCCATTAAGTTATTTTGCAGAACGTATTGGTGGAGAATTTGTTAAAGTGTCATCTGTTTATCCCCCGGGGGCAAATGAGCATTCATTTGAGCCAACGCAACAAGATATGATTAAGTTAGCAGATTCAGATTTGATATTCTACATCGGTTATGGTCTTGAGGGTTTTATTGAAAATGCACAAGAGACATTAAAAAATGAAAAAGTGGAGTTTGTTGCTACAACAGTCAATATACCTGAAGAAAAGCTTAATATGAGTACCGGTGATTCACAAGATGCACATTCAGAGGAAGATGAAGATGCCCATGCTGATGAAGTACTCACTAATGAGGAGGTAACTATTGAATCCGAAGATGTACATACAGAACATAATGAAATAGATGCTCATGTATGGCTTTCTACATCTCTTTCTGCAGATCTTGCGTTAGCTATAAAGGATACACTTACAGAAAAAATGCCAGAACAGGCTGATAAGTTTGAAGCAAATTATCAAACATTAGTTAACGAATTAGAAGCACTAGATATTAAGTTTAAAGATATGGTGGCTAATGCTGATACGCAAACATTTTTTGTATCACATGCAGCTTTTGGATATATTGCTGGGGAATATGGTTTGCAACAAGTACCAATTGCTGGTCTGAATTCGCAAAATGAACCTTCACAAAAGGAATTATTAGAGGTAGTTGCTTTAGCAGAAGATTTAGAAATTCAATATATTTTATTTGAGCAAAATGTTTCTTCTAAATTGGCAGAGATTATACAATCTGAAATTGGAGCGGAATCACTTACATTGCATAATCTAAGTGTCCTTACCAAAGAAGATATTGAGAATAATGAAACGTATTTCACTTTGATGGAGCAAAATATTGAAACTTTTAGAAAAGCGTTAGGGAATAAATAGTTACTTCTAATTATGTAATTTTATTGATTAGATATAATTTAAAACTCGTTTCAAGTGTATTTTAATCTAAGAAGGTTAAGGTTACTTTTAATAATGGAATTCTTGAGAAAATTACCAAAGTAATTGTGAACTTTGGTTGATGTTAACAAGGGAAAATCTATGGCGCTCTAATAGCACCTTTTTATAATCTAATACCCTAAGTAAGCAAAAAATAGAGTTTGTATTTTATTTTAATCTGCATAATTTCTGCAAATTTTAGGATTATAATTACAATGAAAATAACTTAGGGGGTATTTAGAATGAAAAATAAAATAATGTTTGGAATTATTTCGTTTTTAGCAGTTTTAACACTTTCTGCCTGTGCAGGTGGAAATAACGAAGAAACAACTGAGAATGAGACTGTTCAAGAAGAGAATAATGATATGGCTGGTCATAACATGGATGGAATGGAGGAATCAGAGGAAACTGATGATATGCAAGGTATGGACCATTCTAACATGAATCACTCAGGATCAGGTGAAGTTCCAGAAGGTTTAATTGAAGCTGAGAACCCAACTTTCCCTGTTGGCAGTAAAGCAATTATTGAATCAGATCATATGTCTGGTATGAAAGGTGCAGAAGCAACAATTGTGGGTGCTTATGATACAACAGTATATACTGTCTCATATACTCCAACTACTGGTGGTGACCCAGTTACAAATCATAAGTGGGTTATCCATGAGGAATTAGAAGATGTTGGTGAAGAATCTTTAGAGCCAGGAACTGAAGCAACAATTAATGCTGATCATATGGAAGGTATGAAGGGTGCTACTGCTACAATAGACTCCGCTGAAGAAACAACCGTTTATATGGTTGACTTTACTTCTACAACTGGTGAACAAGTAACAAACCATAAATGGGTAACAGAAAGTGAATTATCAGCTCAATAAATTAATCTTAAAACAGGTGTCCAAATATGGACTGTTGGCAAAATGGAGTTTTCCGAAAAGTTGAATAAAGACTTTGATTTGCTCCCTATTAGATAGGCAGATGAACATATAAAATTCATCTTATCTAATAGGGGGCTTTTCTTATAAAAGTTACATTCCTAAAAATAGTAGAACGTTCCTGTTTTCTGATAAATATTCTTATACAAACAGTTGCAGTAGAGGTTGAAATTATAAGCCGTACAAAGTAATGTTAACCATCTTTATTTCCGTGTTGTATTTTAGTACTTCGTTAAATTAATTAAAAAGTAATGTCTGGTTTTTACTAAATTGCATTACATAGTGGAAGGCATTAGGAATCCTGATTTCGAAAGGAAACAATTAAAACACTTAAACATCTGGTCTTATTAAGGATTGAAGTATGGTTCAAAAAATCCTAATCGTTTATCCTATGAACATTACTTATATAACCAATTAGGAGGTATATATGTTGAAAAAATATATCCCTGTAATTTTCATTTCTTTACTTATTAGCTATGTCATTTTTGTTTATTTATTTGAAAAAAATACCATTAATATTAGTAAAACAGTACATGTTAATGAGCAAGTAAACTTAAATGAATCCCCCAAAAACACACCGGCTGAAATGACCGAAACAGGTTTAACAGGATCCGTTAAAAACTATCAAAAAGTTACACTTGCTCCACAATTTACATTGAAAAATATGAATGGCACAGCCGTTAATCTTTCTGATTTTAAAGGTAAGATAGTAATATTAAACTTTTGGGCCACTTGGTGTCCACCATGCAGAGAAGAAATGCCTGATATGCAAAGGTTTTATGAAAAAAATAAAGAAAACGGAATTGAAATCGTTGCCGTTAATCTAACTAATCTTGATAATGGTGTACAAGCAATTGAATCATTTATACAAGATTATGGTTTAACCTTCCCGATATTATTAGACAAAGATGGTGTTGTTGGGAGTATGTACGAAATTTTAACGATACCAACAAGTTTTATTATAGATACTGATGGGGGAGTTTTCCAAAAGATAGTTGGACCAATGAACGAACAAATGATGAATGAAATAGTTAGTTCAATTAAAGGTGGTTGATGAAAAGTACGGGAGTATAAACTAACCTTGTTTGAAATATGGGAGAAATGTTGATGAGACTTACCCAATTTTTTTGACCTTAGTTTAAAAAATAAGGCAATGTACATAATACTTTTGAACTTAATATTATTGGAGGTAATTAAAAATGAACATGAGTTTACAAGAATGTATTAAAGCTTGCCTGGAATGTATGGAGGCTTGTAATGGATGTTATGATGCATGTTTAAAAGAAGAAGATGTAAAAATGTTAACTGAGTGTATACGCTCTTTACGTGAATGTGCAGACATTTGTGCCTTTGCCGCGAAATCAATGCAATCAGATAGCCCGTATATAAAACAAATTTGTCAAGCATGTGCAGATATTTGTCAATCTTGTGGTGACGTATGTAAAAAACATGAGCATCATGAACATTGTAAACAATGTGCTGAATCTTGCTACAAATGTGCAGAAACTTGTCGAAAAATGGCTGTATGATTTATTAATGAAATTAGCGAGAAAAAATTATTTAGTAAAAAATAATGCTTGTGGGTAAAGAATACCTTCAAGCATTTTGTTTTTAAGAATTAACTATTTTAATTTGATAATACAAATGATTATAAATAATTTATAAATAAAGATGCATACCTATAAAGGGTATATAATATATTTTTATATACTACGAAAGGATGGAGATGTGGACTACTATCAAACATTTATATTAACTTCACTACTTGTTTTGACATTAGTAATCACAATTTTATCAAGTAGAATGAAGAGCGTGATTACTCCAATGCAGGGTATGAGCATTACGATGTTTTTTAGTATGAATATGGGATTAACTGCTGGTGTTCTACTAGGTGGTTACCTACAAGGGAATTTGTACCAATCGACAATTCTTTCAATTGTTATAGGAGTAATAGCTGGCTTATTATGTGGTATTAGTTTTGGAACAATTTCTTGTTTAGAAGGAATTATGTCTGGTTTAATGGGTGGAATGATGGGTGCTATGCTGGGAGAAATGATAAATGGAGAGCAGTTAGTTAAATTAGTAAGACTATTCTTACTGCTAACTATTTCAACAATCTTTTTATTTTTAATTTTTCCTAATAAAAGTAATCAGAAGGGCGTAAATAATAAAATTTGGCTACTTAAACCATTACTTCTTGTGTCTATAATTTCTTTTTACTTATTTGGTGGGGTTTCTTATGCTGAGAATAGGATTAAATTAGCAACTAATCCGCCTTTACATAATGAGCATACACAAATAACACCTTCAGAAAAAAATGAAGTTAAGGAATCAAAAGAAATTATTATAAAGATTCTCGATATGAGATACTCGCCATCAAATTTTGTTCTCGAAAAAAATCAGCCAGTTAAGCTTATTCTCAAAAATGAAGATACCGTCGAACATGATATTGAAATTAAAATTCCAACAAATAGTAAAGAGGAATCCGAAGATAATCATGAAAACCATGGAAATGAAGGGAATCTAGAAAATACTATTCATCTTCATACAGGACCTAAAGAAGAGCAAATGATTATTTTCACTCCTACAGCATCAGGATTATATGAATTCGTTTGTACGGTTCCTGGACATAAGGAGTCGGGTATGGTTGGTTGGATTACGGTTACCTAAGATGGAGTTTAGGACAAATTATATTAATCTTATATGTAAGGTTTAATTATAATAATTTCTTCTTCAAATCGTTCTTATAACTATTGTTATTTTATTAAAAAGTATCCTGAGATTATTCTGAAAACTTTAATTATTTCGATTTAAGGTACGGCAATCGTGAATTAATAGGGTTTAATTGAAAGAGAAACTTATTGTGATGGTTTTAACACAATTATCTGCTACTAATGCTGTGTTTAATAGTGTAGCAATCCTACTTCTTAAAGTGCATATGAAAAGTATGTTGTTAATTGTATACAAGAAGGGGATTTAGAACTTTTAAATGAAATGCTTGTCCTATTCAAATATTAATGGAAAAATAAAAGGAGAGAACTAGTATGGGAAATGTAACATTAAACGTAAACGGAATGTCATGTGGTCATTGTGTAAAATCGATTGAAGGTAGTGTTGGATCGTTAGATGGTGTTGAACTAGTAAAAGCTGATTTAGTCGCTGGTAAGGTAAACGTTGAATTCAATGATGAAAAAGTAACACTCGAAAAAATTAAAGAGACAATTGAAGATCAAGGATATGATGTTGAGTAAAAAGATATAGGGTGCTTCATTAGCACTGTATTTCTTCTTAAAGTTTATACTCCGTAGTGGTATGCTAAATAGAGTGAAGGCAAGTTGGGTAGTGAATTAGAAACAAGTCTACAAATAACAGGTATGACTTGAGCACCTTGTGAAGCAAGTATAGAAAAAAGTGCTAAGTAGCATGGAAGGTGAAGAACAAAGCAAAATTTTTGTTATTTTATAAACATGAATGGCTTGCCAATGTTTTCGAAAAGCCTGTTTTTTTCTTCATATTTACGAAAACTCTCACCTTTTTTCGAGGATAATGCACCTCCATCATTTGACAATTAAATGCTATTATAAGGATCCTTCCTTCTGTGGTTATTTCGTAGTTGCTTAAACTTAACAGAAAAGGATTCTTTTTAATTTATTTCACAGTTGAAGACTGATTGAAAAGATTGTATTAATAAATCAGGTTTATATGTCTAGAATATCGAGTCCTTTTAAACATATTGTTGCAGATTTATAAGTTGTCACCTCCAACTGACCATGTAAAATTTTAGGAAATTGGCTCTTTTTATGTAGTCAATCTTCATTATAATAAAAATTATAATAGGAATGGGGGTTATGTTAATGGTACAAGTTGGAACTGATAGGGTCAAACGTGGAATGGCAGAAATGCAAAAGGGCGGCGTTATTATGGACGTCATTAATGCAGAACAAGCAAAAATTGCAGAGGCAGCGGGAGCAGTGGCAGTAATGGCACTAGAACGAGTACCATCGGATATTCGAAAAGCTGGCGGTGTTGCTCGTATGGCTGATCCTCGAATTATTGAAGAAGTAATGGATGCAGTAACAATTCCTGTTATGGCAAAAGCACGTATTGGTCACATTGTAGAAGCACGCGTGTTAGAGTCAATGGGTGTTGATTATATTGATGAAAGTGAAGTTTTAACACCTGCTGATGAGGAATTCCACTTGCTTAAGAGTGATTTTACCGTGCCATTTGTTTGTGGGTGCCGTAACCTAGGAGAAGCAGCACGACGTATTGGAGAAGGGGCTTCTATGCTTCGTACAAAAGGTGAACCAGGTACGGGCAACATTGTAGAAGCAGTTCGTCATATTCGCGAAGTAAACGCACAAGTACGTCGTGTGGTTGGTATGAGTAAGGGTGAATTAATGACAGAAGCAAAAAATTTGGGAGCACCATTTGAATTACTATTGGAAATTAAAAGGTTAGGTCGTTTACCAGTTGTAAATTTCGCTGCGGGTGGTGTTGCAACACCTGCAGATGCAGCGCTAATGATGGAACTGGGAGCAGATGGAGTGTTTGTTGGTTCCGGTATATTTAAATCAGAAAATCCTGAGAAATTTGCACGGGCAATTGTCGAAGCAACAACACATTACAAAGACTATAAACTTATTGCTGAAATTTCGAAGGAACTTGGAACACCGATGAAGGGAATTGACATTGCTACACTAGATGTAAGTGAACGTATGCAAGAGCGGGGTTGGTAATATGACAAAAATAGGGGTCCTAGCATTACAAGGTGCAGTAAGAGAGCATATTCGACATATTGAATTACTTGGTTGTGAAGCTATTGCAATAAAAACAATTGAAGATTTGAATGGTCTTGACGGTCTAATTTTACCTGGTGGTGAAAGTACAACAATGCGTAAACTGTTAGATCGCTACCGCTTATTGAAGCCAATACAAACATTGGCACAGCAGGGAATACCGACGTTTGGGACCTGTGCTGGACTTATATTATTAGCAAAAAAGATTACAGGTTTCGAAAAATCTCATCTCGGCATAATGGATGTTGTGGTAGAAAGAAATTCTTTTGGTCGACAATTGGATAGTTTTGAAGTTGAATTATCGATTCCATCAATAGGTGACGATATTCCAGCAGTTTTTATTCGAGCGCCACATATAGTATCTACCGGTGATAATGTTGAAATACTAGCAACATTTGAAAATCGAATTGTTCTTGCAAAAGATGGTCAATTTTTAGGCTGCTCTTTTCATCCCGAGTTAACAGAAGATGTACGTGTACTTCAATATTTTATTAACATGGTAAATGATTACACAAAGTCTTCGCGTACAACAGTAAATTCCATATAGTATGGTATCGTTGATTTTCAAAATTGTTAAATCAATGATAGGAAGTAGTAACAAGTAAGTTTATTTAAGAGAGTTAGCAAGTTCGAGGAAGCTAAAATAGACTTATTTGAATCCATAATAGAGAATCAGAGTAGATGGTTAAGTAAATTTTGGACGGATAAAAAGTCGTTTCTTTATTAGTAGATTGGATTTCTCCTGTCTTACTTATTTACTGTGGGCAACGCCGGGTAGCTCTCGTCTCTTTTGGGATGGGGGCTATATTATTTCTCTATATATTTTTATAGTAGCGTTTCCTAATTATTTAAATTAATAGAAATAATATTGGGATATTTATTCAACGTTTGACAAGTACAAAGTTATTCTATGTAAAACAGGCACAACGCATTCAGAGCAAGGGATATCATTAGGCAATTCAAAATGAGAGATTGTAGGTAAATATGGAGTTATTTCTATAAAAGAAAAGAGACAGGGGTAAATGTCATGGATAATTTGGTAAAGGATGTGGAAAACTATGGAATTTATTATAATGGTTGGAAAAGGCCAACTATATTAATATTAAAAGCTCGTGGGGAATTTTGTATTACTCATATTAAGAAATCAATCTAAAATATCTGTGCTAACGAACGCTTAATAAACAATGTAATTGTTCTTCCGCAATCGACCGATTGCGGAAGAAATTAGAACAAAATGAACATACTTTTATAAAAACTATATATTCAAACTTATTAAATAGTGATACAAGTCTACAAGTCTCTTCAATTAATTTGTTTCAACAGATGAATCATCTTGTAAAACTATAGAGATTGCTTGTGCGAGTACAGAAATCGTACGATTAATCTCTTCCTCTGTATTCTCAATACCTCCAAGTTCTATCAAAACCATATTATTAGCTAAATCTTGATTATATATACCGTCAACATGTTCCCCTTTTTTACCTATTACACCGCGTGATATTCCAGGCACCAACTCATTCAATTTATCAGAGATTTTTTTGGCATATGACTGATTAATTAAGTAGTTTGGATTATCTTCTCCTACAACAAAATAGAGTTTTCCATAGGTCTGATCCTTATAAGTAAGCGTTGATATATCTTTAGAAGCTGAGTCTCTATGTAGGTCAATGATTAGATCATAGGTATTATTTTGGATTTCGTTTGAAAGATGAGGTCGTACAACATCATAAGCTTCTGAGAATGTGCGATTTGTTTTTTTTAATTCATCCATTGTATCAAAGTTAAGAAATTTTGTGTTTAGGGAATTAACGTTAAAGTGCATTTTTATAATTTCTTCAAATTCAGTAATGTTTGAGTTTGAGTGATAAACAGCTTTTTCTCCACTTATATTTTTAACTATGGGAATAAAAGCTTCATGGGAATGTGTAAAAAGCAACAACACATTCTTTGATATTGTCGGTTCCAAAGTATTAAGAGGTACAGTAGTCGTTGTAGGAGCTAACACAAGTTTTTTAGGTGATTGCTGCTCTTCAACTGCTACTTCCTGAGTTATACTAAAAGAACTTGCAATTATCGGTGATAGAAATAATAGTAAAAAGAATCCAATAAAGAAGACTAGTTTATATTGCATCATTTATTCACCTCAAACAACTATATGTGTGAGGGTTACCTATTATTTATATAAGTGTAAAAATAAATGGATTTGTAATATTTACCGTTAGTAATATTACTCACTATAATTTAAATTACATTATGAATTTTTTATGAACTTGATAAAATCTCCTTTATCATAGTTTGATATGTGCATAATTTCTCCATAATTATTTGTTACATTTTGATTGTAATCAAATTTTAGGGAGGAATCAGTATGAAATCCAAGTTATGGATGACTGCATTAATAGCAAGTGCTGTAATTGCTGGAGGTTGTAGTGCAAGTAATACAAATTCAGATTCTGAAGAAATGGATCATTCCAATATGTCTGAAGAGGAAATGATGGACATGGAGGGTATGGATCATTCAAACATGTCCGAAGAAGAAATGATGAATATGGAAGGAATGGATGCGGAAAACGGCCATGCTAGTCATACTAATCCATTAGAATTAAATGATTCTACAGGAGAAAACGAACTAGCGCTTCCACCATTAGTTGAACCTAAAGATGGAATTGTTGATATCACTGCTCAACAAGGGAAAACTGAATTCTTTGATGGTATCCAAACTAATACATATGGATATAATGGTTCATTCTTAGGCCCTGTTATTCGTGTTAATAAAGGTGATACAGTAACATTCAGAACAAAAAATCAATTATCTGAACCAACGACATTCCATTGGCATGGAGTTGATATTCCAGGTGAAGGCGATGGAGGACCACATCAAATACTAGAACCAGGTGAATCAGAAGATGTAAAATTTACTGTTAATCAAGGTGCGTCAACTCTTTGGTTCCATCCACATCCTGAAGGTGCTACAGCTGAACAAGTATACAAAGGATTAGCAGGGTTGATTTATGTGGAAGATGAAAACTCTAAAAGCCTAGGATTACCTGATGAATATGGAGTAAATGATTTCCCACTAATATTCCAAGACAAACAATTTAATGAGGGTAAACAATTTGATTATCAAGCTGTGCGTAACGAAGACGGAACAATTGGTGACACAATGTTAGTAAACGGAACTCTTAATCCTAATCTGACAGTAGGAAAAGAGAAAGTACGCTTACGTTTATTGAACGGATCTAATGCACGTAAATATACGTTTAAATTAAACACAGGAGATACATTCCTGCAAATTGCTACAGATGGTGGATTCCTAAATGAACCAACTGAGATGTCAGAAATTACATTAACACCAGGTGAACGTGCAGAAATTATCGTTGATTTTTCTGAATATGATGCATCTAGCAATGTAGCCTTAGTTAATGAGGCAGGTTCTATCCTATTGCCATTTAAAATCGATGTCCAAAAAACAAATTCAATAGAAATTCCGAGAACGTTAAATGATTATGTAGTAACAGAAGAAGAAAAAAATTTACCAGTTACAAAAAAGCTTGAATTATTCGGAATGGGCGAAATGGTATATATAAATGACAAACAATTTGATATGAACCGAATTGATTTTACTCAAAAACAAGGTGAAACAGAAATTTGGGAAATTTATAATAAACCTGATGCAATGGGGGGCATGACACATCCATTCCATATCCACGGAACACAATTTAAAATAGTATCAATTGATGGGAAAGAGCCACCTGTAGAATTACAAGGTTGGAAAGACACTGTTGCAATCGAACCAGACCAAACAGTGAAACTAGCTGTTAAATTTAATAATAAAGGTATCTACATGTTCCACTGTCACGTTCTTGAACATGAAGAGAATGGTATGATGGGACAAGTTGAAGTAATTTAAGCCTATTCATATAGACAGTGCAAAATCTAAAGTTTTATAAATAAAAGAACTAAAAGATTTAATGAAACATATTTAATTAAAAGCCTACAAACCTAATATAAGTTGTAGGCTTTTTAATTAATTAACCCCTTAAGTAACGGTATGGATTCTTAGCTGGTGTATTTCTCCTTTATATTAGAGCAATATTATCATAGTCACTATACAGAAGTTTTTCATTTAACTTTTTTAAATATTTATAAAATTGAAAAGGCTTTTTCTTTTCAAAATCCCTAAATAAATTATACATCTCCCAAAATATATCGCCCTTATTATAAGCAAAATGCTCCAATAGATTTTCATTTTCAAGTTTAGATACTATATTTGTAATGTTTATAAGGTTATTTTCTAATAAATACACGAAACCATGTTTTTCATCGTTTTTTTCACCTGCTGGATTAGTGTATTTTTGACATTCAAAATACAAAGCTACTAATGGAGAGGTAGTTATATCTATGAGATTGGTAGGAATGCCATGATGTTGAGAAAAAGCTGTGAAATGCATTCTTTCATCTATAGATAACTTGTGCCAAACTTCCCGTTTGAATTCATTTTGCATATCAAGAAACGATAATGAATGATCTCTAAGAGCAGAAGAAGTTGTTTCGTAGTAATTTGTTGGTTCACCTCTTAGAAAAAAATCTGCATATTCTCCAGTTGTAAATAAATGTATATAACTGGGTAAATCCTTAACTAAAATTTCTTTAGGTGTTGGTAGACCTCGAATTTTTCTAATAGAAGATTAGCAAATAAGATTAATAGTAAAGCGGTTACGGCAACCGCAAAAGACAACCTTTCGGATGCATGGGTAAGTATGGAGACAGCGTTAGGTATTTTAGGTTCTCAACTTAACATGCCCTGGCTTGATACGTTAACTGCTATTGCTGTAGGGCTTTTAATATGTAAAACTGAATGGGATATTTTTAAACAAGCATCACATGAACTTTCAGATGGATTTGATGTCGAAACAATCTTCATTTATCGATTAGCCATAAATAATTTAGATGAAGTTAAAGGAATTAAAGAAATTAAAGGGAGAAATTACGGCAATAATGAAGTTATTGATACTGTAATTCTTGTTAATTCTACGTTAAATATTAAAGAAGCTCATGATATAGCCACTAAAGTAGAAAAAGTTCTAATGGATGATTATGGTGTATTACGATTTTCATGTCCACGTTGAGCCAGATATAAAATAGTACATTAAATTTTGAAAAACATTTATAATTAAGGCAAATGTACTTACGATTGTTTTACTTTCAACATACATTACAATGCAAGACAATTTTCTTTTAGTAGATACATCATCAGGGAAACACCTAATTGTTAAAATTAGGTGTTTTCAAACATAAGTATTAACTTATTAACTTATTCCATTAAGTCCACTTTCATTAAGTCCACTTTTTTATAGATACAGGACAGAATCTAAGCATCTACCGATGAATTTTGCAAAGACGATTGAAAACAATTTAGGATCATTATGTAACTTACCAGAATATAAAGAGATTGTTCCTTCTATTTTGCAAAATAAAAAGCATATTGAATCAGTTAGGCAGTCAAAAAAATACGTGGATGATAAAAAGCTTACTGATCACCATGCCATTACCCTAACGGAAGTTGCCATTGGTAAGAAAAAATTGTCACCAAATGAATTAAAAATTTATCACTTAGTGGCTAAAAGACTAATGTCCATCTTCATGCCTCCATATGTCATTGACAAAACGGCAGTTATACTAGAATCAAACAATCAGTTTTTTAAAGCAAATGGCAATATGGTTATTGATAAAGGATATAGTGTTCTTTATGAAAACTTTAGGAAAAAACAAGAACAACCATTACCGAATCTGACAAAAGACATGGCGCTAAAAATAAAAAAAAGTAATATCCTTTCAAAACAAACAGAACCACCTACACGGTATACCGATAGTACTCTGTTAGATGCAATGTACCATGCCGGAAGATTTGTAGAAGATAAAGAATTGCAACGTGTCTTAAAAGACGCAGAAGGAATAGGAACCTCAGCTACTAGAGCTGAAATTATTGAAAAACTGATTTCAATTGGAATGATTGCTCGAGAGGGTAAAACATTTTATGCTACTCAATTTGGGATTGATGTGATAAACAGCATAGGAGAGCATGATATTGTATCTCCGGTTTTAACAGCTGTATGGAGTAAAAAATTAAAGGACATTGTAGATGGTACATTAAGCTCTAGCTTCTTTTATCAAGAAATGCTCAACTTTGTTAAACAAGCAACCTCCAGTTTCATGGAATTAAACATGCAAGTTGAAGAAAAGCAAGTGAATGTGGTTGGGAAATGCGTAAAGTGTGGAAAACCAGTTATAGAGGCATTTAAAGTATATCATTGTACAAACAAAGAATGTAAATTTACGATTAGTAAAACAATCATGAAAGGTAAAATTACTCCAACTGACGTAAAGAAATTGCTCATAGGAAAAGAAACACGAGAAATTCGTTTTACTTGGAAAAGTGGAAAGAAGGGCAAAGCTAAGTTAAAGTTAGTCGGAGAAAAGTTAGAATTTATCTTTTAAATTTTAGTGACATTTTAGTGTATGTCTATTCTTTATTTATAAAATTTCATATGTTAAAGATAGAAAACCATTTGCTACTTAAAAGCTCTTGATTTAAAATAGTTTAGATGGTTTAAAATTGCTAAAAATTATTAAATGAGAAATAACAGAATTGCTATATAATAAGAAGACAAAAAATGATAATATTATATTCAGTTAAGA
>NZ_JPVQ01000095.1 GCF_000772965.1 Ureibacillus massiliensis 4400831 = CIP 108448 = CCUG 49529 | reverse complement strand
ATACAAAGTAACGGAAATAGTAAAATCGTGTACATTCAATATTGAATGTATGCGGTTTTATTTTCAGTTAGGTTGCTGTCACTTGGGCAAAAATGCTATCCTAAACAAATAAACGACATATAATAGACTGTATTTAAAAAGTCTATTATAATGATTGGTAATTTTTATTGTTTTTATTTAAATACTATTGACGTAAGTTATGAATATTTGTACACTGTGATAAGTCAAATGTTTTTGTGGAAAATACAATTTTGAAAAGTAAGGATTTGGTGAAATGATAGTATGTAAATTTGGTGGTACTTCCGTTGCGAATGCTGAACAAATAAGAAAAGTCGCAAACATTGTGAAATCTAATCCTGAAAGACGAATAGTCGCAGTGTCTGCACCAGGTAAACGTTTCAGTGATGATATTAAAGTAACGGATCTTTTAATAGATCTAGCTAACGCGGCATTAAAAAACGGCGATGTTGAAGGGAAACTTCAAAAAGTTGTTAATCGATATAAAGAAATAATAGATGACCTTGAAATAGATCAAACAATTTGCGATATCATAGCACAAGATTTGCAAGAACGTGTAAATTTCGATAAAGCAAATGTTGATTTATTTGTTGATAATTTAAAAGCTAGTGGTGAAGATAACAATGCCAAATTAATCGCAGCTTACTTTAACTCAATTGGCTTAAAAGCGAAGTATGTAAGTCCTAAAGAAGGCTTAGTAGTCAATGATTTTCCAGAAAGAACATTCGCATTACCAGAAGCATATGAAAATTTAAGCAAGCTAAGAGACTGTGAAGAAATAGTTGTATTCCCGGGCTTCTTTGGTTATACAAAGGACGGAACTCTTCGTACATTCGATCGTGGAGGATCAGATATTACGGGTTCCATTTTAGCGGCAGCTGTGAAAGCTGTACTATATGAAAACTTTACAGATGTAGATTGTGTATTTAGCGCAAATCCAAAAGTTGTGAACGATCCTGTAGGTATTAAAGAAATAACTTATCGAGAAATGCGTGAACTATCCTATTCTGGATTCTCCGTTTTCCATGATGAAGCATTGATGCCTGTATATAAACTAGGCATTCCGGTAACGATAAAAAATACAAATAATCCGTCAGCACCAGGTACGAAAATTTTACCAACTAGAACCTTGAATAGCCGACCAGTAACTGGTATCTCAGCTGATAGTGGTTTTTCAACTTTGTATGTTTCAAAATACTTAATGAATCGAGAAATTGGTTTCGGACGTAAACTTCTACAAATTATTGAAGAAGAACATATTTCTTATGAGCATACGCCGTCAGGATTAGATGATATTTCTGTAATTATACGTTCTCATCAATTAACACCAGAAGCAGAAGAACGTATTACAAAAAGAATTAAAGAAGAGTTACAAGCTGATGATGTTTATTTCCGTCATGGCTTTTCAATGATTGTTATTGTTGGAGAAGGTATGAGAAATAATACAGGCTTAGCTGCAAGAGCTGCCTCGGCAATCTCCAGTACTGGTGCCAACATAGAAATGATTAATCAAGGCCCTTCAGAAGTAAGTTTAGTATTTGGTGTCCTTTCAGATAAAGAAAACCAAATATTACGTGCTTTATATGAAGAATTTTTTTCTCCCATATCCGTTTACTAATAAATAGTTCCCGCTCTGTATGATATTTAATTCATACAGAGTTTTTATTTTATCGAGAAATGGTAAGAAAGCGACATGTTTACTACGCATAGTATTTTTAAGTAATAAATTGAACAAATTGTTACAATCCATTATAAGTTCACCCTTTTCTTAACATTTGTATAGAAAATACTTTCCAGTAATAGCTATAATAAATTAGGAAAGAGGTGGTATTTTTGGAGAAAAAGGAAGTTATTTATGTTCCAGAAAATCCTGTATCACAATTTTTGTTCAATGATACACGGTCAGGTGTTTTTTGGTTATTCGTACGCATTTATTTAGGCTGGGTTTGGTTAAATTCAGGCTGGGGTAAAGTTTGGAACGAAAATTGGACAGGCGAAAATGCAGGTGGTGCCATAACAGGCTTTGTACAAGGTGCTCTTGCAAAGTCGATGGAAACAGCGGATGTAACTGGTTGGTATGCATCTTTTCTAGAAAGCTTCGTTTTACCGAATGCTAAATTATTTTCATACATGGTATCTATCGGCGAAGTGCTTGTTGGATTGGGTTTAATCTTTGGCTTACTAACAGGGATTGCTGCATTTTTCGGGACTTTCATGAATGTAAGCTTTTTATTCGCTGGCACTCTTAGTACAAATCCTTTATTATTTATACTTGGTACTTGGTTAGTACTTGCATGGAAAGTTGCTGGATGGTATGGACTAGATCGATGGATATTACCTAGACTCGGAACACCGTGGGGTAAGCTTTCGAAATGATAAATACTAAAAATACATAGAAAGAAAACTATGCATGTTTTTCAATGCATAGTTTTTTTATTGTTAAGGAAATTATAAAATTTCGCTTTGTGGATAACTTTT
>NZ_JPVQ01000035.1 GCF_000772965.1 Ureibacillus massiliensis 4400831 = CIP 108448 = CCUG 49529 | reverse complement strand
TGGTGTTTTTTTATGATTAAAAAAGCCCCCAACTCCAAGAACCGAAGGTAATTCACCTGAGACTGAACAAATGTACACGGTGAAACTCTCGAGGACAAAACTCAACCGAGAAATAAAGAAATCGTCCACGAGCAAGCGCCTCAAGGACAAAACTTCCAAGAAAGCCATTATGAACAGATTGTCGAAGCTTCACAGTCATTGTTGATTGAATTTGTGTTTATAATTTAAAAAGGTTCATCAACTTCAAGAATTGAGAGTTCAATAGATAGGATACGATTTTTCAAATGTAAATTTAAAATGTTGCATATAAAATAGTGGCATATTAAAAGAGAATACAGCACAATAATGAAAGAAAAATATATTTCATAAAAAGTAAGCAAGGGGTCAATAAATGAAAAAGTCACTACCACTTCTATCTTTTGAGTTTGCTTCTAGTTCGGGCGTTATTAAACCATTAACATTTAACAATCCGATAGAAATAATAATCGCTAATACAGTTGAGGAAGTTTTACCATGTTTCGATTTAATAGAGAAAGCTATTCAAGATGGTTATTATGTGGCTGGATATATGTCATATGAATGTGCACCGGCTTTCGATCCAGCATTTAAAGTGAAGAGTGGAAATAAAATGCCGCTTGTATGGTTCGGTGTCTTTAATGAACCTAAATTAGAAACTGTGAAGAGTGATGGTGCATATAAAAATTTAAAATGGACTTCTACTGTTTCAGAAAAGGACTATCAAAATTCTATAAAATTAATTAAACAATGGATTGGACAAGGAACTACATATCAAACAAATTATACAATTCGTTTGAAATCAAATTTTCAAGGTGATGATATTACTTTATATAACACATTAAAAAGGGCGCAGGTATCAAACTATTGTGCATATATCAATACAGGAGAATATAGTATTTTATCGGCTTCACCAGAACTTTTTTTTCATCTAAAAGAGGACAAAATTATTACTCGTCCTATGAAAGGAACCTTAAAAAGAGGAAGAAATATAAAAGAAGATGAAGCAAATAGAAATGAGTTATATTACTCTGAAAAGAATCGTGCAGAAAATGTAATGATTGTTGATTTGTTAAGAAATGATTTAAATGTCATTGCTATACCTGGTACCGTTCAAGTTGAAAAGCTATTTGAAATTGAAGATTACCCGACAGTTCATCAAATGACTTCTACAATCACTGCAAAAATAAAGGAAAGTACAAAGCTATTGGAAATTTTCCGGGCACTTTTCCCTTGTGGTTCTATAACAGGGGCGCCTAAGATAAGTACGATGGAAGCAATCGAGAAACTAGAAAAAGAACCACGCGAGGTGTATTGTGGTGCAATTGGATATATAACACCAGAAAGAGAAGCAATTTTTAATGTGCCTATCAGAACAGTAGTAATCGATCAGCAAACAAATCAGGCAACCTATGGTGTAGGCGGGGGAATAACTTGGGATTCAACCTCTGAAGATGAATATCAGGAAGTATTAGCAAAGGCAAGTCTACTTGAAGTAAAAAGGCCGGAGTTTCAATTGTTGGAAAGTTTACTGTTGGATAACGGGGAGTATTTCTTAATCGAAGAACATTTAGATAGGCTTTTCAGTTCAGCTAAATATTTCAAATATCCGATTAATATGGAGAATGTAAAGAATCATTTGCAAAAAAGTCTACAGCTACATCAACAAGGAACATATAAAACTCGTTTGCTTATCGATTTAAAGGGGGAAGTTATGATAAATACGCAACCGATTGAGTTACAGTCTTACGATACTCCGGTGCTCATAACACTTGCCGATGAACCAGTAAGTAAAGACAATATTTTTTTATATCATAAAACGACAAACAGGGATGTTTATACAAAATTCCAAAAAAGATTTCCTGATGTATTTGATGTACTTTTATGGAATGAAGATAGGGAACTAACGGAATTTACAAATGGAAATGCTGTTTTAGAAATGGAAGATGGGTTATGGACACCATCTATTGAAAGTGGTTTATTGGCAGGAACTTATAGGGAGCAACTTTTAAAAGAAGGACGCATTCAGGAAAAAATTTTAACAATGGAAGATTTAAAAAATTGCACGAATATATGGTTTGTTAACAGTGTAAGAAAATGGGTTAAAGTAAAGCTTATTTAATTTAATAATTAGGAAAGGGAGAATTGTGATAGATTCTCCCTTTTATTATTTAGAACTCCAATATTTTTCGAAGGTCATTTACATAGGATTGGCTAACAGGAAGCTCTACGTCATTTTTTAATACAATGACGAAATTTGATGTTATATCCTTTGTGATTTTTTTTATGAAGTAAATATTTAAAATATAAGAACGATGAATTCTAACAAAAAACTCAGGTAGCTTTGTTTGCAATTCCTTTAAAGTAATGTTTGTTTTATATTGTTCATTTTCTGCATAAAACCAAGTACGCTTCTGTAGGCTTTCAATATGTGAGATACATTCAATTGGTATTGGAGTCCAGTCTTCATTTTGTTTACCGGTCAAAAATTTATATGGTTCTTGTTTGTTATCAACTTTAAAAGAAGATGGTAAGATAACGATTAATGCAGCTTCCATTTGGTCGAAAATTATTGGATATCCGATTGCATAGTAAGGTACACCAAAAATTGAATCGTCTATTAGAGCCTCTGTTTTCTTTCTTGTTTTTAATACTTTCGCTGCTACACTATCTTCATCGATTTTCTTACCGATGGGTAAATGAATAGGATGCCTACTTAATACGGAATAAACGTAGGCACCGTCAATTGCAATGGCTAATGAAGCATCCTTAGGCACCCAATCTTCTAAAATAACCTTAATTTGATCTAATTCTGTTTTTGGTATTTGCAAGTTTTCGATTTCCACAATTAAACTCCCCTTTGTTTCATTTAAAAAATCCCACTTCATCCCCAAAAAACAATTATTCATCCTATAATTTGGATATTTTATCAAAATTTAATGCAAAATACTTCTGTCTGTTATATATTAATTTACAGCAAATACACCTGTTATGGAACAGAATTATGAAAAATTTTTAATAGTGTGTATTTAGACATAGGGGAAGGTGTGAATATTTACATGTCAACAAGACAAGAAAGAATCGAGGCAATCAAAAAAGATTGGGCAGAAAACTCACGTTGGAAAGGAATTGTCCGTCCATACACAGCAGAAGAAGTTGTTAAATTACAGGGCTCTTTTGTAATCGAACAAACATTGGCAAAGCGTGGCGCAGCAAGACTTTGGAAATCATTACATGAAGAAAGCTTTATTAATGCATTGGGGGCATTAACGGGGAATCAAGCAGTACAACAAGTGAAAGCAGGACTAAAAGCAATCTATTTATCAGGGTGGCAGGTTGCAGCTGATGCAAATCTTGCAGGTCAAATGTATCCAGACCAATCATTATATCCTGCAAACTCAGTACCACAAGTAGTAAAACGTATCAATCAAGCTTTACAAAGAGCAGACCAAATCGATCATTCAGAAGGTCGTGAAGATAACTTTGATTGGTTTGCGCCAATTGTTGCAGATGCTGAAGCAGGGTTTGGGGGCCCGCTTAATGTATTCGAGCTTGTAAAAGCAATGATTGAAGCAGGTACTGCAGGAGTTCATTTAGAAGATCAGCTTGCATCCGAGAAAAAATGTGGACATTTAGGTGGTAAGGTATTGCTACCTACTCAAAATGCAGTCCGAAATTTAGTAGCAGCCCGTCTAGCAATGGATGTGATGGGTGTGGATACAATTTTAATCGCTCGTACAGATGCAGATGCAGCTGACATGGTAACAAGCGATATCGATCCGAGAGATGAAGAATTTATTACTGGCGAACGTACACCTGAAGGATTCTTCCGTACAAAAGCGGGGATTAAACAAGCGATTGCACGTGGTCTTGCATACGCTCCATACGCAGACTTAATTTGGTGTGAAACTTCAACACCATCATTAGAAGAAGCACGTGAATTCGCAGAAGGAATTCATGCACAATTCCCAGGTAAGATGTTGGCATACAACTGTTCGCCATCATTTAACTGGAAAGCAAAACTTTCTGATAAAGAAATTGCTGAGTTCCAACGCGAAATTGCAAAAATGGGTTATAAGTTCCAATTCGTAACATTAGCTGGTTTCCATTCATTAAATTACTCAATGTTTGAACTTGCATATGATTACAAAGATAACGGAATGGCTGCATACTCTAAACTTCAGCAAGCAGAATTTGCAGCAGAATCGAAAGGGTATACAGCTACTAAGCACCAACGTGAAGTAGGTACGGGTTACTTTGACGAAGTAGCACAAGCTATTTCTGGTGGAAATTCATCAACAACTGCAATGGCTGGATCAACAGAAGCAGCCCAATTCGTTTAATTAAATAGTTTTTTAAAGTGAAATATTACCTCGACGAAAGATGTTGCGATTATTAATTTTTCATATTCAACAAATAAACCTGCGTCGAGGTATTTCTATTATGCAATTCAAATAAGGGTGGGATTTTGAAAATGGAACAGACCATTTCAGAAAAGCTTAACATCACTGGAAAACTAACAGACGAAGCAAAGGAAATTCTAACTCCAGAGGCGCTTGAATTTATCGTTTCATTACATGAAAAATTTAACGAAAGACGTAAAGTATTACTTAACAAAAGGCAAGAACGCCAAAAAAGACTGGATAATGGTGAGAGGTTAAATTTCCTTGAAGAAACGAAAGAGATTCGAGAAGGTAATTGGACAATTGCACCACTTCCAGATGATTTAAAAGATCGTCGTGTTGAAATTACAGGCCCAGCAGTAGATCGTAAAATGGTTATTAATGCGTTAAATTCGGGTGCAAAAATGTTTATGGCATGTTTTGAAGACGCATCAACACCAACTTGGGAAAATATGATTGCTGGTCAAATAAACATGAGGGACTCGATTAGAAAAACGATTGCTTTCACTCAACCTGAAACAGGAAAACAATACTCTTTAAAAGATCATACAGCAATACTTTTAGTTCGTCCTAGAGGTCTACATTTACTGGAGAAAAATGTGCTTGTTAATGGGGAGCCAATGTCTGGTAGCTTCTTTGATTTTGGATTATATTTCTTCCATAATGCAAAAGAAGCACTAGCACAAGGTACAGGTCCATATTTCTACTTGCCAAAATTAGAAAGTCATCTAGAAGCACGCCTTTGGAATGATGTGTTTATATACGCTCAGGATTATCTAGGAATTCCACAAGGGACGATAAAAGCAACGGTATTAATCGAAACAATTTTAGCGGCCTTTGAAATGGACGAAATTTTATATGAACTTAGACAGCATTCAGCAGGATTGAATTGTGGTAGATGGGATTATATCTTTAGCTTTATTAAGCGTTTAAGAAATCAGCCGGATGTGATTCTGCCAGATAGGGGTCAAGTAACGATGACGGTTCCATTTATGAGAGCCTATACGTCTTTATGCATTCAAACTTGTCATAAACGTAATGCACCTGCCATTGGGGGAATGGCAGCGCAAATACCAGTCAAGGATGATGAAAAGGCGAATGAAATTGCCTATGAAAAAGTTCGTGAAGATAAACGCCGTGAAGCAACGGACGGACACGATGGAACATGGGTAGCTCATCCTGGTTTAGTACCTGTTGCCATGGAACAATTTGATGCGGTTATGAAAACACCTAACCAAATCGATAAAAAACGAGAAGATGTTCAAGTTACGGCAGAGGATCTTTTAGCTGTACCAGAGGGAACAATTACAGAAGAAGGTCTTCGAGTAAATGTGAGCGTGGGGATTCAATATATTGCATCTTGGCTAAGAGGAAACGGTGCAGCACCAATTAATAACTTAATGGAAGATGCTGCAACTGCTGAAATTTCTCGCACACAAGTCTGGCAATGGATTCGCCATGAAAAAGGTATTTTAATTGATGGACGAAAAGTAACTTTGGAATTAGTGCTACAAATTGTTGAAGAAGAGCTTGCAAAAATTAAAAACGCTGTTGGGGAACAAGCGTATAACAGCGGTAAGTATCGAGACGCCGCAGAGTTATTTAAATACTTAATTGAGCAAGAAGAGTTCATCGAATTTTTAACACTACCAGGTTACGAAAAAATTAGTTAAGGACATCTTTAAAGAGGTAATTATAGGTTCAATAAAGGGGAAATTTGATAGATAAGCAAGTTAGGGGGAGATGGTCTTACGAGTCATAGATGGCTCGTAAGACTTTTTCATATGATATTTAATATTCTTAGAGGGAAATTACATATATTGGTTGAAGTTAATATATAAACAATTTAAAGAAGAGGTGCTACATATGAAAAATAGAGAAATTTTATTAGTACCAGGTCCAACACCAGTGATGGATGAGATATATGATGCTTTATCAAGTGAAACTAGAGGTCATACAGATCCACGGTTTGTAGAGACATTTAAAAATGCAATAGAGCAAACGAAGAAGCTACTGAAGCCAGATGGGGAAGTATTTATTGTAGCAGGCTCTGGAACACTTGCTATGGAAATGGCAATTGTGAATACAGTGGGAAAAGGAGAAAAATTATTAGTCATTAGTCATGGTTATTTTGGGGACCGTTTCTCTCCTTTGGCTGTGGCTTATGGTATAGAAGTAGACCTACTCCAAGCAGAGTGGGGTAAACAGGTAGACGTAGAGTTAGTTCAACAAAAATTGGCTAAAGAAAGGTTTAAAGCTGTTACTATAACGCATGCAGATACATCAACGGGTGTTATTTCAAACCTTGAACAATTAGTTCCAGTCATAAAGCAAGCGGGGGCTTTGATTATTTTGGACGGTGTTGTAGCGACTGCTGCTCTTGATGAAAACATGAGTAAAACATATGGACATCCTGATTATAAAATTGATGTAGTATTAACGGGTTCTCAAAAAGCAATTGGTATACCACCGGGGCTTGCTATTGTTGCTTTTAATAAAACAGCGCTACAAGCGAGGGAAAATCTTGGTACAATTCCTGCCTACTATAGCGATATAAAAAATTGGTTGCCAATCATGAATGACCCATCAAAGTATTTTGCAACCCCACCTGTTAATATGATCTATGCTTATCATGAAGCGATGAAGCTCGTCCTCAGTGAGGGGATTGAAAAAAGAGAGAAGCGCCATATTGCATTTGGACGTGGAATACGAGCGGCATTAAGTACTTATGGAATGGAGCCTTTAGCACATGAAGAGGTTGCTGCCCCAACATTATCTTGCATCCTATATCCCGAGGGGGTAGATGATATTGCTTTCCGAAAACAACTTGCAAATAAGGGAATAATTGTTGCAGGCGCATTGGCACATTTGTCAGGAAAAGCATTTAGAATAGGGCATATGGGAAATACAACGGAACAAATGTTACTAGGGGCAGTAAAAATAATTGGTGAATCATTAATCGATCTAGGTTACTTTGTAGATGTAGAAAATGCAATGGATACGTTTACAAAGGAAATAATCGCTCAGACAAAGTAATATTAATAGATAAATGGTATGATAATGGCACACTTTTATAGTGTGTCCATTTTCGTATTAAGAGTAGGAGGAATCTAAATGGAATATAACAAAATGAAAAGACTAATTGATGTATCACAGCAAAGGGTGCCTGCAGACTTTATATTAAAAAATGCAGTAATTGCAGATGTTTTTTCAATGACCTGGCGAAAAGGAAATATTGTCGTAGCAGATGGAAAAATTATTGCACTAGATGAGAAAGATGAATTCACCGCACACAATGTTGAAGATGCCAAAGGGAGATATGTTATTCCAGGACTTATTGATGCACATATTCATATTGAATCTTCTATTTTACCTCCTTCTCAGTTTAGCGAAATATTATTACCCCATGGAATTACTACGGTGATTACAGATCCCCATGAAATTGTGAATGTATCAGGTTCAAATGGATTGCAATTTATGATGGATGATGCACAAAATGCAAAGATGGATATTTACTTTATGTTACCGTCCAGTGTCCCAAGTACTCCCTTTGAAAATGCTGGTGCCGTTATGAATGCAAAAGATTTAGCACCATTTTTAGAAAATGATGAAGTATTGGGTCTTGCTGAAGTAATGGATTATCCTGCAGTCTTAAATGGTGAACAAAATATGCTAGAAAAGCTTTTACTCATAAATAAAGGAAACAAAATAATTGATGGACATGGCTCCGGATTAAATTCTGGTCAAATCAGAGGCTATCGCGCGGCTGGTATTCGAACGGATCATGAATGTGTTTCAGCTGAGGAAGCCATTATACGTATCAAACAAGGTATGTATGTTTTGATTAGAGAAGGATCAGCGGCTAAAAATTTAATCGACCTATTGCCAGCAGTGACATCGTCAAATTCAAGACGATTTGCATTCTGTACGGATGATAAACATCTTGACGAACTAATGGAGGAAGGAAGTATTGATTTTGCAATATCGCTTGCTATTAAGCATGGTATGGAGCCACTACAAGCCATTCAGCTTGCGACATTGAATGCAGCAGAATGTTATCGTCTATTTGATAAAGGAGCTATAGCAGAAGGATATGATGCGGATTTCCTGCTTCTTGATGATTTAGAAACGATGAAAGTGAATACTGTTTGGAAATATGGTGAGAAGGTTGCTAAAAAGGGTGAGATTCTTAAAAGCACGACATTAAGCACAGCTATAAATGAATCAATCTTACAATCTGTTCATTTACCAAAACTAGAAAAATCGGACTTAGAGATAAAGTTCGAAATTGGGAATCGCGCAAATATTATCGAAATAATGCCAAACCAAATTACAACAAAACATCTAGAACAAGAAGTAGACGTAGTAGATGGAGTTTTCGTCCCTTCAATAGCAAAGGACTTATTAAAGCTAGTGGTTGTTGAACGTCATCACAACTTAGGTAATGTAGCTAAAGCAATTGTGAAAGGATTTAGGCTTCAAAAGGGTGCGGTCGCTACAACCATTGCACACGACTCTCATAATGCAATCGTATTAGGGACGAATGATGATGATATATTAATAGCTTTAGAGGAACTGCAAAAAATTCAAGGTGGATTTGTTGTAGTGGAAGAGGGAGAAGTAATAGGTTCATTAGCCTTGCCAATAGCGGGCCTAATGACTACACTAAATGCTAACGAAGCTAAAAATAAATTAATCGAAGTACATGAGGCCATTAAAAAAATTAACCCAACTATAGATTTCCACTTACTATTAACACTCTCATTTCTAAGTTTACCTGTTATTCCGGAATTAAAGCTAACTGATACAGGATTGTTTGATGTGAAAAATTTCCGTCACATTCCAATTGAAATTAAATAAAGGAATTGTCTATTGCAGGCAATTCCTTCACTCTTTATAGTATTGAAATCCATTATTTTAAAAGTTAAAATTTTAATAGAATCCTGTCTATAGGGGGATATTCCTTGGATAAAGTCATTGCAGTTATTCCTGCTTTAAATCCTTTGAATTCGCTTATTCCATTTGTTGAAGAAGTTTTACAAATGGACTTTGAAAAAGTGATCATCATTAATGATGGTAGTGATCGTAAATATCAGCAAGTATTTAGTGAACTGAAACAAATAAAGGATTGCATCGTTATTGAGCATCCTCAAAACTTTGGAAAGGGTAAGGCACTAAAAACTGGTTTCCACTATGTTTTAAAATATTTTCCCTATACAAAAGGGATTATTACAATGGGTGCTTATTGTCAGCATAAAACGACAGATGTGAGTTTAATATTACATAAAGCGAAAGTTTTCTCTAATGGCATTATATTAGGTGTAAGAAATTTCAAATCAAAAGATATTCCTATTAGTAAATATTTTGGTAATCAGGCTGCATCACTTCTGTTTCAACTATTATTTCATAAACGAATTCTCGATACTCAAACAGGCTTAAGATATATCCCAAAACAGGAGTTATATTGGCTTATCAAAGTACCTGGAAATTCCTTTAGCTTTGATACGAATATGCTAGTAGAAGCTATTAAACGTAAAGTTCCAATCTATGAAATTCCAATAGGTCATCTCCAATATAAGAAGAATTCAATAATTCAATATGATGAAATTACAAATATGAATAAAGTGATACAACAATTAATCTTGTTATATTCGAAAAATAAATCCTAATTAAGTATGAAACTTTTGTTTAAAGTAATCGTATTAAGTTATAGTACTACATCAAAGGTTACCTATTATAGTGTACTCTTATGTAGTATATTTTTATTTCTTGGGAAATTATTTTCATAGAATTATTTTGCTTTAGGAGGATATAAAATGAAAGAAGATTTCCAATTAGATATTGTAACAGGTAAAGAAAAACATTTTTCACCAAAGAAATTTATTCATAAAATAAAAGATAGTGGTTTTAAATTAGGATTTAAGGCTTTACACGGTGCTGCAACTTTATTCAGTGCTTTAAAAAGCTCAGATATGCCAAAGAAAAATAAATTACTCATTGCAGGAGTTCTCGGTTATTTTATTTTACCAACGGATCTAATAGCAGACTTTTTACCGGCAGTGGGATTAGCAGATGATGCATTTCTAATCATGCAGGCAATGTCAACCATTTATTCTTCAATTACAGACGAAATGAAGGAAGAAGGACATCAGCTATTAAAGAAAATGTTTGGGGATAAATATGAATATAATCAGGAATAAATAGAAATACCTAATTAGAGGTGTTCGTATGTTAAAAAAACTTACCTTCATTGTCATATTAATAGTCTTATTTAAACCAGCCTATGAGTATGGAACAAAGCTATTTAATGATGTGAATCAATATTTAAATCATAACTCTATAGATATTTCCGACGCTGCAAATGAACTAATTACAACCGTATCCACCGGTGTTAGCGATTTGTCATCTACCGTATCAAAAATGATAGCCATAGATTCAAAATCTTCTGAACTACCGACGGAAGTAAAAAGTGTAGAAGATTTAGCTGATGCTTTTTACCATTACTTTAGTAGATGGGAAACAAACTTTGAGATTCATTATGTTGGTAGTACAAGTGATATCGAAAATATCATTGATCGAGCAATAAATGAAGCGACAAGCCGAGATCAATATATAGAAGGTCACTTAGCGGATCGGCGAGTGGAGTATGAGTATGGCGTAATGGATGCAAAAATTAAAGTGGATCAGCAATATTTAACAAACCCAGAGCAAGAAAAGATTGTAGATGAAAAAGTTGCACAAATCCTTTCAGCAGTAGATCCTAATACAATGTCTGATTTTCAAAAAGTGAAATTTGTTAATGATTATATTGTGAAAAATACTGCTTACAGTGAGGAGTCAAGTGCAAGCCCACATAGCGCCTTTGCTGTAGTGCATGAAGGTAAAGGTGTTTGTCAAGGCTACGCATTATTAGCGTTAAAAATGCTACAACAGCTAGGGGTTGAAACAAAATATGTTGTAGGTGAGGTATATACAGGTGGACACGCTTGGAATTTAGTCAAAGTCGATGGCGAGTGGTATCATTTGGATACTACATGGAATGATCCCGTACCAGATAGAGGGAATACAATTAGTTACCAATATTTTTTAATTAATGATGCGCAAATGAAGCTTGATCATACATGGATTCAAGCAAATTATCCAACAGCGACTAATGAAAAATATGCATTTATGAAACAAGTGGATCATGCTTATGAAGTAAATGGTTATATGTACTATAGTAATGTGGAGGATAATAACCTTTTATATCGTGTTAATCCACAAACTGGTGTTAGTGAGAAGGTAACAAATAGTAGAGCACAATATATTGTAGGTCACGGTGATTGGTTGTATTTCAGCAATTATTCGAATGGTGCCTATCTTACGAAAATAAAAACCAATGGTACAGAAGAATCTATTTTATATCAAACAGAAGTTAAAAACTTATTTGTTGAAGATGGATATTTATTCTTTTCAACACCAGATGGATTAAAGAAAATGGCTTTAGAATAAAAGAAACTACATCCCTAGCAAAAGGATGTAATTTCTTTTTTTATTTATTAACCTTATTTACTTCAGAAAGAGCCCGTTTCAATATATATTGAATGGGTGCATCTTGACATAATTCAAAGGAGATATTCGGATATTTTGTACTGACGTATTGCTGGAATAAATCTTTGATGACGATATGGTTTCTTAATATGCCACCATTCATATAGAGAGTAAATACTTCACCTGTGTATTGAATTTTTTCTAGCACAGTAATCGCTAAAATAGAAAGTTCCTTGGCAGCACTTTTTGCAATATGAATGGCCGTTTCATCACCACGCTCAATAGCATCTGAAAGGATAGAGCTAATACTTGCCATTTGGGCATTTGTAAATTCCGGATGGTACACCCAAGCTAATAATTGTTCTATATTTGTTACCTGAAGTTTTTCAAAGAGCAAGGTTTTTAAATAAGTGGGTTTATTAGTTCTACCGTCTTCTGCTCGAATAATTGCTCGAAGTATTTGTTGGCCAACCCAATATCCGCTTCCTTCATCTGCTGCAAGGTGTCCCCAGCCACCAGTTCGAACCATCAAATCCTTCCCATCAAACGCATAGGCAATAGATCCTGTACCAGATAAAACAAGAGCTCCAGGTTTACCATCTGTTAATCCAAGTAATGTAGAATGAACATCATTTTCAACGATGATGGTATTTATCTCAAATGGAACATTGTTTAAGCAATTTTCTATAATCCCTTTTATGATAGACATATCATGACTGGTGTCAATTCCAGCCATTGCAAATGCAGCAACTTCAATATGAGTATTTGGAATAGCTTGATAGGCCTCCATTAAAAGGTCTGTAATCACTCTTTCAACATGTTTTATACCAATTGCGTGAATATTTGAGCCTGTAGAGATTTTATTAAATAGTGTTTTTCCATTTGTTAATTGTAAGGTAATGGCTGTTTTTGTTGCACCACCGTCAATTGCCATGACAACTTTCTCTTCCATCATTTTTGATTCCAACCTTCTAAAAAATAAGATAATTGTTGTTCACATTGGAATATACGATTCTCTTTATCTTTAATCCAATTTTCAAGTAATGGTGTAACAGCATTTGCTTGAAGTAATGAATTTCGCATTGTATCAGGTGCGGGTCCACCATATATAGAACGTATATGAATAAAATACTCAGGCTTTAATGCTTGGTAAAATGTATCCTTAGGTATTGTAAGGGGTTTTCCTAATATTTCTTTCGATTTTTCATTAGCTAATTCCCAAGTTAAACGATCCAAGGATTCTTCCTTTGCATCAAGTAATGCACGAACACAGCTGCTAACAATTCGATGGGATTGTCTAAAAGAAATTTTTTCTGAACGAACGAGTGTATCTGCAAGCTCTGTTACGTTGGCAAAGCTATTTTCTGCTCGTTTACGTAGTTTTTCTTTATTTACTTCCATCGTGACAACTAAACTACCAAAGAGTTTATAGATACCTCTCAATCGTTCCATTGCGCGCCATAAATAGGGCTGCATATCATCCTCTGTGTCAACAATATCTCCAAATGGTGTATTATGAATCATTTGAAGAACAGTAGAAGCATCCCCTACAACCGCCGATAGTAAGGAACGTGTATGTTCAATGGACACCGGATTACGCTTTTGTGGCATGATAGAACTAACTTGAACATAAGGGCTAGCCAGTTTAAAAGCGTTAAATTCTTGAGTCGCCCATTGTAAAAAGTCCTGAGAAGTACGTCCAAGATTTAAAGCGGAAAGTTGAATCACACTTGCCAGCTCAGCAATATAATCTGCACCTGCCACTGCATCCCATGCGTTTTCAATAATATCATCAAAAGCTAGTAGCTCAGCCATTCTTTCACGACTGATTTTAAATCCAGTTGTTGTTAAAGCTGCTGCTCCCATACTACTTCTGTTGAGCGTGCTATATGCAGCTTGCATCCGTTTGAAGTCACGTGTCAATTGGTCAATCACTGCTTTTACATAATGAGCTAAAGTGGTAGGCTGTGCTTGCTGTGTGTGTGTGTAGCCAAGCATGACCGTATCTACATGATCCTCTGCAAATGCAATCAATGACGCACGTAGTTCTAACAGCTCATTCATTAACAACAGCAGCTTCTTTCTTAAGGTCATTCGATATATAGCAATGCCCATATCATTTCTACTTCTTCCAATATGCAGATTGCCAGCAATATCTCCTGCTAATTCTATTAATTTATTTTCAATACGGAAAAATAAGTCTTCAAATTGAGGATTATAATCTCGGCTTTCATAATAATCCAAGTCTAATTTTTTAATTGCCTTTCCTATTTTTTGAGCTTCCTCTTTTGTAATTAATTGCTGTTCCTCAAGCATTTTTAAATGAGCAATATGAATTTGTATCATAGAGTGCAGGAAATGTTTTTTTGCTTCCTCATATGCAGGCTGTAATACCATTTGACGATAGCTGTTAGAAGGGAATTGATCACCTTCAAGTTCATTTATTCGACTTTTGTAATCCTGTAACATAATGAGTCGCCTCCGTTAATACGCCTATATGTATTTTATTTACGCTAACAATACAATGACTCTAAAAAATAGTCGAGTATTTTTTAAAAATTGATCTATAGCAAAAATTTAATGAACTTTTACGGATATTCGCCCGTAAATAAAAAATCCGGTTATACATAGTTAATGTAAAACCGAATTTTTCTTTTGGGCTATAACAGTTGGTAGAATCATACCGCTTAAGACAAATACAATGCCAACGATTTGCAGGATGGTTAATGATTCATGCAAAACAACAACGGAAACGAGTACTGCTACTGGTAATTCTGTCGCGCTTAATATAGATGTTAAGCCTCCCCCAACCTTAGGAGCAGCTATAGAGAACAGTTGTATCGGAAAAATAATACCAAAGAAACCTAAAATGAGACCGTATAACCATAAATTTTCACCAAATAATTTCCCATTCCATATAATCTCTGGTGACAAAAAAATACTCACAATGATTAGTGCAATAAACGACATCATCATTGTACGTGTAATGGTTGAGATTCCCTCCACAGGTAAGGAGTTAAATTGGATAAAGATTGCAAAGCTAACAGCAGCAGCAAATCCAAAGACCCAACCTTGCCATGGAATATTGGATAAATTCACATCGATTAAACCTGCTGCTAAAATTGTTCCTAAAAACAAAAATACAAGCCCGTATGCTTCTGCTTTATTAGGATATCTTTTTCGGATAATACAATCTATAAGCATCCCAATCCAAGTAAATTGAAATAGTAACACTACTGCAAGTGATGCAGGTAAATAATTTAAAGATTCTCCATAAACAATTCCTGTTGTACCTGTAAATAATCCTGCGCCGACGATGGTTAAAAATGCTCTTCTATTAAGTTTAGGAAAGGATTTTTGTGTAATTAAAAATAAAAATAATATTAATAAAAAGCCAATTACATATTGGCTCGTAACAGCCTCATGTGAAGTAAATCCATGTGCCATTGCAACTTTTATAATGGTTGAAAGAATTCCATAGCTACTTGATGCAAGAACAATAAGTAGTGGATAAATAAAACTGTATTTCATGTTGGATACCACTTTCTAGATTCGTGTTTTAACAATATGATAAAATAGTTTATTGATATAGTCTATCACCCCATTGTTAAAACCCAATATTAAATAAACTACGTATTTTCGAAGTCTATTAAAATTACGTTCAAACTTTTAAACTCCCAATTCATCATTTAGCTTAGTGATTCAAAATCAGATAAATGACATTTTACAATGCTTAATAACGGACTCTATTTTATCTAGTTCTTTCGTGATAAAGTGTAACAAAAAATTGGTGTTTGAATTATGTGAAATTTAATGATTAGCAGATTTTTATGATAAATTATATAAAGTAACTTTTCGGAGGTTTAACAGCTTATGCTTCAAAAAGAATTTGTCCTAGTTTATGGCGATGCTTTTGTGGATTACATAGCAGATGATAAATCAAATACATCTTTTACAAAATTTTTAGGAGGGGCAACGATTAATGTTGCTGCCGGTGCTAGTAGGATTGGTACTCCTTCTGCATTAATTACGATATCCGGTGAAGATGAAACTTCAAGTTTTGTTCGCTCAGAAATTATAAAAGAAGGCGTGAATCTGAATTATTCTATTTATGCCCCGGAAAAAAGAGTAAGTGGTGTTTATGTTCACTTAACAGAAGACAATGAACGTATTTTTAAGGATTATGTTGACGAAACGCCTGATTTACAGGTGTGCCCTGAACAATTAAATGAGGAAGCATTCCAAAAAGCATCGGTATTTAATATTTGTTCTGGAACAATGTTTCATCCGACAGCTCTTGAAACTACTCGAAAAGGGGTAGAACTAGCATTAAAAAATGATGTAATTATTGCTGTTGATGCGAATATTCGTCCACTACGATGGAAGAGCGAGCATATTTGTCGAAGTACGATCATGTCATTTTTTGAGTCAACGGATATTTTAAAACTGTCAGATGAAGAACTGCTGTTTTTAACAGAAACAGAAACTTTGCAAAGTGGATTAACAGCTCTTAAAAAATGGGATATCCCTATTATTTTAATAACCGTTGGGGAACATGGAACATATGCCATCTTTAATGGTGAAGTAACACATATTCCAACAGAAAAAGTTGAACCTGTTGATACTACAGGAGCAGGGGATGCTTTTATGGCAGGTATATTGCGTTATGTTCATTTTAATGGTGTACCTTCAACACATGAAGATATGGATAAATGTGTACGTTTTGCGAATCATTTAGGAGCCTTAGCTGCAACGAAGCTAGGGGCACTCACAGCTTTACCTTGTTACGATGAAATAAAATCACGTTTATAATATGAGGCCATCAATGTTTTTAAGAAACATTGGTGGCTTTTTTAGGTAAGAAGTTACTTATCAATAAGAAAATATAGGAATATAATGGATATGTTATCGAGTTTATCGTCGAAATAAATCGATTTAGCCGTTAATTTAGTGAAGGAAGGTTGCAATCGTGACAGTAAAAAATTCTGACAGATTTTTAATTGCCTATAATCGTATTACTTATACATTAAGAGACATGATTGGAACGAAAGAACATGTGCCTTTTTATAGATTAATTGAACAGGCAAAAAAGAAGAGTGTATTAGTTCGTAAATATGAAGATGATTTGCGAACCTTTGGTGATCTCCGAAATGCGATCGTACATCATCGTACATCAGCAGAATTTGTAATAGCAGAACCTCATTTGAAAGTCGTACATAAAATAGAACATATCGATCATGTTCTAACAAAGCCAAAATTAGTTGGACAAGCGTTCCATAAGAAGGTATTAACATTACAGACTACAGATTCTATTAAATACCTGCTCCAAGTGATTCGGCAAAAGAAGTTTACCCAATTTCCCGTTTACGCAAAAGAAGAATTTAAAGGACTTGTGACGACTGTAGGAATAACTAACTGGCTTGCTTCAACGATAGAAGCGGAACAACATATACCGAATAAAAGATGGAGTTTAAATGACATTTTACATCACGAAAAAAATCGGGTGAATTATAAATTTGTAAGTCGATACATGACGATTTATGATGCGGAGGAGATGTTTAAACAGGGAGTTGAACGTGGGAAAAGATACGAGGCTTTATTAATTACTGAGCATGGCAAACCGTATCAAAAATTAATAGGAATGGTAACACCAATTGATATTATGAAGGTGGATTAAAAGTGGCAAGGGGTAAATAGTTAATGGTCCCCCTTGCCATCTTCATTATTTAAACAAATATACAAGGACCCATTCTCAAGAATTTGTGCAAAAAATACATCTCCGAGATTTTGGATATTGTATTTATTTAGTTCTTTTAATAACCAATCTTCAGTTAAATTCAATTCTTTTAAATTTTTATGAATGATCTTTCCATCAGTAATTAACATAGTGGGCATATAGGTTGGCGGTGTAAGGTTTCCTTTTACATCCTGCTTCGTAGCAAAACTATTAGCAGGTTTTTTAAGAACACTTAACTCCCCATTCGTTTCAAAAACTGCATAGAGTACTTCGTTGAAGGAAAATATACCTTGTTCTCTTAATAGCATTGAAAGCTCATCCGCATGGAGTCTCGCCTTCTTCATACCATTCTTTAGAAGAACCCCATTTTGAATTAAAATAGTTGGCCGGTCATCAAAAAACACACGTGCTTTTGAAGATTTTAATGTAATATAGCTAATTATTAAAGTCAGTAATGCCCACCAAATAAGCGAAATAAAGCCATCCCAATAATCTAGTTCATACTGAGTAGAAAGATTTGCAGCAATCGATCCAATGGTGATTCCCGTTATATAGTGAAAAAAGGTTAGTTGACTAAGCTGTTTTTTTCCAATAACTCTTGCAAGTACAAGAATTGTGAAGAAAGATAATGTAGAACGGAGAATCATTTCCCAAAAATGAACTTCTTGAAATCCTTGCACAATTTTTGCTCCTTTCTATAATAGCTTTTGCGAAAGAATGAAACAGTATGCGGAAGTTTTTTTAAAATAATGAGATGTAACCAAAATAAAATAGCCGAAATCATCAACAATCTACCAAACAAGCTAGATAACAAATTAAAAAGATATCCACAGTGAAAAACTATTCATCATTAAAAATGCTGATGTTTTTTTCTTGTTTTGTGGATATTTTTATTTTTTGATGAAAATTTGTCGATTAGGCTGTGGACAAGATGATGAATTGAGGATAAAGCTGTGGAGTATGTTGACAATTTTCTTAATTATCTAAAATCTGTGGATAAGTTTTACTCATTTTAAGAGCAATACAAATAAGTGACTGGAAAAAATCTATAGAAAAAATTGACAAAGCACATAAATTATTATATAGTGCATTACAACACTAATGTACTAAAAATTCTATAGCTACTCGGAAGGGAGGGGCAATATTGAATCTTAATGCTGATAGTACAACACCTATTTATGTTCAAATCGCGGATTGGATTGAAAATGAAATATTAGCGGACCGACTTACAACGGATGGAAAAGTTTTTTCTCAATATCAGCTAGCAGAAATGTTTAATATTAATCCAGCCACCGCTGGAAAAGGCCTTACGATATTGCTTGAGAGCAACATTTTGTACAAAAAAAGGGGACTTGGCATGTTTGTTCAGGAAGGCGCAAAAGAATTAATTTTAGCAAAGAGAAGAGATGAAAAATTAACTATGCTTGCGAAGGAAATTGTATTAGAGGCAAAAAGATTATTTGTGTCAGATGAGGAGTTAATTAATCTAATTAAAAAGGTGCAAAGGGAGGGGTAATGGATGTCTGTCATAGTCTGTAAGGAAGTAACGAAAAACTTTCGAAGTACTGGAGTTTTAAAGAATCTATCTTGTTCCATAGACGAAGGAAAAATTATCGGGCTAATTGGACGAAATGGCGTGGGGAAATCAACGTTACTCAAAATACTAGCTGGACATTTGAAACAAACGAAGGGTTCCGTCGAAATTTTCGGAGAACAGCCCTTTAATAATTTAAAGGTTGCTGCAAATTTAATCTTTATCGAAGATACGATGTCTTTTCCCCCTATTTTTACATTAGATGAGATTTTTAAAATGGCAAAGGACTTTTATATTAACTGGAACGATGATTTGGCACGCCGACTACTTGCTTATGCAAATATTTCTGAAAAGGCTCATCATTATAGTTTATCTAAAGGGCAAAAATCAACATTTAACTTAATCTACGGACTTGCGACTAGATGTAAGATTACCTTATTAGATGAACCTATGAATGGAATGGATGAGTCAATTCGTTTTGATATGTACCGTGCGATTTTAAAAGAATATATCGCATTTCCGAGAACCATGATTATTTCAAGCCACTACCTACAGGAGATTGAACATTTACTAGAGGAAATTTTATTAGTTGATCAAGGGCAAGTCATCCTACATGCACCTTTAGATGAGGTTAAGGAACTTTTTGTAAGATTAGTTGGTTCTAAAGAGCTAATTAAAGAGATTATTCAAAACACTGAAATTGTATTTGAAAAAGAAGCTGCAATCAGAAGTGAAATAGTAATTGAAACAACTGCAATGAATACCCATAAAGAACAATTAATGAATGCAGGGATTACCATTCAGCCCGTATCTGCAAGCGAAGTTTATCAATATTTAACTAAATCAACGAAGGGGGGAATTGACGATGTCTTTAAATAGTTTTTCTTTTTCTCAGGTACTATGGAAGCAAGTGAAGTGGAAATTAAGTGCTCATAGTCAGGCGCTTAATACATTGATTTTCATTCAAGTCATCATTGCTTTTCTAGGGTTTAATGCAAGTAGCATGTCTGGAACGGGGTTTAATGGTATCCACCTAAGCATCCACTTTTATAGCTTAGACGTGATGGTTTTTATTGCATGTATTTGGGCTTTCATCACAGCTCTGCTTTTACAGAGGATGGATTATCTTCAAGATGATTTTGCGTTTGTTACGACTAGAATTATTTCAACCATTTCTAATTCAATCTTGTTAATTTTTTATAGTTTCATTGCTACACTTATAACAATCATGTCTCTCTATATTTTCGGAGTGTCAATCCAGTTAGTTACTCAGGTTGAATTAATTGCTGATGGCTTATTAATTAATCCAATTCAAGTATTGGTATCCTTTTCTATTTTATTGTTAGCCGCATTCAGTGGTTTTTTTGTAGGAGCGCTATTTAGCTTCTCTAAAATTTTAGGGATTGTCATTATTGGACTTTGGATTGCCATTATTAACTCACTAGAAGAGCAATTTGCAACAGTTATTATATTCCTCTTTGGGGATGGTCATCTATTATTTATACTAAAAGCTATTGTCTTGACGATCATACTTATGTCTCTTTCTACCTTGCTCCTTTCCAGAAAAGAGGTGATTCGTAGATGAATTCATTATTTCTATTCCTCATTATGTTTATTATTATTGTCTCGGTTATTTTCATCGTATCTCGTGTATTAGGGAGTAAAATTTGGACAGTGAAAAGAAATAAAATCATCATTATTTCTTATATTAGTATAGGAGTACTTTCGATGATTATTTTACACTTTACTACAAGTGCAGAACCTCAAAGGATTCAGAAAGCAGAATTTCGGTCTATACTACAAGAACAAGATGAATTTTGGGAAATGATTAATTCAAATAAGGTCGAGTTAAATGAAGATTATATAGTAAAAGAATGGTCTTATGAATTGCCAACCAATCAATTAACGATAAAACCAATTTATACAGATATTTATGGAGTAAGTGTAATAGTAGAAAAAAGAGAAGATCCAGATTCCAACGAAATATATGCAAAAACGTATATTACACCGCATATTTTAGACGGATTCGATTTAACAGAGCACGTCTCTACAGACCGTTTTGAGTTCGTAGAAAGTGATTTAATAATTAAGCAAATATCAGAGCAACAGTTTGACTATTATAAAATATCCCCTAATTTAAAGATATTGGAACAGTTTAGAAATTTGGATTTGGAAGATGATGATATTTACAATCATGCTACAGGATCGACAATTCTCTTCTTGAATGTACCAGAGCATGTTAAAATTATTGATGAGAGTGGTTATATCTTATTTCAGGGGTAGCTATATCAATAAATGACTGATCGAATAAATTCTACTCATATAGAATTACCGCTTATCTACTACAACGAATTGAGCGAGCTGTATTGAAAAAGTTATTAAAATTAATTATCCTTGTAATAGGGGCTTATATATTCTTATATGTGAATAATAATTGGATTGTCATAACAGAGCATATTTTCGAATCTCAAAAAGTACCTAAAAGTTTTGATGGTTTTCGTATAACCCAAGTATCTGATTTGCATGATGCAGTTTTCGGAGATAGACAAGAGAAACTCATTGAAAAAGTACGGGCTACCAATCCAGATGTTATTTTTATAACGGGTGATCTCATTGATAGTAACCGATATGACTTGGAACAAAGTTTAGATGCTGTAAGAGCTTTTGTTCAAATAGCAGATGTGTATTATGTAATAGGAAATCATGAAGTTGCCATTAATCAAATAGATGAAATATATGGTGAATTGAAAAAACTGGGTGTTATTATATTACCGAATATAACGTCCACCATTGAACGTAACGGGGAAATATTAAATATCATAGGTATTGAAGATCCATTGAACGGACATGAAACACAATTTATGTTAGACGTTGCGCGGTCTAATGAAAAAGAAAGCACACTACAGATACTGTTAGCACATCGACCGGAATATTTCGAAACGTATGTCACGAACGATATAGACATGGTATTCTCAGGTCATGCACATGGTGGGCAAGTACGGATTCCATTTGTAGGTGGGCTCATAGCACCGGGGCAAGGCTTTCTACCAACGTATACTGCAGGTTCTTATATAGAGGATGATACTACAATGTTTGTCAGCAGAGGGCTTGGTAATAGTGGGGTCCCTTTCCGCATTTTTAATTTACCAGAGATTGTCGTTGTCGAACTAAGAACTGCAAAATAATGAAAGGCGAGCATTTATTTGCTCGCCTCTTTTAATAGATTTTCCATTCGAGTTAATAAATCATTGGCAGAAATCATTTTTTCGCCACCACCCTGAACAAAGGAATCCTTTCCTCCGCCTTTACCATTAATTAATGGAAGAACATTAGCTGATAACTCTTTCATACTTTTTCCAGCATTCTTTCCACTAGCTGCAACAAATTGAAGTTTATCCTCATTTTCAGCTACAAGTAATGCAACGATTTTATCATTTTCTGAAACGATGGAACGAGCAAGCCTTTGCAATTCCTGTATTGAGCGATTCACAAAAGTACTGGCCACAATGTGCTCGTCACTTCTAGATACTAAATCCCTTGCTTCATAAATAAGTAGTGATTCCTGAGATTCGCCTAAAGCTTTTTCGGTAGCCTTTGAATCTTTCATCAATTTATTTAAAGCATCCGCTGCATCTTCTTCTGGTACACTTAAGCTTCTTGCGACTGCCGATAAAACTCGTTTTCGCATGGCTAACTGCTTTAGTACACGGTTCCCACAAACAAAGGAAACTCGAATATTAGTTTTCATCTTCTCAATATCCATTATCTTTAGTAAACACACTTGCCCTGTCGAAGAGGGATGTGTTCCACCGCAGCCATTATAGTCATAGTCTGGAATGATTACTAATCGGATATCCTCATCTACAGTAACATCCTTTCGTAAAGGATATTGGGATAATTCTGATTTTGTTATCCATTTTGTTTCAATTGGTCGATTTTCTAATATAATTTCATTAGCGCGATTTTCAGCAAGAGAAAGCTGCTCATCTGTAATTGTGTTTGTATTTAAATCGATTGTCACAAGCTCAGAACCTAAATGGAAGCTTACAGTGGAAAAATCAAACAATTCAACAAAAGCTGCTGACAAAATGTGTTGACCACAGTGTTGCTGCATATGGTCAAATCGACGAGCCCAGTCAATTGTTCCTTTTACTTCATTTGGTAAAGCTGAAGGGTCACCATTCACGTAATGTCGGATTTCGTTTTCAATTTTCTCTACGTCAAGTACTTCCAAATCCTCAATTTTCCCTGTATCGTGGGGTTGTCCACCACCAGTCGGATAAAAGGCAGTATTAGACAAAACAACAAATGGTCTACCATCTTCTATTCCAGTTCGAACAATTTTTGCAGTAAAATCTTTTATCATAGAATCTTGATAATAAAATAAATTTCGCATGTTTGTTTGCCCCTTTGTGTAACTATTAGCATTATTTTGGCATAAATCCTTTTTATTGTCACTTACATAAGCTGTGTAATAGCTTTTAATTGACCATATTCACGATTCGTTTATTATTAGATGTGAAGAAACCTCGGTTTATAAAAGGAGAAGTACTTATGGAAATAAGAGAATACTCATTTGAAGAAATAAAAGATCCTACAAATATTATTGAAGGAAAACGTTTTGAGTTTTTATTAGATGTAGAAGTTGATGAGGATGATGAATTGTATTCTGAGTTCGGAATAGAGATTCGAGTCATTATTGGTCAAATTGATGAGGAAGTTCGAATGATTAATTACTTTTTAATTGATAAAAAAGATAATCAATATTTGGATTTTGGTTTAGAAGAAGATGAAGAAGAGATGATACTCCAGTTCTGTAAAGAGGAATTACTGAAGGCGGAATAGCTTAATATTAAAGGTATTTTTAATGGAAAAGGGAAGGTTCAATTTGAGCTTTCCTTTTTTTCATTTTTTATAAAAGAATAACCCAGCAACCGCTCTATAGTCACCGGGTCATCTCACGTATAAAAGGGAGCTCTTGAGGAATTCTCAAAGCTCACCAACATCATACTTTATTTTCTATGATAATATTGAAAATTTACAAATTTTTAATAAAAAATTTACTAAATTATAGAATTATAAAAAATATTTTTATATTCAATTTGCTTAATAGATAAAAATCTCCTTAACTGTAAAAGTAGCAAATACGAAAGTGTGAAAAGGTTGAAAAAATCGGAAAAATTTATATAAAAAGGGGTGATCAACTGTTATAATACTGTTATATTTAGTTGTATCTGTATTGGTACAGATGTGATTTTGTGTTAGCAAAGGGGATTACTATCATATTTTAAACAAAGGGGGATCGACTATTGTCTATTTTAAAGGGGTTAAAAATTTTAGATTTTTCATCTTTGCTACCTGGGGCTTACACTACGATGATGTTTGCAGATTTAGGTGCAGATATTATTCATGTGGAATCAAAGCGAAGAGTAGACTTAATGAGAATCATGCCGCCATATGATACGGATAAAGAATCCTACATCCACCAACATTTAAACCGCTCAAAAAAGTCTATTTCACTAAATTTAAAAACAGCGGAAGCGGTTGAAATTGTGAAAAAGCTGATTCATGAATACGATATTGTAATCGAAGGATTCAGGCCAGGTGTTATGAAACGGTTAGGACTCGATTATGAAGCATTAAAACAAGTTAATCCTAAATTAATTTACTGTTCAATTACAGGCTTTGGTCAAACAGGCCCATATAGTAATAAGCCTGGACACGATATAAACTATTTATCTATCTCTGGGGTGTCAGACTATTCAAGATTAAAGGGACAAAAACCGGTTGCAATGGGTATCCAAATTGCTGATATTGCTGGAGGGTCCTTATATGCCGCTGTTGGTGTACTTGCCGCAGCTTTAAATCGCGAAAAGAATGGCGAAGGTAAATATATTGACGTATCGATGACAGATTCCATGTTTACTATGAATGCGCTTTACGGCACAAGCTATTTAGGAAGTGGGATATTACCGAGGGCCGAGGAAGAAATATTAAACGGCGGTACATTTTATGATTATTACCGGACTAAGGATGGACGATTTTTTTCGGTTGGAAGCTTAGAACCGCAATTTCGTAAACTATTGTGTGAGGCTTTAGAAATACCAGAATTGATTGAAAGTACGTTTAACGATTCTTCCTATACACAAAAACGATTTAAAGAAGCAGTGAAGGACGCATTTTTATCAAAAACCTATGCTGAATGGTTAGAAATCTTTGGGGAGGATTTTGAAGGTTGTGTTGAGCCAGTTTTAAATTTTGAAGAAGCGAGCAACCATCAGCAAATTTCTGCGCGGGAAATGATTGTAGAAGTACCAAAAGGGGATGGCACAACGCAAAAACAAATAGCTTCCCCATTTAAGTTTGACGATCGCAAGCCAACCTATCATCACGTAGGTGCAAAGCTTGGTGAGCATACAGAGGAGATATTAAAAGAGCTCGGGTATTCAGTGCAGGATATAAAGGAATTGGATGAAAAGGGGATATTGGAATGAGGAGGAGTAGGGGGAATTTAGTGATTCTCCCTACTTTTTAATTTTTCACATACTCAGCTACAAAGTCTCTTAGTTCGAGAAAATGCTGTTCCACTTTCAGATATTTTGTATATACTTCCATTAATTTATCAAACAGGTCATATTGCTCGGTTGCAAATAATGCTTTAAGCAGGTTACAAATATGCTTTGAAGCCATAAGGGCAATCGGATAATAGGGACTCTTTTCATTTTGGTAATCATCAAGCCAGATTTCTATAGATTGCATAATGTGTTGAGGTGTTTTACTTACGATTAACACGATATCTCTTTGAACGCTCGCTTCTATACGATGAAGAGAATTCTCATCATACAATTCCTGATTTAAATAATCATAAATAGCTGTACAGGAAGCTATTTCATATTCTTTTATTAATCGAATAACTTCGTCAAATTGATGTTTTTGTATATAAGACTCTATTAATATCGAAAACACTTTTTCTAAATAGTTTTTATCATATCGTTTAATCAGTGTAGTCGGTTCGGGCTTTAAAATGGGTAGTACATCATAAAATTCAATAATTAGTTCAATTGCATGATTGTTTAAACGATCTTGTTGAATTAAATATTCTCCATGAAGGATCGTTTGGTCAAATTCACATTGCTCATAAGCATCGATTGCGAGCATGTAGGTTAAAATCGTTTTCTCCTTTTCAGTTAACGACCATTGTCCCTTTTCCCAAGATCGCCAAACTCCTTCAACTAGTCGCTTTAGCTTTTGCCGATGCCTTCTGCCACCATTAAAATGGGAGGTGATGTTAAAAAGCTGAAGTTCCTTTAAGTGAAATGAGTGCGGGTTTTCGTATTCGATTTGAGCCATTAATTTATTAAGAAGGAGTACAGCTTTACTTGGTGAAAACTGCTTTTCCCATTGAATTTTAAGCTGCTTCATTAAATCTATTGGGCTATCAATTTTGTTAATCGAAGCTTGTAAAAAAATAGAACAGACCTTTTTAATAAACAGCATTCTCCAAAAAGGTTCACTTTGATTGAAAATAAAATGAACGAAATATTTTGTTCCAATTTTATATAAATAAATGGTATGTAAACCACCAATAGGCTTCGTAACAGCCAATTCTCTGCCGAAGATTAATCCGAAAAGATTGTCAAATCGAATTTTATTGTGGATGATTAAGTAATGATAAATAGCATCTTTCCCCTGAGAGGAAGAAAAAAACTTATGTAATCTTTCATTTGCGCTTTCTAAATCAATGGTTGTTTCTTTTAATATATCAAATAAAAAGAGATCAATATTTCCCCAATAAAGTTGAGCAGTCTTTAAAATCGTTGACAATGCTTTATCTTTATTCACAAGCATCATTTCAAGAGGTATAAGTGTTCCAAATTCTTTATCTCGTAAAGGTTGTTTCTCTTTTGTTAAGCTAATAACAGCTTTTTCAAAGGCTTCTCCAGTTTGCCCTGAAGATAATTTATATATTTTTTCATCAGAAACTATCAACTATTAGATACCCCCTCACAAGGAAATCTTCCCAAATATATTATAATATTTAGAAGCGTTAAATGTCCGAAAAAGATTAAATCTTTTTGAAAGCCTCAATATTTCTCGATAAAAAAGGGCCTGCTTAGGGTGGGAAATGAATAAGATTTAAGCAGAATGAACTTAATAAAATGTGTCTAGTATTCAAGTTTTATAAATTAAATAGAAAATAATTATTGGAAAAATAAAAATATTGTAATAGAATAGATTAATTACGGTGAAAGGAAAAATTTAAAAATGGCGTATTTGTCAATGATCTTCTTCCAAATAGTTGCTCCTATTTTAATTTTACTTTTTGTTGGAGCGATACTTCAGAAGAAATTTCAGTTTAATTTAAAGGCCTTATCACATCTAGTTACATATTGTTTTATGCCCGTTGCGGTTTTTATAAATTTGTATGAAACAACAGTAAATTTAACTGTTTTAGGACAGGTTGCTGTTTTTATCGCAATCTTTATTGGTAGTCAGATGCTTCTAAGCCATTTTATTGCGAAAATACTTGGATTAAACCGAACTGAATCAGCCGTATTTAAAAATAGTGTTGTACTGATTAATTCGGGGAATTATGGAATACCGGTAGCTCAAATGGTTTTTGCCACACAACCAATTGGTGTGGCTATTCAAGTGATTCTCGTTATTTTTCAAAATATGATTACTTATACATATGGTCTGTACAATTTAATATCCGCTACTCAATCGGGTCGAGAGATTATTAAAGACTTTTTAAAAATGCCAATCGTTCATGCATTAATTATTGGCATCATATTGAATATATGGGATATAGGGATTCCACAAACGCTACGTATCCCGCTAGATCATATTGCAGAAGGATTTATTGCGGTAGCATTAATTACCCTCGGGGCGCAATTATCTCAAATCGAACTCAGAACAATTATGAATAAAACGATTATCATAAGCTGTTTTACAAGATTGATAGTGGGGCCTCTAGTTGCGTTACTTATTATTTACTTACTAAGACTTGATGGTGTTGTAGCTCAATCCTTATTGATTGCAAGTGCATTCCCTACATCTAGAAATAGCTCAAGCTTAGCACTTGAATACGATGTTGAGTCAAATACAGCAGCTCAAACGGTTTTATTTTCAACAATCGTAAGCTGTTTAACGGTAACAGTTGTAATATATGTTTCAACAATTTTGTTTGGCTAATACTAATAGAAAACCCCCTTATCTCGAAAAGGAGATAAGGGGGTTAAATTTATAGTTGGATGGGATAACAATGAAATATATTTATAGAATTTGTAGGCAATTATTTTGCAGCTACTGTGTTAACATATGGATTTGATAAATCCATACCATCTAAAGTTAGACCAAGAGCTTTTGCTACACCTTCACCGTAAGCTGGATCAGCTAAGTAGCAGTGTAAAATGTGGCGACGTTGAATAAACTCTTCAACACCTTGAAGGTTTGCAGCAGTGTTTTCGAATAAACGTTGTTGTTCTTCTGCTGACATTAAGTTGAATAATTTACCTGGTTGCTCGAAGTAGTTGTTGTCATCTTCACGGAAGTCAAAGATGTCAGCTGGACCATCTAAAGCAAGTGCAGGGTCTTTATATTGTGGTTGAGCTTGTAATGCACCATAGCTATTTGGATAGTAAGATAATGCACTACCATTATTACCATCAACACGCATTCCGCCATCGCGGTGGTAAGCGATGAATGGGCAACGTGGTTTGTTAACTGGAATTTGGTAATGGTTCACACCTAAACGGTAACGAGTTGCGTCTTGATAAGCAAATAGACGAGCTTGTAACATACGGTCAGGTGAGAATGAAATACCAGGTACTACGTTTGATGGAGCAAATGCAGCTTGTTCTACATCAGCGAAGTAGTTTTCTGGGTTTTTATTTAATTCGAATTCCCCAACAGGAATTAATGGGTATTCAGATTTGTACCAAACTTTAGTTAAATCGAATGGGTTATCTTTGTGATTACGAGCTTGTTCTTCTGTCATCACTTGGATGTACATTTTCCATTTAGGGAAATCGCCTTTTTCGATAGCTTCGAATAGGTCACGTTGTGAAGATTCACGGTCTTGACCGATTACTTTTGCTGCTTCTTCGTCAGTTAAGTTTTTAATACCTTGTTCTGTACGGAAGTGGAATTTCACATATACGCGTTCGTTATCAGCGTTGATCATAGAGTATGTGTGAGAACCGAATCCGTGCATATGACGGTAGCCATCTGGAATACCACGGTCACTCATTACGATTGTTACTTGGTGTAATGCTTCCGGTAGGCTAGTCCAGAAATCCCAGTTACTATTTGCATTGTGCATGTTTGTTTTTGGGTCACGTTTAACAACGTGGTTTAAATCTGGGAAGTGCAATGGATCACGGAAGAAGAATACAGGAGTGTTGTTACCAACTAAGTCCCAGTTACCTTCTTCAGTATAGAATTTAAGTGCAAAACCACGGATATCGCGTTCTGCATCAGCTGCACCACGTTCGCCGGCTACTGTAGAGAAACGAGCGAACATTTCTGTTTTCTTACCAACTTCAGAGAAGATTTTTGCTTTTGTATATTTCGTAATGTCATGTGTTACTGTGAAAGTACCAAATGCACCTGAACCCTTAGCGTGCATACGACGTTCGGGAATTACTTCACGGTTAAAGTTAGCTAATTTTTCGATTAAAAAAACGTCTTGTAAAAGAATCGGGCCACGACGACCAGCTGTTAATACATCATCATTGCTTACAACTGGAGTACCAGTAGTAGTAGTCAAACGTTGATTATTTGTCATGTTTGTACCTCCTAATATAAATTAAAACTCTTCAAAAATGAGTATAACAAAACTACATCATAATTTCTACTAAATTGTAATTATTCTTTTTAAGAAATATTTATATTTAACGAATGGTTTACACTATCTTAATTAATTTTAAATTTATAGTAGATGGAATGCTGAAATTCAGTGAAGATTTGCGGATGGAATACGGTACTGAGGTGAAATTATGACTAATATTTGATGTTTAAAAGGTGCCTTATGTATTTATTTTAATACAATAATACCCAATTGCGCTGTGAGAAAAATCACTCTTATTGAAAAAATGGTATTCTAATTGAAAATAAGAGAATTGTTTTTTAAATCTAGATTATATCTATTATTATATAAGATAAGTATTAAATTTGAAAAGGAATTAGACTTTCTAACAGCTGCTAGAACTTTAATTCACACTATTTCCGGTGGTGTAAATTTGTCTATTCTTAGTCATATATATAATTTACATGTTTTAAGGAAGCGCGATTTCATTTTAGTTCATGTTTCAATCCTATAAAATAGGACTATGGAGGAACAAACCATGAAACCATTATATGAACAGAGTGAAAAACAACAAAAAGAAGCTATTGAATTTTTAACTTTATATAAGAATGAAAACGCTTTACCTGATCGTTGGTTAAGCAATCGATTGGATGAAGTTTCAAAAGACGGTGCCTATAACCCAACTACCGAAGAGTTAACCTTTGGTGCAAGAGTCGCATGGAGAAATAGTAATCGCTGTATCGGAAGACTCTTTTGGAACTCGTTGCAAGTGTTTGATGAACGTCATTTACAAACAGAGGCTGACATATATGAAGCACTTCTTCGTCATATTAAATATGCATCAAATGATGGGAAAATTCGTCCTACGATAACAATATTTAAGGAAAATTCTGTTAGGATATGGAACTATCAGTTAATCAGATATGCAGGATATGAGACGGCGGATGGAATAATTGGAGACAGAGATTCAATTAAACTTACAAAAATATGTGAGCAATTAGGCTGGAAAGGTAAGGGCACACCTTTTGATATATTACCGTTAGTAATTCAAATCGATGACCGTCCACCTACTTTATTTGAAATTCCTAAAAAATATGTTCTTGAAGTAGCTATCCGACATCCACAATATGAGAAATTGTCTGAATTAAATTTGAAATGGTATGGGGTTCCTATTGTTTCAAATATGAAGCTAAGTTTAGGTGGGATTGAATTTACCGGGGCGCCTTTTAATGGCTGGTATATGGGGACAGAAATTGGGGCTCGGAATTTAGCGGATGTAAATCGTTATAACTTATTACCAACAGTTGCAGAAATAATGGGGCTCGATACAAAGTCTAATATTACGTTATGGAAGGATAGAGCTCTTGTTGAGTTAAATTTTGCAGTCCTGTATTCGTTTAAAGAGGATGGAGTCAGTATAGTAGATCATCATACAGCAGCACAGCAGTTTAAGCTTTTTGAGCAACAGGAAGAAGAAGCGAATCGAAAGGTTACTGGTAATTGGGCGTGGTTAATACCACCTGTTTCGCCAGCAACTACACATATTTTCCATAAACCCATTGAAAACCTCATACAAAAGCCAAACTACTTTTATCAAAAAAGTCCTTATTAAAGACAAGGGGCTATCTCTTTAAGAGATAGCCCCTTGTTCATATTATCGTTTCTTCAAAATCATATCGATAAGTTCATCCCGGTCGATTAAGTAGACTTCATTTGACTCGGCAAGTTTTTCAGCCTGTTTAGTGAAATAGCTATTTGTCACGACCCAGCCTTGCGTCGCCTCGTACATTTTTAAAGCACCAATGATTTCTTGCACCGCTTTTACACCAACTGTTCCTGAATAACGTTTTGCTTGCACTGCAATGACATCATCTCGATCCTTCAAAATTAAATCTGCACCGTAGTCACCAGAAGCCTTTGTATAGGAAACTTTGAAACCTCGTTTTTCAAAAAGAAAACCTAAAAATTGTTCAAATTCTTCCCCAGACATCTCGTCGATCTCTTTAATTCCGGCTCTTTTTAACCTTCTATAATTACTTGTACCTCTCCAAAGTTTAAAGATAAGAAGTAAAAAGGAAAATCCAATGACAGTAAAAAGGGTACCTTCAATGGTTTGTGTATAGTACCACCCTACTGAACCTATCAAAATGATCATTATTGGAAAGAGACGGATGCGTTTTTTCTTTTTTTCTTTCCTTTTCTGCAATATGAGTAACTCCTTTAAATAAGTAAGCTACCAATATTGTAGCATAAAACAGGCACATATGTTTGCATGTTATACATATCGATTTTTTGCACTTATGAAGGCTGTTGTGAAAAGAATGATTGTAACGATAATAAACAATAGATTCGATTGTGACCAGCTTCCAGAAGTATCATGAAAATAGCCAAATAGAACGGGTCCTGCTGAAGCGAGTAAGTACCCTACAGATTGTGCAAAACCAGATATTTGAGCCGCTTCATATGCTGTTTTAGTACGTAACGTGAAGAACATAAGTATCGCTCCAAAGGACGCACCCCCTGCAAGCCCAAGACAAACCATCCAAATAATAACGTAATCTGTCCATTCATTGTAAATGCCTATAAAAGAAACTAAATAGAAAAAGGTAAAGACAAATACGATTGGTCGTTGAGATGAGAATTTTTCAGCAATAATAGGTACTAAAAAAGTCATTGGAATTTGAGCATATTGCATAATAGATGTCATCCAGCCTGCATTTTCTGCAGAAAGTCCTTGTGAAATGAGAATCTCTGGTAACCAAGCAGTAGAACAATAGAATAATAGAGACTGCATCCCCATAGAGATAGCAATTGCCCATGCTAAAGGCGATTTCCACATTTTTTTATCTTCTTTATAAACATGATTGTTATTTAATGAGCTTAAATCAATTTTTTCTCCACGTAATAACGGAATCCAAACAAGAATTGCAATGATTGTTAAAAGTATTGAAAAACCAAGTGCACCTTGCCATCCAAAAGAGGTCTTTTCTGCAATCGGTTGACTTATACCTAGCGATAAACCGGCAGAAATATTCATCGAAACAGTATAAAGACCAGTCAATATACCGATATGATACGGAAATTTCAACTTGAAAAAGCTTTGCATTAATACATTCCCAAAGGAAATCGCAATTCCAATTAAAATAGTTCCGAGAATTAGCGTAGGTGTAGTGCCAAGGGAACGGATTACAATCCCAATAGCGATGATTATTAAAGATAAAAATAAAGTCAGCTCCATCCCAACTCTTTTAGCAACCCTTGGAGCAAAGGGAGAGATCATTGCAAACGATAGTAAAGGCAAAGTTGTTAAAAAGCCTGCTAATACATTAGAAATTTGTAATCCTTCACGAATATAAGAAATAATCGGACCTACCCCAGTGATGGGAGTTCTTAATGTTGTTGCAAAAACACAGATCGCAATAACAAATAGAATAGTGGTCGAGGTTATATGAATTTTTTTACTCGGTTTTGTCATCTGATTTGTGGTCATATGTTAACCTCCTCATGTCAGTAAACATAGTGTACCAATAAATTTAAAAGTGTAAAGATATTTTCAAGTGCAAATATATTAAGGTGAAAGAGAAATTGTTATAATGAATTAATGGACATTTGTCCTACAGTCAAAAAGAATAATGATAAAAAAGCCCACAACATTAAAATTCATTAAAGATATATTACAAGAAAATGTAAAGAAAAATAGTTAATAAGATTGAAAAGAAAAGGATGACGCTACAAATGACTGTTTCAGTAGGATTTTATAAAAAAATGCACAATTGGATTATAGATGAATATACCGGCGAAATCGTTTTCCGACCTTTTCAAGTAAATGGGAATCCGTATAAATCAAAGGTACTTATCGTTGGAATAACTCCCGAGCCTCTGATGGAAAGAGAGCTAGATAATCCAAGAATATATGCAGATTCCTTAGTGGATGGGGAGCTTTTCGATGAATTGAATGAATCCAGATTAAAAGAGGTTTCTCGTGAGTATAAAGGTGTACAAAATTTTGTGAAGTATATGAAGGAACGATATAACGAAGATGTGATTATTTCGAATGTTAATTGTTATATTGCAGAAGATGCTAACACGCTTAAAAAGATGAAGGGGTTGAAAAATCCATTGATCGTAAAGGGCGAGCGGATTTTTCGTGAAGTAGTGGAGGAATTTTCTTCACCATTAATTATTTTGCAAGGCACTAAAACATTAAAAGAGTTTACAGACGCTTTTTCAGAACAATTGCACTATAAAACTGATTTTTCATTACCAATTCAAGAAATTGAAAATCAAGGGATCTTTGCAGAACTGACTTTAAGTAATGGAAATGTATGTAAGGTGTTAGCTTGTCGAAGTATGTCTTATTTTAATAAAAACGGTTCAAAATTCGAGCAATTAAAAGTAAATATTGATACTATTATCGGGTAAAAACGAACGTTTTATGTTTGAATCTTGTGTAATGATGCTAAATTCCGAATAATTCGAAAGATTTAAATGTAAAATATTTCGTTGCATTCGACATAATACGTGTTTATAATGATAACGTTCTTAACAAAATCTTAACAATAAAACTGAATACTATACTCATATAATAGCGGGAATATGGCTCGCAAGTTTCTACCGACTAACCGTAAATATGTCGACTATGAGAGACAAATTTAGACAGCATATGTGCGTGTCTATTAACTTTCAATTAATCTATCCGAAAGACTTGTTTCCTCATAGAGAAATAAGTTTTTCGGTTTTTTTATACAAAAATTAGGAAGGAAGGTCTTTCGTCTTGAAATTGTTGAAAGAAAAAATAGTAAACGAAGGAAAGGTATTATCAGATACCGTTCTAAAAGTAGATTCATTTTTAAATCACCAAATTGATCCTCTTTTAATGAAAGAAATCGGAGAAGAATTCGCAAATCGCTTTTCGGATCAAGTCATTACAAAAATATTAACAATTGAATCATCCGGTATCGCTCCCGCAACCATGTTAGGTTTAACGATTGGAGCTCCTGTTGTTTTTGCTCGAAAAAGAAAATCATTAACATTGTCTGGGAATCTCTTTTCAGCAACCGTTCACTCATTCACAAAAAATGAGACAAATGAAATATCTGTTTCGAAGGATTTCTTAACTCCAGAGGATAATGTCCTAATCATTGATGATTTTTTAGCAAACGGGGAAGCTGTCAAAGGATTGTTGGACATCGTTGAACAGTCAGGAGCACAGATGATAGGTGTAGGGATTGTTATTGAAAAAGGTTTCCAAAAAGGTGGGGCAGCTCTTCGCGAACAAGGTATTCGAGTTGAGTCATTAGCGAATATTAAGTCAATGTCAAATGGCAATGTTGAATTTTATTAATAAAATAACTAAACCAAAATCGGAGGATTAATTCGATGAATAAGGCAAAAGCTTTTACGCTTGGTATACAGCATTTACTCGCAATGTATGCAGGAGCAATATTAGTTCCCATTATTATTGGTGGAGCTTTAGGTTTCACTTCTGAACAAATGACCTATCTAGTTGCTATTGATATTTTAATGTGTGGGATAGCGACACTTTTACAAGTCATGAGGGGCAAATTTTTCGGTATCGGGTTACCGGTTGTATTAGGATGTACCTTTACGGCAGTATTTCCTATTATAGGTATCGGAACGGATAAAGGTATCGGTGCAATTTATGGAGCTATTATTGCCTCTGGTATTATTGTTGTTTTAATATCGGGAATTTTCGGTAAGTTAGTAAAGTTCTTCCCTCCAATTGTAACGGGATCTGTTGTAACAATTATTGGGATCTCCCTTATTCCCGTTGCAATTAATAATATGGGCGGCGGACAAGATGTCCCAGATTTTGGTTCTGCTTCGAATATTGGACTAGCAATGATTACATTATTAATTATTCTATTAATCTACCGCTTTACTACAGGATTTATTCGTGCAATCTCTATTTTACTAGGACTAGTATTAGGAACGGTTGTTGCAGCATTTTTAGGTAAAATTGATTTTACGCCTGTTGTAGAAGCTCATTGGGTACATATGGTTCAACCATTCTATTTTGGTACACCTACATTTGATGTGGGTGCAATCATTACGATGACACTAGTTGCAATGGTATCGTTAGTTGAATCTTCTGGTGTTTACTATGCGTTAAGCGATATAACGAAGCAACCAATAGAATCGAAGGATTTATCTCGTGGATATCGCTCAGAAGGTTTAGCTTCTATTATCGGTGGGATTTTTAATGCATTCCCTTACACAACGTTTTCTCAAAACGTAGGGCTATTAAAAATGACAGGTGTTAAAGAACGTAGAATTATCTTTGTTACAGGATCCTTATTAGTAGTGCTAGGCTTCTTACCAAAAGTGGCGGCTTTAACAACCGTTATCCCAACAGCCGTCCTAGGTGGAGCTATGCTTGCAATGTTCGGTATGGTAGTGACACAAGGGATTACAATGTTAGCACCCGAAATCATGCGTTCTCCTGATAATGCAATGATTGCTGCAATAGCAGTTGGTTTAGGTGCGGGGGTAGTATTTGTCCCAGAAATTTTTGCAGTATTGCCAGAAGGGTTATCCGTCTTAACTTCAAATGGTATTGTTTGTGGATCAGTAACGGCTATCGTTTTAAATATCTTATTTAACATGATTGGACCGAAAAAGGTTGATTCCATGCATGCAAAGCCAATAGAAGCAGAATAAAAGTAAAGGAGAATCTCGGGGAAGTTTTTAAGGCTTTCTGAGGTTCTCCTTTTTATATACCACGAATTTTCCTCTCCTATTGAAAAGTAGCAATGAATCTATCTTTAAAAGCATACCGCAAGCTTGAATAGATAAGTCACATTACACTCCTCATTAAAACAATTAATATATGATACCCTAATGATAGCTTACGATTTGTCTTGCTAAATATATAAAAGCATTTTTTTGTTTCCGCATTATTCGATATATAAAGTGGAAGAAATTTTTCCGAGAATAGTAAAAATAAAGAATTTATAAAGTTTCAAAATATAAAAAGTTTAGATGATACATTGATAACAGGGGGCAGGGATATGAAAGCGAAAATATTGGTTGTTGAGGATGATGCTGGTATTGCACGCGTTGTACGAGATACATTCTTACGAGATGGCTACGAAGTTACATGGGCAACATCAGGTTTAGAAGGCTTAGAGGATTTTCAAAAGGGCGCTTATTATCACATATTATCAAAGTTATTATTATAGATTGAAAGAACCTAGTGTTAATTTATACTAGGTCTTCTAAAATTTATTTATCCTTTTTTAGAAAAAGAACTGATCATGAAAAATCTGTGGTTTATAAGGAGTCTTGCTATCTATATTCAGGAATTGGGCCATTTAATTGAACAATAAATTTTAAAAAATGGATATTTATGTTAGTGTTAAGGTGAGATTGTGAAGAATTGAAGTGCAAATTTTTACACATTACATGGTTATAAATTTTATGATTAACATAATGCTTTTTAGGGGGAATGAAAATATCATTTCCTAGTCAGCTTACAGCACAAGCGATAAGTAACTATTTTATATGGGTTGCCTTCCTAGAGTTTTAAATCGTAGAAGGATATTAATCGTTTGATTTCGAATGATGGTTTCAACGATTGTTTTCTATTTCTGATTATCACGAACAGAACAGCGAACGGACGTATATAATATTGAAAACCCTAAATATCTATTAGGAAGATATTTAGGGTTTTATTCAAGTGAATCAATTTCATAAATCACTTTTTGTAAAAGCTTGGCCTTCGCCCAA
>NZ_JPVQ01000034.1 GCF_000772965.1 Ureibacillus massiliensis 4400831 = CIP 108448 = CCUG 49529 | reverse complement strand
AAACAAACTTGAACAAATTCAATGTCTTTATCCAGTTTTGAGAGAACAAAGTTCTTTCAACTAAATAGGAACTTCGCCTAAAGGCGCGACATCGTGTCGCAACGGCGAAGCCAGCACATCCATGTGCAAGTGAAGTGATAATGGCAAAGAGGTCACACCCGTTCCCATACCGAACACGGAAGTTAAGCTCTTTAGCGCCGATGGTAGTTGGGGGCTTCCCCCTGTGAGAGTAGGACGTCGCTTCGCACAAAAAGCCGTTACTGAAATCGGTAGTGGCTTTTTATTTTAAAATATTTAATTTAAGGATAGTTCTAAACTATACTTTCTAAATATTTATTTTTTTATGTAAAATACTTGATTATTTTTTGTTCGTGATTATAATAATAAATGTACTTTAAAAATTATTGATTATAATAACGTTCCGAAGTAGCTCAGTGGTAGAGCAACCGGCTGTTAACCGGTTGGTCGTAGGTTCGAGTCCTACCTTCGGAGCCATTTTTTTTGCAGCTTTACTATATTGAAATTGATTTTTCGATAAAAAGTGAATTAAAGTAGAAAAAAGTGTTGCATCGAAATACTGAATATGATAAGATAATTCTTGTCTTGTTTAGGACATACATAGTTGGCCCGTTGGTCAAGTGGTTAAGACACCGCCCTTTCACGGCGGTAACACGGGTTCGAATCCCGTACGGGTCACCATTTAAAATTATATTAGAATTAAATTTCTATGATTCACTTGCATTTGGAGGATTAGCTCAGCTGGGAGAGCACCTGCCTTACAAGCAGGGGGTCGGCGGTTCGAGCCCGTCATCCTCCACCATAAGTGTTTAATCTGGAGAGGTAGCGAAGTGGCTAAACGCGGCGGACTGTAAATCCGCTCCTTCGGGTTCGGCGGTTCGAATCCGTCCCTCTCCACCAGTTATTGGGGTATAGCCAAGCGGTAAGGCAACGGATTTTGATTCCGTCATGCCCAGGTTCGAATCCTGGTACCCCAGCCATTTTCATAATAATTTCTTACATAAAATATGACAAATCCTTTACTCAATAGAGTAGAGGATTTTTTTTATAAAAACTTATTTCAGATAAATATTAGCACACAAATGTTAAATCCTAAGTTGAATAAATATACATTTCTATGTCAAGTTGAGTCAATGTAATGTTTCCGACTAAAATAGAAATAACTACAAGGGGGTAATAACATGTTGAAAAAGAAAATATCCATTATAGGAGTACCATCTGACTACGGACAAAGAAGAAGAGGGGTTGATATGGGCCCTAGTGCTATTCGTTATGCGGATATTATTGAACGTTTAACAACACTTGGATATGAAGTAGTGGATGAAGGAGATATTCAATTTAAAAGAGGAAATCAAGTTATAGAACAAAACAATAAATTGTTAAATTTAAATGAGATTATAGAGGTTAGTAACCATCTTGCAAATAAAGTGCAGGATGTAATTGATAGTGATAGTTTTCCTCTTGTGCTAGGGGGAGATCATAGTATTGCAATCGGTACATTGGCAGGACTAGGTAAGTACTATAAAAATTTAGGTGTCATTTGGTATGATGCACATGCAGATTTAAACACACCAGATACTACACCATCTGGTAATATCCATGGTATGCCACTAGCTGTAAGTTTGGGTCTAGGTAATGATAAACTAACAATGATAAACGGATATACACCAAAAATAAAGCCTGAAAATGTAATTATTATTGGTGCACGTTCTGTTGATGAAGGTGAAAGGGAATTAATTAAAAAACTTGGCATTAAAGTTTATTCAATGCATGAAATTGATCGATTAGGTATGACGAAGGTTATTGAGGATGCCATTGCATATTTAAGAAATCAACAAGTTGACGGCGTGCATTTATCTTTGGATTTAGATGCATTAGATCCTTTATATACACCTGGAGTTGGTACCCCGGTACCTGGAGGGATAACATATCGAGAGAGCCATCTTGCTATGGAAATGTTAGAAGAGGCACAAATTATTACTTCTGCTGAATTTGTGGAGGTAAATCCAATATTGGACGAAAGAAATAAAACAGCAGATGCTGCAGTAGCTCTTATGGGTTCTTTGTTTGGGGAAAAATTAGTTTAAAAATAGTTTCTATGGATTATATGAATTGGGTATAAATGTAATTTATACTAATAAGGAATTAAAAATTTTTGATATAATTTATAAAAAATGAAACTTTTAAATGAGAAAGAACGTACAAGATAGGGAACCGACAAAGGTGGAGAGGAATTTAAATGGATGCGCTAGTGAACAAAAGAATAAAGCAAGTGCTTAAAGGTGATCAAAACGCATTTTCTGATATTGTGAGCCTCTACCAGCATAAACTATATCAAATATGTTATCGAATGCTAGGTAACAATCATGAGGCTGAGGACATTGCGCAAGAGGCTTTTGTTCGTGCGTATATAAACCTTCATACCTTTGATCAAAAAAGGAAATTCTCTACTTGGCTATATCGAATAGCGACGAACCTTTGTATAGATCGGATACGAAAGAAGAAACCCGATTATTACTTAGATGCAGAGGTTGCTGGTACGGATGGTCTTGATATGTATTCACAATTATCTTCAGACGAGCAATCACCTGATGATGCAGCCCTACAAATGGAATTACAGGATAGAATACAATATGAAATAAGTAGGTTACCTGATAAGTATCGATCTGTTATCGTATTAAAATATATAGAGGAACTTTCCTTGCAAGAAATTAGTGAAATTTTAGACTTGCCATTAGGGACAGTGAAAACTAGAATTCACAGAGGGCGTGAAGCTCTCCGAAAGCAATTAAACAATTTGTAGGAGGTAAATTTGCATGAGTACGTGTCCACCAAACATAGTTGACTATATGCATGAATATCTTGATGGTGATATTAGTCGTGAGCATGAACAACAACTTAAAATGCATTTACAAAACTGTTATTCTTGCAAGGAACATATGCACGAGTTAAGTGACACAATTGCTTTTGTAAAAAGTGCAGCACATATACAAGCACCTCCACATTTTGAAAGCGAGGTTATGAAACGCCTACCAAAAGAACGAAATCGAGTAGGTGTTCAAAGATGGTTCAGACGACATCCGATTTTGGTTGCTGTTGCGGTGTTCTTCTTATTTATGAGTGCATCGGTAATCAGTAGTTATCCAGATGACGAATTTGCAGTTACTAATCAGCCAAACTTAGTTGTGGATGGTAAAACAGTAATCGTTCCCGAAGGAGAAATAGTCAAAGGAGATATCGTTGTAAAAAATGGCGATATTCTAATAAAAGGCGAAGTAGATGGGAATGTAACAGTGATCAATGGCGAATATATGGCTTCCACAGCAGTTGTAACTGGGGAAATTGAAGAGATTGATGAAACCTTTGAATGGTTATGGTATGAAATAAAATCAATGGGTAGTAATTTCATGGAACTCTTTGAATAACCGTAAAAATATTTCATAAACTATTATGACAAAAGTCTACTCGAAAGGGTGGGCTTTTTTAGCAGATTAAAAAGGAAATTATCGTATCTGTAGTTTGCTTTTATCAACTCGATCAATTGCAAGTGATCGAGTTGTGTTTTTATAATGGAGAATAAATGAAATATGATATACTGTTTTTATCGTCATGATTTATTTTAAAGTGGTTTAAGAAAGTATGTATAAATAAAAGTTAACCATCAATTAGCCATAAAAATGTGGGTATACCATTATGTTTTTGGATAATGGATTAGCTAGACTAAAGTGGGGGATGCCACATGCAGATTATTGAACAATTTACAGACCTTACACCTGTAAATATAATTATAAGTTTTTTAGATGTACTTCTCGTTTGGTACGTTGTATATAAACTACTTACACTTATTAAAGGAACAAAAGCTGTTCAATTACTAAAAGGGCTATTCGTCATCATATTTGCCAGAATTGCGACAGAAGTTTTAGGACTAGATACACTAGGTTGGATGTTGCAACAAGTAATTGATTTTGGTTTCATAGCAATCATAATTATATTTACACCTGAAATAAGAAGAGCATTAGAACAGCTTGGAAGAGGAAAGATATTCCGCCGTTCTACAAGTCAATTAGAAGATGAACAGTCGCGTCTAATCGAAGCGATGAAAAAAGCTGTAAGTTATATGGCGAAACGCCGAATTGGAGCACTTATCTCTATTGAAAATGAAACAGGATTAACTGAATATATTGAAACAGGGATAAAAATGAATGCAGATATTAGTTCGGAATTGCTGATTAATATATTCATACCAAATACACCGTTACATGATGGTGCGGTTGTTATACAAAAAACAAAAGTAGCAGCAGCAGCTTGTTACTTACCGCTTTCAGAAAGTACATTTATTTCCAAAGAATTAGGAACACGGCACCGAGCAGCACTGGGCCTTAGTGAAGTGACAGATGCAGTTACAATTATTGTTTCTGAAGAAACTGGTGGCATTAGTTTAACAAAAAATGGTGATTTATATCGCAATCTTTCTTTAGAAGAATTTGAAACTCAATTAAGAACTATGTGGTTTGGTCCGGAGCATGAATCGGATCTATCCTCTAAGTGGACTTGGAGGGGTAAAAAGAATGGATAAACTATTTGATAGTCCTTGGATACTCAGAGTCACAGCATTAGTATTGGCAATTGTCATGTTCTTCTACGTAAAATCACTGTTGGATGAAGGAATTTCTTCAACAGCAAATAATCATGTGGATATTCTCACAGACGTGCCACTAGAAGTGTATTATGATTCAGATAATCTAATTGTATCGGGATTGCCAGAAACAGTGGATGTTACCATTGAAGGTCCATTACAAATCGTTTTAAACACGAAGCTTCAAAAGGATTATAAGGTCTTTGTTGATTTAAATGACCTATTAATCGGTGAACATACGGTGAGGATAAAACACGAAGCCTTTTCCGATAAGTTATCTGTAAAAATAAATCCAGAAACAGTCGACATCATTATTGAAGAACGAGTCACTGCTGAATTACGTGTAGAGCCGGAAATGAATCATAATCTGATTGATGAGGCATATGTACTTCAAGGAATGACTGCAGAGCCTAGTACTGTATTTGTTACAGGTGCTAAGAGTGTGATTGGCAGTATAAATTACGTAAAAGCTACTGTAACAGGTAATCCCGGAATAAACTCTTCATTCGAGCAAGATGCAGATGTGAAAGTTTTAGATAGTAATTTAAATAAACTCGATGTTTTAGTAGAGCCTTCAAAAGTGAAAGTAAGGGTAGATATCGCTGAATATAGTAAAGATATCCCGATAAGGATAGTTCAGACTGGAACGCCTTCAGAAGATGTACTCATTAATCGTATATCGACGACAACAGAATCTGTAAAAGTGTTTGGTCCAAAATCTATTGTTGACGGACTCACAGAATTAGTCGTAGAATTTGACGTGACCGAAATTACACAAACAGGTGAGTATGAGGTGAATTTAGTTGTGCCAAATGGTGCAACAAAAGTTTCTTCTGAAACCATTTTAGTACAAGCTAATGTAACACAAGTACCTGAAGAAGAACCGACAGAAACTGAACAAACCAATGAAGAAGAACAAACAGACGAAATTATAGAAAACAATACAGAACAAATTCCAACTGAATAATAGATTCTAGACCTTTTGAGAAAAAGAGTTCGATAAATTGGAATTAACAGGATGAGGCATTGAATGTCTAGCATTAACACAAATGACTAGCATTGAAGGAGAGAATAACTAATGGGAAAATATTTTGGAACTGATGGGGTCCGTGGTGTTGCGAATACAGAGCTAACACCAGAGCTCGCTTTTAAGCTCGGACGAGTTGGTGGATATGTCTTAACGAAACATGCTACAGGACGCCCTAAAGTAATTATAGGTCGAGATACAAGAATCTCAGGTCATATGTTAGAAGGAGCACTTGTTGCAGGATTACTTTCAATAGGCGTTGAAGTAATGCGATTAGGAATTATCACAACACCAGGAGTAGCCTATTTAACACGTATAATGAACGCTGATGCTGGAGTAATGATTTCTGCATCTCATAACCCAGTTGCAGATAATGGGATAAAATTTTTTGGTCCAGATGGCTTTAAATTGACTGATGCACAGGAAGAAGAAATTGAAAACATCCTTGATTCAGAAGAAGATACATTACCTCGCCCGATTGGTGGGGATTTAGGTACCGTTAGTGACTACTTCGAAGGCGGTCAAAAATATATTTCATACTTAAAACAAACAGTTGATGAAGACTTCATGGGAATTCATGTTGCATTGGATTGTGCCCATGGTGCAACATCTTCATTAGCTACACATCTTTTTGCAGATTTAGAAGCAGACATTTCGTCAATGGGGTCTTCTCCGGACGGTTTAAATATTAATGATGGTGTCGGATCAACACACCCAGAAAAACTGGCAGCGTTTGTTGTTGAGCGAGAAGCACATATCGGATTAGCTTTTGATGGCGATGGGGATCGACTAATTGCAGTTGATGAGAACGGGAAAATCGTTGATGGCGATCAAATTATGTTTATCATCGGTAAATATTTGAACATAAAAGGTCGTTTAAAACAAAATACGATTGTTTCAACAGTTATGAGCAATATGGGATTCTATAAAGCACTTGAAGCAAACAGTATGGCAAGTGTAAAAACCGCTGTTGGTGACCGCTATGTAGTAGAAGAAATGCGTAAAAACAACTATAACTTAGGTGGAGAGCAATCAGGTCATATTATTTTCTTAGATTATAATACGACGGGCGACGGATTACTGACAGCAATTCAATTAGTGAACATTATGAAGGTTACGAAAAAACGTCTTTCTGAACTAGCAGCTGAAATGGTAGTTTACCCACAACGCTTAGTGAATATAAGAGTAACTGATAAACATGCTGTTACACAAAATGAAAAAGTGGCAAATGTAATTGCTGAAGTAGAAGCAGAGCTTGCTGGAAACGGGCGCGTACTAGTACGTCCTTCTGGAACAGAACCTTTAGTTAGAGTAATGGTAGAAGCTGCAACAGAAGAACAATGTGAAAGCTATGTAAATCGTATTGCAGCTGTTGTTAAAGAAGAAATGGGCCTAGCCTAATATAAAATGAACCCAGTAGATTAAATATACTGGGTTTTTTATATTCAAATGAACATCATATCGCGTTTAATTACCCTCCTTTTCGTCCATAGTATTTGTGAATTAAGAAAAAAGGAGAGATTGCAATGGCTAAAATTGCTACGTTAATAACGGATTTATTTGAGGACATTGAATTTACAAGTCCAAAAGAGGCATTAGAGGAAGCTGGGCATACTGTGGTGACGATTGATAAAGAAGGAAATAAGGCCGTACGAGGGAAGCAAGGAGAAGTAAGGGTAGAAATTGATTTTGGTGTTTCAGATGTAAAACCAGAAGATTTTGATGCTTTATTTATTCCTGGAGGCTTCTCACCTGACCTATTGCGTGACGATGATCGCGTTGTAGCATTTACGAAATCGTTCATGAGTGAAATGAAGCCTGTCTTTGCAATTTGTCATGGTCCACAACTACTCATTACAGCAAGATCCATTGATGGAAGAGATATTACAGGATATAAATCTATACGTGTTGATTTAGAAAATGCAGGGGCAAAATTCCATGATGAAGAAGTTGTGGTATGTCAAAAGCAACTCGTGACAAGCAGAACGCCTCAAGACTTACCTGCTTTTAACCGTGAAATTGTAAATTTATTAAAAGAAAAGGATTTGTAATGAAGGTTTACGAAGCGTAATATAACTTTCGCAAATCGTGAAAATGTTTTCATGCTGTCACATTTTCCAACTCATTTTAATATAATAAGTACGATTTCCACTAGAAAATGAATACATCTAGTGGAAATTTTTTCTTTTATTTTAAGAGTTTATTTGTACTTAGTACACATATTATTGACGAAAACTTGCATATTCTGTATGATGAAATTGCTTGTAATAAGCAACCTGCGCTAAAAGGAGGGAAACGGTGCGCATTATAAAAAAATCGGAAAACAATTACAGCGCCTGAGCTAAGGAAATCGGACGGTCATGAATCCTTAGTTGACGAGGTGGAGGTTATCGAATTTTCGGCGGATGCCTCCCGATCGAGATGCCCGATTGTTACTTTCGTTTTAAAACATAAAAGTGATTTTATGGACAGAAGAACGAAAAGGCAAATACAATTGAACATGCCAAGTACACTTACAATGCTTAGGGAGATAAGAATTAGACAGAATTCCTATCAAATATGCAATTTGTAAATACCTTTTGCATTGTCTTTTTTGTGTTTCATCAAAAAGAAGTTAATTTGGCATCATGGAGGATAAATCATATGTGTGGAATCGTTGGATATAATGGTGCGCTAGACGCAAAGGAAATTTTATTAAAAGGGTTAGAGAAACTAGAATACCGTGGCTATGATTCGGCGGGTATCGCGGTTCGAAATGAAGAAGGCGTGACAGTTTTCAAAGAAAAAGGTCGTATTGCAGACTTACGTACAGCTGTAGATGATGATGTTACAGCTACAATCGGTATTGGTCATACGCGTTGGGCAACACACGGTGTACCAAATAAACTAAATGCTCACCCTCACCAAAGTGCTTCAGGACGTTTTACTTTAGTGCACAATGGTGTAATCGAGAACTATCACTTATTACAAAAAGCTTATTTAAAAGGTATTCAAATGCAATCTGATACAGATACTGAAGTAATCGTTCAATTAGTAGAATTATTTGCAAATGAAGGCTTAACAACAGTAGAAGCATTTCGTAAAACATTATCTTTAGTACATGGTTCATATGCTCTCGCATTATTAGATAAAGAAGACGAAGATACAATTTTCGTTGCTAAAAATAAATCACCTTTATTAGTAGGTGTAGGTGATGGCTTTAATGTAGTTGCATCTGATGCAATGGCTATGCTTCAAGTAACAGATCAATATATCGAGTTACGCGATAAAGAAGTAGTTCTTGTTCATAGAGATAGAGTGGAGATTACAACTTTAGATGGTCGCGAAATTGATCGTAAACCATTCAAAGCAGAATTAGATGCAAGCGACATCGAAAAAGGGACATATCCACACTACATGTTAAAAGAAATGGATGAGCAACCAGGTGTTGTACGTAAAATCATCCAAGAGTATAGCGATGTAAATGGCGAACTTGCAATTGATGAAAATATTTTAACAGCATTAAAAGAAGCTGATCGTTTATACATTATTGCAGCGGGAACAAGTTATCACGCAGGCTTAATTGGGAAACAGTTCTTTGAGAAAATCGCAGGGATTCCTGTAGAGGTTCATATTTCAAGTGAGTTTGGTTATAACGTTCCTTTACTATCAGAGAAACCATTATTCATTTTCATCACTCAATCTGGTGAAACTGCTGATAGCCGTCAAGTGTTAGTGAAAATTAAAGAAATGGGCTACCCAGCTTTAACAATTACAAATGTTCCTGGTTCAACTCTTTCTCGTGAAGCAGACTACACGTTATTATTACATGCTGGTCCAGAGATTGCCGTTGCTTCAACAAAAGCGTATGTAGCACAAGTAGCTGTATTAGCATTAGCTGCATATGTGACGGCTCAATCAACTGGTAAAGATATTGATTTTGACTTAAAACAAGAGTTAGCAATTGCAGCAAATGGCATTCAAACAATGGTTGATTCAAAAGACGAATTAGAGCAAATTGCAGAAGACTACTTAAAAATTGCTCGAAATGCATTCTTTATTGGCCGTAACCTGGATTACTATGTAAGCTTAGAAGGCGCACTGAAGCTAAAAGAGATTTCCTATATCCAAGCAGAAGGTTTTGCTGGTGGGGAATTAAAGCACGGAACAATTGCTTTAATCGAAGAAGGAACTCCTGTATTTGCCTTAGTATCACAAGAACAAGTGGCATTAAACATTCGTGGTAATGTAAAAGAAGTCGTTGCGCGCGGAGCTAACGCATGCATCATTTCAATGGAAGGCTTAGAGGAAGAAGGCGACCGCCTAGTCATCCCAAAAGTCCATTCATTATTAACACCACTTGTAACAGTCGTACCATTACAATTAATAAGCTATTACGCTGCATTACACCGCCGCTGTGACGTCGATAAACCACGTAACTTGGCAAAATCAGTGACTGTTGAGTAGGGAGTTATTTATAACAAAATTGTGAGTTATAACTAATACTGTCACAACTTATAATTATATTTGACATCTAATTATAAGTTGTTATGACACAAAGGTTCACCTTGGTACTGCGATAAACCCCGCTGTATCAAGGTTTTCTTGTTTTTACCTCCAATAGTATTTATTAAGTGTAATTTACTAAAAACTATAAAAGTAACAGTTTGGTTTTATAATTAATATTGGCATAATTCGATCAACTCGGTGGTTAGGAGTCTGAATTTTGTTCTTGATTGGTGAAAATTCATTTAGCCAGTCTCGGTCATTACGATACAAAAAAGCATAAACATCAGGTACCAGTTTTCTGAGTTCCGTTTTAGACTTCTCGGGATACAACTCTTGAATTTCCATCCATTTCTCTTTTCTTAATTGTACTTGCTTCTCTAAATCTTCAATTGGACCTTGAACGATTTCTGCTTCTATTTTTGGAGTCTTCCATAGAACATTTAAATTCAATTTAGCTGCGTATTTTTTGATTGTTCCACGGTCTGCTTGAAATTCCCTTGAAATCTCAGCAAGTGTTTTACCTTCATTAACTGCTTCGGTCAGCTTTTTCTTCAAAACATGACCGTATTCTTTTATTGTGCCAATTCGAAATTTATCTTCTTCATTTCGATCGGGACCTTTTCTTGAATAAATAAAGCCACAATCGTATTGAAAGGTTCCAACAGGCTTCCTTGTACCATAATCCAATGTAATTCGTAAATCCTTTACAACACGCTTATGATAGTTCGGACAAGCTACATTCAAACATAACCATGGTCCTTTACCAAATGGGAGGAATTCATTTTTACCAAGCAAATGCTCCAAATCCGTTTCCAAAAACATCATTACTAACAAATGCCGAATCGGATGAAAGGATTTACGGTGCTTTTGAAAAACCATCGTTAACCAATCGGATTCTTTGAACGTCACAGCAGATTGCAATAGTTCTAATATAGTGTCGGAGAATTTTACCCCAAAACTTTGATATAACCTTTCCCGTTTTATAAATCCGTTAATATTTGCGTATCCCTTCTGCTTTAATAGTTCCAAGTATTTATTCCGAATAGTATTATCATTTGTTTGAAGATGGGGATTGTTTAGAAGCGATTCTGTCACTTTTGCAACCTTTACCAAGAACTGAATATCTTCATCATTTAAACCATTAAGATTAACTTTTTTTCTTTCAACAAAAGGAGTAGCAACAATAAACTCATGCTGGTTTTCGGATTTTGCTGAAACGGTTGTTTTCTCTAGCACCGTTTCATGTTTCGGACAAATAAAAACGCCTGGGGCTTGATGAACCCGCCGCCAATACGTTTCACCATGAGTTTCCATATCTTCTTTAATACAGTCACTGCATACCAAAAGATTGGTTTTTACTTTCACATTGCTTGCAGCAACACCAATACGGGTATGGATTGTACTTCCATCACTATCAAACATAGATTTTTTCACTTGTTTTGCCTGTTTCGGAAGTAAAAAGGAGGCATAATAAGGATACATTGTATGATTATTAATCAATTTTTCTTCATTCCAATAGGAACCAATTTGATTCAATAACACATTTAAGTTAGCAGGTAAATCCCAAACTGAACGAACTGTTCGTTTTCCGAACAGTTCTTCGATCGCCATTTTAGGACTTGTATTTCCTGATCTGACATGATATCTTGCAAACACACTGTAAAGCAATTCATCAGGATATGGCGTCGTAAACCAATGTAGCAACTTCTTTATCCTCCCATAACTCATCTAATGGTTTTTTAATGATTCCTTGATCAAGAAAATATTCATAGACAGATTTCTTCTTCTGTCTTGCTTCGTGCATTAAGCAGACTAAATAATTTTCACTTGATGGCGTTGCTCTCTTTTTCTTACTTGGACTATCCGCTTTCTTTTCATCTTTATCAATAAGCAATTTTACAGCCTCTTTCAGCACAATTGATTTTTCAATGTCTTCCCCAAATTGTTTGAGCACTTTTTTAATAGCACTCTGAACTTCTTTTGGTTCGAAATCCATGGATAATAGTTGCAACGTTACTTCTTCTAAAAGAGATTGTTCCTTTTTCACTCGCTTTTGTTCTTGGATTTTCTTTTGAATGCGAATCTTCTCTTGTAAATCTATGGAGCCTTTATATTTTTCCATTTCCTCATCCATATCAATTGGTCGAATATCCTCATATTTGGCGATTTCGCTTGGAATTCCTGACCTTAATGCTTCTAGCATAGACTTAACCAGTCTAAGACTATCGCTAGCCACTTGTTTGATCATTTGTTTACTTAATTTTTCTTCTCCAGTTGCAATAGCTCTTACCTGTGATAACATGAAAAGTTTCACTGCAATGTCGAGAATTCCTTGGCTCTCCTCGTAAATCAATTCGCTGAGTTCAGATGATAGAGGTGTATATTCGGTTGTCCACTGATACTCCCACATCCCATCCATAAATAAATCCCACGATGCGTCATGTGGCATTTGTGACCAAACCATATCTCCTTGATCACTCCCATGTCTAGCTTGTCTAAACTCACTCTGTAACACTGAGATTGCTTTATTCGTACCTACGATAATTACAGGAATACCAATCGTATTAACAAGTGTTACAAAAAAATTAAGCATCTTTTTACTGAGGATGACGTTATTGAACAAATATCAATGTTTCCTCCGTTTGATGAAAAAGAACGGACCTTAAATCCGAATTATCGGTTCCATTGTATCCAGAGACTTTTTCAATATTTTCAGCCATTTGAGAAGCATTTGGATCTTGAATTGGAAAAAAAAGAGATGAGGAATTTTTGGCATGATTAAAGAAAGCGGTTCAAAATTGGGATTTTGATGCTGAAAAACCCACAAGAATTACAGCAACATCACTAGGGAAGAAAATTAACAAGCTATCCGTATTGGAGAAAAAGTCGGAAAAGCTACCTGAATCAATGGAGTTTATCAGTAAAGTTTCAGAAGATCTAGTAGCCTTCCAAAAAAGACGAGTTGAATTCTGCATTGAAAAATTAAAAGAAGAAGGGGAACCAATCATCGAATGGAAAATATACAGAAAAGCAGGGATTCGTTCAGATGTATCAAACGAAGTGAAAAGGTTTATTTCGCTTAAAGTAACTCAATACGAGAGTCTTAACAATAAATAAAAATGAACTTAGAGAAAAACTCTAATGGACTAACCTAATTTAATAAGACAACATAAAACACCTTCGAATAGGGCATATTGGAAAATATGAACAAATAGTCGGAGGTGTTTTTGCGTGGGCAAAAATAGTTATTCATCAAAAGTAAAATGGGCTGTCGTAAAGGAAAAGTTAGCAGGCATATTAACAACTAGAGAAATTATGGAGAAGTATGGGGTTAAAAATAAATCGCAAGTAGAAACGTGGATGCGATGGTACAAAAATAATGAAATCTATCGTTTTGATCAGCCAATTGGTAAACAATACACTTATGGTCATGGCCCAGAAGGACAGTCTGAAACAGATAAGATAAACCGAAAAATGGCTCATTTAGAAATGGAGAATGAAATCTTAAAGAAGTTTATGGCAATCGCAAAGGAGTTGAACGTAAAGTAATCTTACCTACGGTAGAAAGATTAAGTAAAAAATATACTGTCACTATGATTTTAAAGGTATTAAAGATCCCACGTTCTACGTATTACCGCTGGTTAAATGAAGATGTAAACGAAATAAATGATACTGAAAATAAAATAATAGAACTGTGTAAACGTACAAAATATAGAAATGGACATAGGAAAATTAAAGCGTTACTTAAAAAGGAATATAATATCGAACTAAATAGAAATACAGTTCAAAGATTGATGCAAAAACATAATCTACAGTGTCGTATTAAACGTAAACGAAAATGGAAATCTCAAGGTGTACAGGAAGTGATTGTTCCAAATGTATTAGCACGTGATTTTTACGCAGCAAATCCAAATGAAAAGTGGGTAACAGATATTACGTATATTCAGTATGGTAGTACTACCCTTTACTTAGCGTCCATATTAGATCTTTATAACAATGAAATAGTGGCCTACAAACTGTATGACCATCAACAAACACCGTTGGTGATGGATGTCTTAAAGGCAGCTTTAGAAAAAAGAAGTTACCCAAATGGAGTCATTGTGCATTCAGATCAGGGAAGCGTGTATACCTCTTATGCTTACCAAACTTATATAAAGGAAAAGAACTTAATAGGAAGCATGTCTCGTCGTGGAAACTGTTGGGATAATGCGGTTATTGAGTCCTTCCATTCGAATTTAAAAACGGAAGAATTTCAGTATGTCAAAATGAACTCATTGAGCATAGAAGAAGTAAGTAGTCGTGTGGACATGTATATTCAGTATTATAACAAGGAACGAATTCAACAAAAACTAGGCTACTTGACGCCAATTGAATTTGGTCAACAAGCAGCCTAGGGTGATGTATTAAATAATTAACATCGAAGAAACGGCTTTACATGGAGTGGCGGGCATGATAGCCTCGTTTGGAAGAGCCAGCAATGTTATAAAGCTGGTTCTATGGCTCAAGAATTATGCCCGCAGAGGCTCCATGTCAAGCCTCGTAGCCATAAAATTAACTTCAAGAAGTCAATATTTGATGGTGTTTTATGTGTGTCTCAAAACGCTAGGTCAGTTCATAAGTTCATTTTTATTTTCATATTAAGCATTGTTAATTACTTACTCTTTTCCCCAGAAAACAGGAATTTCAAAGGAAAAACTGCATAAAAAAGATAGTAAGGGGAAAAAGGAAATAGAGGAGGATTATATATGAGATATTACATCTCTTTGTTTTGTTCGGATCGACAATGTGATAACCGTTCTATCACACGTGAATTAGAAGCAATATCCGAAACAGCTGCAAAGCAAACGATATTTGAACTAAATAGCAATAATAGAAAAACATGTCCATGTTGTGGGAAAGAACTTAACTATTATTTAGATTTTCAACCAGATGACTTTGATTTAGAACATGAACAAAGCCTCCTTTGAAAAAGGAGGCTTTTTTTTGTGCTCGCTTACCGAGCTTAAAGGTATGTAGTATTGCTATTTGTCAAGATTACCTTGACGTGAAGGTTATTTACTAATAATAGAATAACTCATGTTGGTAAAATATGCAATATATTTTAGCCGATATTTTATGAAATCACCGTTTCCAACATTTTTTGGTAAATTTCATTTCTTGCCGTTATCCTATCTTTTGTGTCGGTATCAATGACATTGGCTAGGCTTTGAATGGTCCTGACTCTACGTTCTTTTTTTAAAGAAGTTTTTACCCAAGTGATTTTGTACTCCGTTGAATCGTTGTAGAGTGTATAAGTTAAAACTTTCTTATCGTAACTCTTTGACATCAACGGTCTTAACAAATGGGTTAACTGTTGTGCTGGGTTATCAAATTGTGGAATAAACTTTAAATTGTTTTTAATTAGGTGCTCTAGCAAAGATTCTTCATTTAACAACATTACACGAATACCTTCTTCAATTCTCTTTTCCTGATCTGAAGAGAGGTAAACAGGAATATTTTGCTTTGTAAATTCAGTTTTGACAATCCTTTTTCGACTTATACATGTTATTTGCTCCATACATACCGCTGTTGCCAGTGATAAAGGACGAATTTTCCCAATACTGAACCGATGTTTAGTTTCTTTTATTTTACTTTTCATGCTTTCTGTTGGTATTACCTGAATGGAATCTCTGTTTGGAATAGCATCCCATACGATAGCAAAATGTTCTCTATCGAGTTCGCTCCCAACTGCTGAAAATTTTGCTTTTATTAATTGTCCCTTCGCTAAGGGGGGCACAAATTGCGTTGGTTGGCGAGGTTGTCCTTGATCGTCTGTGTTGTCCACTTCATCTACTTTTCTTGAGCATTGGATGAATCTCTCTGTTCGCTCAAAAATTGTACTTCGCGAGATAACTTGTCCATTTAGAGGACGATCATCATCGGTAACACTAATTAATTCTTGTAATAATTGGGTTAACTGACTATCCAAACCTACCTCAAGAAATAAGTCTTTTAGATAAGGTTTATCGGCTAGTAAGTCAATAATATCTTGATGTTCACTTGGCATTTATTTTACACTCTCCTTTCTGGACTATCTTCTTTATTAAAACATATTTTTCCTAATTTAGGATTAGTTTTTTACAAGATTCTCCTTTTTACTAGGTATTTACTTGTGGTTGAAAAGTCATTTTCGTTAGATTATCATTCAAATAATTGTTTGAATAAAATAAAAAAAGGGGTATAATATATTCAAATGAATATTTGAATGAAGGGAGTTGTCATGTATGGAGTTAAATAAAATTGAGTTTTATATGATGAATAATCCGATTAGACGTTGGTTGCAAAAAAGCATTGAATTTAAAACCTTTAAGGAATTTTTAGATAGGCATAATCTTTCCTTAGAGGGAAAGGCAGTATTAGATGCAGGGTGTGGATCAGGATATAGTACAAAACTAATTCAAGAATTTCGTCCTGCTGAACTTGTAGGATTTGATATCATGCCTTCGCAAATTGATAAAGCGAAAAAAGAATATCCCGATTTAAATTTCTTTGTTGGCAGCGTGTTAGAAACACATTTAGATTCCAATAAGTTTGATGCTGTTTTTGTTTTCGGAATCCTCCATCATATTCCTCGCTGGAAAGATGCAATTGCAGAACTTTATCGGGTAATAAAGCCAGGTGGGGTGCTTTTAATCGAAGATTTGAATAAAGATGCTTCTCACTTTTTTGCCACTTACTTTAAATTAGATCATCCCCCAGAAGCCTACTTTACATGGGATGAGTTCACTCATCAACTGAAGGAAACAGGGTTCGAAATTTTAGAAGAAAAAAGAATTATTTCAAAGGGAGTCGGGTCTTTCCTTTGTTTAAAAAGTGGAGGGGAATAAATGATAACAACTATACTAACAGCTGCGGCTATTTATGTAGCGACAGGGATTGATTATCTTGTTATTTTAATTTTATTGTTTTCACAAATAAAAAAAGGACAAGAAAAACATGTATGGATTGGAAAGTATCTTGGAACGATCATTGTTATAGGAGCTAGTCTTTTAGTTTCCCTAGGTGTCGCCAACCTAATCCCTCAACAATGGGTCATAGGACTTCTTGGGCTTTTACCCATTTATTTAGGAATAAAGGTTTGGATTAAAGGAGAAGAAGACGAAGATGATAGCAGCATATTGTCCTTATTTTCATCAGGTAGGTTTAATCAATTATTTCTAACAGTCACTTTTATTGTATTGTCTTCCAGTGCAGATGACTTTTCCATTTATGTACCGTATTTCACGACATTAAACGGGACCGAGATCATTGTCTCTATTATTGTCTTTTTAATAATGATTTGGGTTTTACTCTACATGGGTTATCGTTTAGCACATGTGGAATTTGTATCGGAAAAAATTGAAAAGTATGAACGTTGGATTGTTCCAATTATCTTTATAGGATTAGGAATTTATATCATGTATGAAAATGGGACATTCAATGAATTGTTTTCATTCATATTTTAATTAAAATGATTTATTATCGGTACCTTTTTTGATTTCATTCAAATTAATGTTTGAATAACGATAAAAAAGGGTTACAATATATTCAAATGAATATTTGAATGAAAAGGAGTGATATTAATGAGTAAGAAAGATACTTGTGAAATTTATTGTTATGACGAAGAAAAAGTCAATCGAATACAAGGAGAATTAGAAAAAGAGGATATAGGTAGCGTTACGCAATTGTTTAAAGCACTTGCAGATGAAAATAGAGCAAAAATTTCCTATGCTTTATGTCAAGATGATGAGTTATGTGTGTGTGATGTTGCCAATATTATTGGTTCTTCTGTTGCAACGGCTTCTCATCATCTTAGAACTTTAAATAAGCAAGGAATTGTAAAGTATCGAAAAGAAGGAAAGTTAGCATTTTATTCACTGGATGATGAACATGTCAAACAATTGATCATAATTGCGTTGGCACATCAAAAAGAGGTGAAAGCAAATGTCTGAAAAACAAGTGAAATTATCTGAAGAAGAAATGAAAGCGTATCGTGTTCAGGGATGAATTTATTGCTTGTAAAAGTAAAAGTCGGGAACCGTATTTCTTTCTGCTATACAAAAAAGTCGTGTACCGAATTGTTACTGTTTACTCATTTGAAAAGCAATAAACTAACTCAAAAAATTACTTAAGCTTCTTATAATCGAAGCCTCCGTAGTTCCCGACTTTTTTGTCTTATAACACTAGACGGTGAAATTGGAGGTATATTAAACAGATGGAGAATCAAAGAAGAATTGATATTCCCTTAATGAATATCAATTCTTCTTAATATATCATTCATATTCTGACAGCTCTTCATAATGCTCTTCTGCTGGATTTGAAACATAAATTCGTCTTCCATACTCTAATCCACCATCTACCGCGACGGCCTTACATCTGCATATCTGAAAGTCATAAGTACTCTTTGATTCGATAATATCATTACAATGTTTACAACGGATTCGGTTACTTTTGAGTTTCTTTTTCATTATGATACCCCACTTAATTCTTGCCTTTAATAAAAATAAATCTACTTATTGAATATTCCTTACATCTTTTATTGCTTTACAAGTATGTCTATGTTTTATATAACATAAATCCTAATTTTTTCATTTATATGGTATATCCATACTGGAAACGACACATAATAAAAGATATTTATAGTAAAAGAATGTAAATACTTCGACCAATTATATACTACCGATTTCGTGAACAGGGTATTCCACTAAGCTTCACAAAATCCTCCTGAGCAAGGCTATTTAAAATTGGCCAAAAGAAGGAATGGGAGAGCCGTTTACCTGTGCAACCTTTGAAAAGAAGGATTATTAAAACTAATACAAAATAAATTCTCTTTTAATATTAAAATGAAAATCGAGGCTATCAAAATGGATTACTACAAACTAATGCTTTATGTCAATATTTTAGGCATTTGCTTACCTATTGCTTTAACGTACTTAGTAATTGCTAATCTAATTATTGGGCAACCAATTTATCCTTCTACAGTCGTTATTCTAGCTTTTGGCTATGCGGTAATGATTAAATGGAATACACTGTTTCAGGAGTTATGGCAGAAATGGTTTGGGAAGGAAAAATAATGTAACACTTCAACTCCTTCAACTATCCATAGGTACCTTGTGACACTTAGGCTTTATATTTGTCTTCTACAAATTCACACCCGAATGCTATTACCGTTTTCTCGAAAAAGTCAGTTATAGATTTTTTATTTTTAACTCTGAAGCTAATTCTTTTGCCTGTTTATAGTTCTTGAACTCTTTTAAAGACATGATCTTAATTTTATGCGTGGCAATCCAATTAACAAAATAATCATTACTGATATTATCTTCAAAGTATAAAGATTTCACGTCATTTATAAGTTTTAATGCACTTATCCGTATATATTCATCTTTGTGTTTTAAAATAAGTTCATCCCCAGAACGATAGACTAGATTCGTGTTGACATTACGTAATTTGCCTAAAACAAAGTTTACTATTAGGTTGCCAGAATCACTAAGGGGTATTTTAACCATATCAATTAAATCTTTAAAAGTTGCATTAATATCGGTTTCGTTATAAAGAAGTCCACCTATATTGAGTAGAAAATCTTGATATGAGATATTACCATGCAATATTTTGTTCTTTTTCGAAAATCGTATTTTTACAATTCTATTAGATGGATTTAAACTTTCGATAAGAATATTCTCTTTTTTAAGATAAACATTTAGTTGCTGTAATACACTTCTCATAAATCTCTCTTCGTAAATTTTATGAATTGTTCTCCATTTAATAAATCCATTATCTTCTCTAATTTGCTTTGTTAACGTAGAGCTATTATTTTTAAGTATCCAATTTTTAATCGCAAATGATGCAGCGAATTTTTCTTGTTTATTTTCATTAACGAATGATTTAATGGCTTCAATTATATGCTCCTTAATTTCCCATTTGGCTTCAATTAAATCTAAATGGTTAAACTTCTCAGAGATAAATTCTTCATAATTATTTTTAATATCAGAAGTAATTTCTGATAGCTTAACGGATAAATTTAAAGGAATAATCATATCAAAGCTATTAACTAGATTCGTAGTTTCCACAAAAGCTCGTATTCCTGGAATATGATTCTCTAGAAGTACTCTTCTTTCAGCTCTTCGAGTGTCTCGGTTTACTTTTTCAATCAATCCTTTGACTTCTTCCCCGAATTCTTTAACACATTCAGAACCTACCACAAGTACTTTACCATTGATTTGATTTACAATCTTATTTTTTAACTTTAAATATTTATAACCACATAAATTACATTCAATTTTCTGATCTTTATAAGATAATCCTAAATCTTGTACTGGTTGTGTATCAGACGGTTTCCATTCTGAACGACATGCGTTTATTAAGTCGTCTATATACGTAGTTAAATCATTTAAATCCTGATATTCTTTAATTTCATCAAAGGTTATTAATTCGTTTTTCTGAAGATAGTTATATAATTTATTAAAAGTGCCCTTTTTTATTGTTTCACTATTCAATAACAAATTCCTTAGTTTTTTAGAAATCAAATCTTTAGACATCTATTACCTCCCAGGATTCTAATAAAGTAACAAAATATAGTATATATAAATTCAAATAAATACTATATATAGTTATGATACATAATGCGAACAGATGTTTCAAGTTGTAGGTAATAAAATGGAAATGTGTTTATATTAGGGATTTATGAGATTTACTATAATAGGTTTTAAGTATAATAGATTTTATTGAAGAGGTGAGTAGGATAAAATTTATAGGTAATTAATTCTTGTCAACATTTTTAGTGATTTCTTAAGTGTTATTTTTACATTTCTGGTACATTTATGATTAAGAAAATAATTTCTCAATCAATTAGTGATATGATTCAGTTGCATGTGTGGGGCATTTCTAGTTAATGAGGAGGAAATTTCATGATAAAAATTAGAAGAACTTTATCACTGTCGTTAATCGCAATAATATTATTTAGTATTACTCAATTTAGTACGGCTAATGCACATTCTGTCTTAGAAAATTCAACACCAGGAGATGGTGAACAACTGAGTGAAACTATAAACAGAATAGAGCTATCATTTAATACTAGAATTGAAAATGGAAGTACTCTTACCCTAGTAAATGATACTGGAGATGTAATTAACCCTTCGTCTCATGAAATAAATGATAATATGCTTGTAGCAACATTCGAGGACTCGCTTGAACCGGGTTCATATCAAGTAAATTGGAAAGTTGTTGGAGCAGACGGTCATCTTATTGAAAATCAATATTCTTTTACTATAAAGGAGTCCGAAATTACACTGGGCAAGGAAAACGCCGGACAATCTGAAGATGAACGAAACATCACTTCTTCAGAAAACTCTCAAACTGTAGAATATAAAGAAGATGAACTGGAAGATCAAGACGTAGAAAAGCAAAACCGACAAGCCAATGAAAATGACTCGTCTTCTATAGTAAATATAATCATTATAACGCTAATTATTGCAGGTTTAGGATTATTAGCTTGGATGTTGTTTAGTAAGAATAAAAAATAAGGTGAAGGTGAATCTGAATGCTCTTAATTTCTTTAACTGAGTTTATATTGTACATAAGTTTCTCAGTTCTTATAGGTTCCTTGATTCTATTGATGGTTCCCGAGAATAAAAAACCACCTATATATGTCCCTAAAAAAGTACTTTGTCTAGCTGCAGGATTAATACCAATAGCAGCATTTCTTCCAGTTTTTCAAACGGCATACATATTAGCAGGTGATATGGACCGCTGGCTCTTTATAAAAAGCGTTGTGTTCACATTTGAAATTGGAAAAGCATGGTTGTTTATTACCTTCATATCCGTAATTTTGATTTGTGTATTACTGGCTAAAAATTTAGAAACAAATAAAAAGCTTACAATATGGGCTATTTTTCTAACTTTATTAATGCTTTTAGGTTATGGAAGGTCAAGCCATGCAGCAACAATTACTGAATGGCAAGGATTCGTTTTCCATACGCTTCATTTCCTAGCGGTTACTGTATGGATAGGTATTCTTTTGGTTATTAGTTGGTTCTCCAAAAATAAAAATAATTGGTTAAACTTTTTGAAATGGTTTACACCTATCGCTATTACTTGTCTTATCATTACTATAGTAGCTGGTTATTTTACGATGGAAATTGATATTGATTCCTATGATGATCCAAATGCTTCAGTTATCCAAGAATATCAAAATAGTCTTATCGTTAATTACGGACAAGCATTAGTTTTAAAGCACATATTTATTATCTCATTAGTATTATTTGCTTTTATTAATGGAGTAATGTTTAGAAGAAGATATAATCAGGAATCATTTAATCCTTTAAAATGGGCAAGGTTGGAAAGTGTTTATGCACTAATTGTGTTTGGACTAACAGCATTTATGGGACAGTCTTGGCCACCACATCAGATCTATTTGTTGATAAACACAGAAGGAGCTTCTCCTCTTTTTGAAACGCTATATAGTGGAGATATTGTAAACACAATACAAAATGCTGAAAATTTTGAAGTCTTCAATGTCATTATATCTTTCGGAATGGATAGTTACCTATTATTTGGTTTAGCTATATTATTTATGATACTAACCATTTTTGCTGCTATCATCAGGAAATCGGTTTTTGTTTCTACATTCTCTTCACTTTTAATGGTTGTATCAATATATTTTGGAATAATGTTTGGAGTTCAATAGGGAGTTTAGAAAAGCGTATAGGAAAAAGGGGTGCTAATTCTTTGATAGAACTGGACCTCTTTTTTTATTTGGTTATTAATTGATTGTCTGTTCTATTTATATCTTTAAAGTAAAGTTTGATATTTTAAAACATAGTCCGTAAATTTGACAATAAAGTTTGATTAAAATCCTGTACAAATTTAAACAGGATTTTTTCTTTTTATGTTCTTCTGATGTTGTAAAACTTCAATATGTTCCTACATTAAAGGGCCAGTTTGTTGATACAGTAATAAATATTTATATATAATGCAATTGAGATTATGAAGGATTAAACTTAAACTAACGAAGCAGGTTAGGTTAAGCTGACTATTTTACTGATGCATAACAAGTGCTTTAAAAAGTAAAATTAAAAAAGTCGATTCCTTAGAGTACAGGAATTCGACTTTCCGGGATGTTGACGGTGACTCCTATTTAGAAAAACAAAAAAGGGTGTGAAGTGACAGGCTGGTGATTGATTTATTAAATAAAACCTTGAATTCCGCAGTATTGTTTGTTTTAATCTAATGTTTTAAATTATTAGAGCAGCTAGTCCTGCGACTTTTAAAGCCAATGAACTACCTTCTTGTGCTAGTTCATTTAAGTCACGTAAAGTTTTTGTTATACGTCGTATTGTTTTTTCTTTAGGCTTATCATTTGATTCAACCTCTTCAGCTAAATCTTCTAGGTTGTCTATTGCTTCATCTCTAATCTCCCCATCAACATTATCTGTCTCTTTCAATATCTTTATTAATTCTTTTGTTAAATCTAACACATCATTTGATTGGGAATTATTATTTTGAACAGCTTCTATATTACCATGCGCATAATTGAATTGACCTACATTACCCTGAATTAATACTGGAGTTTTTGGATTATCATTAACGCCCATCATTATTGCCATCTCCTCTAAGTAAGTTGAAATATGGTTTACTAACAATCTTGTTACTTTATTATTAAATCCCTGAATAATTCCGCTTATTTTACCCCCACCACTTGTCCCATACCACAGAGCAAAACCTGTCCAGTGCCTATAGTATTTATCAATATAATCTAACAGTTGGTATATAAATGCTATCTGTTCTTGGTCTTTGTATGGAATTTTAAAATGACGAGTACTGCTAATTTCTTTAATACTTTCTTGTATGTCGTATTGGGTTTGATTGTTCTTTTCTATAAAATCATAAATAATCTGTGTCTCCCGAATGTAATCTAAAAACCTATTTAAGTTTCTGCTCGCATCATCTTCACCACTTGATCTTAATAACTCCGATGAAATTCCACGAAATTTAAATGATACAATTCTAAAATCATTTGCTGTAATTTTCTCCAACTATATCCCTCCACAATACGGGCAGTATGTACTGGCAAAATTAGCCGAGTTATTAATTTTCACTTGACGATTACAACAGTTTTTTAATATTAAATTCATATCGTTTACTTCATATAAATCTTTAGGTGTTTTTAATTTCCCTTTAACATTCTTCTCGCCAAACATTTTTTGAAGTTCCTTTAATGCGAAGTTTTCCAGTTCAATCTGTGCATTTTTTTGAAAATCTTCAGTAAAAATTAAATCTTGTGGGTTAGAAGATAATCCACAAGAGGCGCAAAACATAAATTCTCCCTGAAAATCTTCAAACTCTTGTACATTGACCTTAAATTTATCCTCACAATGCTTACATTGTAATGTTACACAACCATCAATATCAGCTAATTTCCTCAAAATAATTTCCATTCCGACTACCCCCTTCTATACAAATATTACCATAAAAGGGTATAGAAAAAATTTGAAATTTTTTAATCTGTTTATATCGATAGTCTGTAGAAATAAACAAATCCCCTATATCTTTTGAGAAAACCTTGGATGTTCATTTACAATCCTAATAATGTCCACTTGATCTAAAGTTTTAGAACACTTTTCACACTGTTGAGACCTCAACGAATTTGTTCCAACAAACACTACGAATAGTTATTCAACATAAGGTTGCTTTAGTTTAACAAACAAAAAGCAGGATTCATTATCTGATCTTCCACAATCGGGCGCGCGCGACAAGTTCTGTTATAAGTGATTTATTTCATGAAATACAGGAAAGTTTGCGTGGCAAATTTTTAACTTTACAACGGAGGATAGGAATGAAGAAACCATGTTTTCTGAAACTATCCCGTCAATACTCCTGCATGCGTTATGTCTGACAGGACATAGGGTGTGAAGCACAGGTGGATTCGGCAGAACGAAGGCTGCAGCCATTCCTCTGGAAAAGGTATGCCAACGGATATGCCGCACGGCTGAAAAACTTAATATGGTGAGAATAGTTCTATTAGAAAAGAACTGACAAACTTCCGAAGGTAAGGGTCTATAGATTGAGCATGCGGAAACGCATGTACCATCTTACGATGGGGTGAATGGTGTGGAGTAAAAATGCGCCCTCTGAAATACGCTATACCGAACGATGGCGGTATCTAGTTCACAGGCTTAAAGGAAGCACCTACGTTAAGAATGGATAGCTACGTTGTAAGGTACTTGGAAAGCAAGGAACGTTGTAATGAAGGCTGTCACCTGAAACGTTTGCTATAAGATTTTAATCGAAATGTATTTATCCTTGTGAGGGTAGGGGTACGACTGACGAAGCCTTTGTAATGAAGGCGGAGGAACAGCCCCAAGTCTAGTGGTAGTTAATAATTATTTTTCAAAGGTGTATTGCACCGGTCGGGTAAGAATGTGGGAACATCACTTCATGAAGGAATGATGCCACAGTGCAAGCTCTACGATATTGGGATTATTATGGTATGACCGAAACCTTTACAGATTTACATAAGCGAGCTAAAAATAAAGAAACATTCCATTGCTTATACGACATTATCACGTCGAGGAATAATATTTTACTGGCGTATCGCATAATCAAATCAAATAAAGGCTCAAAAACCCCAGGTACAGACGGGAAAACCATTTTAGATATTGAGAAATATACTGAGAACAATTTAATAGAAGAAATACAAAAACAGCTCAAGAATTATCGCCCGAAGAAAGTAAGACGGAAGTTAATAGAAAAAGATAATGGCAAAATGAGACCACTTGGCATTCCATGTATCCTCGATAGAATTATTCAACAGTGCTTCAAACAAGTTTTAGAACCAATAGCGGAAGCTCATTTCTTCAATCATAGTTATGGATTTAGACCGTTAAGGTCTACTCATCATGCTATGGCTAGAATCCAATACCTAGTCAACCAGTCACAACTCCACTACGTTGTAGACATTGATATTAAAGGCTTTTTTGACAATATCAATCATACCTTACTGATTAAACAACTTTGGAATTTAGGTGTTAGAGACAGGCAAGTCCTTGCATGTATAGCCAAAATGTTAAAATCCGAGATTGATGGAGAAGGTATACCGACAAAAGGCTCTCCACAAGGTGGGTTACTTTCACCACTATTATCAAATATTGTTTTAAATGAATTAGATCAATGGGTATCTAAACAATGGGAATGGTTTCCTCTACATAAACCATTTAAGACAAGAGAGGGTCAACTCCTTGCCAAAAAGCGAACCCAATTGAAGGAAGGATATCTAGTCCGTTATGCTGATGACTGTGTGCCACGAAAGCAACCAAATTGTGCGTAAGCACACAAGGGAGCTATGCTGCACAAAAGATGAGAGTAGGCCTCTCGCAATCGCTATACAGGTAGAGATTGCAAACCACCCTAAGGTGCTATAGTCAAAAGCTATGGTATTGAGCGTTAGGGAAAAGGCAGAACGAGATTCTGTCAGGTACGTATTAAGGAGACGAAAACCATTGAACCGCTGAGGAAGTATCGAAAGCGTATAGATGTCATCAAAACCGAGGGGGAGTCGTTAACTCGGGATAAGTTCGGAGGAAACCTGTTTACTGTCCGTTCGGTGACCGGTATAAAGGCGGCGTGAACTTAATACAGGCTTCTGTGTGGAACGTGGGAACCTCCGACATGGATGTTAAGGGAGAGATTTCAAGTGGAAGCCCCACGAGAATCAGAGTACCAATGCCATGTATAGGGGCGGAATAACTCGTAGTAGTGATGAAATCTCCTAACGGAGATGGAGCGAAGGGGTTATATTATTCAGTTTTACAAATAAGTCAACCATAAAGCTGGGAGGAACTTATGAGGAAAACAAAGCCATATAAGATATCTAAAAACATAGTATATGAAGCCTTCTTAAGAGTTAAGGCAAACAGAGGGTCAGCTGGAATTGATGATGTGTCAATAGAAGAATTCGAATTGAATCTTAAAGACAACCTGTATAAATTATGGAACAGAATGTCATCAGGGAGTTATTTTCCACCAGCAGTAAAAGCGGTAGACATACCGAAGAAAGCTGGAGGTACCAGAACGCTAGGAATTCCGACAGTTGCTGACAGAATTGCACAAATGACAGCGAAATTATATTTCGAACCTACGGTTGAACCGTTCTTTCATGAAGATTCCTATGGATATAGACCAGGGAAAGATGCAATTCAAGCAATAGAAATTACACGCAAAAGGTGCTGGAAATATAACTGGGTTTTAGAATTTGATATTAAAGGATTGTTCGATAATATTGATCATGAATTGTTAATGAGAGCAGTGGAAAAGCATACAGAAAACAGATGGGTAAAACTGTATATCAAAAGATGGTTAAAGACACCTTTCCAGACAAAAGAAGGAATGATAGAACGCACATCAGGTACACCGCAAGGTGGGGTAATAAGTCCAGTTCTAGCTAACTTATTCCTACACTATGCGTTCGATAAATGGATGTCAATCTATCACTCAAACAATCCATTTGCAAGATATGCAGATGATGCAGTCATCCACTGTAAGACAGAAGATGAAGCAAAGAAATTGCTCGAATCCTTAAATAAGAGAATGAATGAGTGTAAACTCGAGTTGCATCCAATTAAAACGAGAATTGTATATTGCAAGGATGCAGATAGAAAAGAGGAACATGAAAACACTTCGTTCGATTTTCTAGGGTATACGTTTAGACCTAGATTATCAAAGAATAGATGGGGAAAGCATTTTGTGAATTTCACTCCTGCAATCAGTAATAAGTCAAAGAAATCAATTCGGCAGAAGGTGAGAGATTGGAAACTGCAATTAAAAGCAGAAAAGGAACTCATAGACCTATCGATGATGTTCAACTCGGCAATTAGAGGCTGGATTAACTACTATGGCAAATTCTACAAATCGGAGATGTACTCAACTTTAAGGCATATTAACAAAGTCTTAGTCATGTGGGCAAGAAGGAAATATAAGAGGTTTGCCCGTCATAAAAAGAGAGCAGAAAATTTTCTAGGTAGAATAGCAAAGCAATCTCCCAAGCTCTTTAAACATTGGGAGATAGGTATCAAGCCTACGGCTGAATAATGGGAGCCGGATGAGTCGAGAGGTTCACGTCCGGTTCTGAGAGGGGCTACTGGGGAGGTTCCAGTGGTCTACTTACCTTAAAATTCTCTGTCGAGATGCAAAAACCGCCGAAAGGTGGTTTCATGCTGTAAAGCTATTTCTGAAAGAACGGTTAAAACTCGATATCTCACCAGAAAAATCGAAGATTATTAACCTACGTAAAAATGAATCAGCTTTTCTTGGATTTACCATTCGCGCAAATAGAAAAGGTAAAAAGCGAGTGGCTCACACTTTTGTTCGTGCCGAAAAGATACAGAAAATAAAAGCTGAAGCGAAGGAACGAGTGAAAGAACTTCGTTCTTCACCAACCATTCAAAACGCTATGCGTTTCAATAGCTTTGTCTTAGGGTTACATAATTACTTTAATAGAGCGACACACGTCAACTTAGCGTTCTCACGTCTTGCCTATGAAATCAGTGCAATGATGTACAATCGTCTTAGGTCAATCGGGAAGTATGCACATCCAACGAATCCACCCCCATCCTATAAAAAATTTTATAGTTTGGGATGTAAGACATTTAAAATTGCTGGTATTTATCTTTATCCACTAGCGAATGTTCAGACGAAAAATACCATTTGCTTTACGCAAAGTCTAACACCATTCACGGTTGAAGGTCGAGGGCAGATTTATAAAAATCTACACAAAAATATCAAGCAAGAAATAGCCTTACTGATGGAATCGACGATTCTGACACGCAGTGTTGAATATATGGACAATAGGATTAGTCGATACAGTATGAAAAAAGGAAACTGTGAAATTACAGGTATATTCCTTCAAGCTCAAGATGTACACTGTCACCACTATATTCCTCTGTATCTAGGTGGAAATGACAAGTTTAATAACCTACGCATCCTCCATAAAGATGTTCATAAGTTAATCCATATGACTGACAAAACTAAGATAAACACACTAATAAAGAATTTGGAAATATCACAACCGATGGTTGAGAAAATCAATAAATATCGGAAGAAATGTGAGCTAGAACGAATTGAATAACCCAAATCACTTAGAGTAACTTGAAACTTATAATTAACAAAGCCATCGCTAGATGGAACGCGGAATGATGGGAAACTATCACGTTCCGTGTGGAGCAGGGGAAAAGCTGGAGATAATATCAAACGCTTACCTATTGCCAACAATTCTGCAACAAGAATTGTGCTTTTTCTCATGTATAGGTCCATATTGTTGAACAACACCTTCAAAGAAATATGGAAATTCACGTTAAAATTTAGGTGTGATTGTAAAAGAATGTATTTAAACTATCAGGGCAGCTTACTTCAAAAGCTTCAAATGTTTTTTCTTAATAAAAAATTTACATGAAAACAATTGCATTATATATATAAGTGCATTATTATATAAGCAAATATTTATATACTAATATTTAAATTTCTTAGGGAGGTGCTTATGTTGCAAACTTCGATAATGGAAATAGATGAAACAGCGTTGATTTTGAAGCTATTAGGCGATAAAACAAGATTAACAATGATTAAAATGTTGGAAACGAATGACTATTGTGTATGTGAATTTGTAGAGGTTTTTAAAGTTAGTCAACCAGCAATTAGTCAACATATTCGTAAATTGAAAGATGCTGGTTTAGTTATTGAAGCAAGAAAAGGACAATGGATTGTTTATTCGTTGAATAGAGATTCTAATTTCTACCCTTTAATTCGTAGTTTATTAAAGCATCTCCCTAACCAAGACTATTATCTACAAGAACTAGAAGAACATGGTTTACGCATCTCATGTGAGTAAGGAGAGGGAATTTAGTGGTAACTGCTATTTTAGCAACAGTCATTTTTTTAGTAACACTTATTATTGTCATCTGGCAGCCAAAAGGGTTGAACATCGGATGGACTGCTTGTGGAGGCGCAATTCTAGCTTTAATAGTTGGTGTTGTTGACTTTAATGATGTTTCTGAAGTAATTGGAATTACATGGAACGCAACTTTATCTTTTGTAGCAATTATTCTGATTTCACTAATTTTAGATGAAATTGGTTTATTTGAATGGGCAGCATTACACATGGCAAGAGCTGCAAAAGGTAATGGCATTAAAATGTTCGTCTATGTAAGTATTTTAGGAGCAATTGTCGCAGCATTATTTGCAAATGATGGAGCAGCATTGATTTTAACGCCGATTGTATTAGCGATGGTTCGAAATTTAAATTTTAAAGAAGCAATGATTTTTCCGTTTATCATGGCAAGTGGGTTTATAGCGGATACTACTTCGTTACCATTCGTTGTCAGTAACTTGGTGAATATTGTATCTGCGGATTTCTTTAACATTGGGTTTGTCGAATATGCTTCAAGGATGATTATTCCAAACATATTTTCATTGATTGCAACAATTACAGTTTTATTAATTTATTTTAGAAAAAGTATTCCGAAAGAGTACGATTTATCTAAGTTAAGAAAACCGCACGAAGCTATTAAGGATTTAAAAATGTTCCACCTTTCGTGGTATGTTCTCGGGTTATTACTAATCGGTTATTTCATGAGTGAGTTTATTAACACTCCAGTATCTATTGTTGCTGGAATTATCGCTATCTTCTTTTTACTAATGGCTAGAAGAAGTAGTGTTGTAAATACAAAAGCCGTAATTAAAGGCGCACCGTGGAATATCGTGTTTTTCTCAATTGGAATGTATGTGGTTGTATATGGTTTAGGAAATGCATGGCTCACGGATTCGTTAGCTAGTTTGATTGAAACATTTGCTAATCAAGGTTTATTTGTCGCAACGATGGCAATGGGCTTTATCGCTGCAATCTTGTCTTCTGTTATGAACAATATGCCAACTGTAATGATTGACGCATTAGCTATTGCTGAAACGAATACTACTGGAATTGTAAGAGAAGCTCTTATATATGCAAATGTTATCGGCTCTAATTTAGGTCCCAAAATAACACCAATTGGTTCACTCGCAACATTAGTATGGCTACATGTTCTATCTCAAAAAGGTGTCAAAATCTCTTGGGGTACTTATTTTAAAACGGGTATTGTGCTAACAATACCAATCCTATTTATCACGTTATTCGGCTTGTTTATAACACTACTAATTTTCTAAGGAGAGATTACACATGGCATCAATTTATTTTTTATGTACAGGAAACTCTTGTAGAAGCCAAATGGCAGAAGGATTTGCAAAGAAATATTTAGGAAGCGGGTATGATGTTTATAGCGCTGGAATTGAACCAAGAGGATTACATCCATTAGCAGTTGAAGTCATGAAAGAAAAAGGTATTGATATTTCTAATCAAACATCAGACGTAGTGAGTGCGAAATTAATTACTCAAGTCGATTTTGTTGTTACCCTATGTAAAGATGCAAAAGAGGGTTGTCCGGCTATCCTACCAAGAGCAGGCCATTATCATTGGTCATTTGATGATCCTGCAAAGGCACGTGGAACCGAGGAAGAAGTACTTGATGAATTTAGACGTATAAGAGATGAAATTGAAGCGACTATTATAAAGTTTATTCAAGGGGACACAGGAGTTGCATTTGATGCTAATAATACAAAACTGAATTACCTTAAACGAAAAGATGATTTCGGAGCACGCATTCAAAAACTTCGTGAACAAAAAGGATTAAGTATTCAAGATTTAGAAAAAAAACTAAATATAAATGATGACTATCTTTCTAAAACAGAAAATAATTTAACAGAACCATCTAAGTTCTTCATTCATCGTTTAGCCTGGGCTTGTGGGGTTGAGTATGAAGACTTATTAGACGATTTATATTACGTTGAACATAGCGACATACTAAAGTAACTATTAAAGTCGAAAGATATAAAAGGAGAAATTACAACATGGCGAAAAAAACATTATACTTCTTATGTACAGGAAACTCTTGTCGAAGCCAAATGGCAGAAGGTTGGGCAAAGAAAGTATTACCTTCAGATGAATGGGAGGTAAAAAGTGCTGGAATTGAAGCACATGGATTGAATCCTAATGCTGTGAAAGCTATGAATGAAATTGGAATTGATATTTCGAATCAAACGTCGGATATTATTGACTTTGAAACTCTAAATAATGCGGATCTAGTCGTTACCTTATGTGGAGATGCAGCAGATAAATGCCCAGTTACACCACCTTCTGTAAAACGTGAACATTGGGGATTTGATGATCCAGCTAAAGCACAAGGAACAGATGAAGAAAAATGGTCAGTATTCCAGCGTGTTCGTGATGAAGTTGGTGAAAGAATAAAAAGATTTGCTGAAACAGGCGAATAATAATTTAAATGCCAAGAGAGTTCTTCTCTTGGTTTTCTTTTAAAATATAGATAAGCAATTGCTTATCTATATTGGTAGTATAAACACTAATAATATGAGACTGGAGATTAAAAAAATGACCAATAGAAATTATCATGTATTATTAAATGGCCGAATTTTCATCGGTGGGGCAGATGATATTAATGATGTGATGGAAAATGAAAAAATAGATACTATTTTCGATTTAAGAGCAGAAGCACCACAAGAAGAAACAAAATACAATCGTATTCACAGTCCTATTGTAGATGATGCAGATCAACAAGATGAATCTATCAAAGAATCTATTACGAACGTTGTAAATGCTTATAATGAAGGTAAGAATGTTTACTTCCACTGTCAAGGAGGAAGTAACCGCACAGGAACTGTGGCAATTGGTACATTATTAACTTTAGGTAAGGCTGATACAATTGAAGAAGCAGAAGAAATTGCCATGACTGCTAGACCTAAAATTAAAGTAAAACCACAAATGAAAGAAGCATTAAAACGAATCTTCCCTAATGCATAAATTTGGAGGTTAGTAACAATGACAATCAGTATTAGAAAAGTTACAAATGAGGATTGGGAACAGGTTAAATTTATTTACGAGGCAGGTATTGCAACGAGAATTGCAACCTTTGAAACACAAGCTCCTTCTACATTTGAACATTGGATTAGTAATGCGAATCTAGAATGTTCATTAGTCGTACATGAAGAATCAACAATTTTAGGGTGGTGTAAGCTTACTCCAGTTTCATTAAGAAAAGTATACTCCGGTGTAGGAGAAATTAGTATATATATTCATCCAAATGCTAAGGGTAAGGGAATCGGAAACTTACTTCTTCAAACTTTAATCAACAAATCAGAAGAACAAGGCTTTTGGACTTTAGAAGCAAAAATCTTTTTAGAAAATGAAGCAAGCATCCATTTACATAAGAAAAATGGATTTAAAGTTGTAGGTATTCGGGAAAAAATCGGTAAAAGAGATGGGGTCTGGCGGGACAATATATTTTTAGAGAGAAGAAGTAAAGTGGTTGGTGTGAGTTAAAAACACTTTAACTTTTCATATGTCTTCTAAAAAGAAAAACCCCCTGAATCGTATAGTCAATCTAATACGATTCAGCGGGGTGTTTTTTTACATGCCTATTTTATTTACTGTTATTCCATTAAATGGCCCATTAGAGAGTCATCAAAACTTTACAAATATATATAAATATTAGTATCTATTCAGTTTCTCCTTGCTTGAGTAATGATTCAAAAAGAATAGTTAACATACTGCTGAAATAATTAAATGCTAGATACTGAATTATTATTTAAAGCTATTAATCGCTAATTCAAAATTATTTTTTGTCTCTGTACCGTATACTAAAAGGTCACCACTAAAGAAGAATTGATCTATAAATTGTGTTGCTTCTTCAAGCGAAAGTTCTCTACTATTCATCACTAATTGAATATAGGACTGGAAATACTCAATTGTTAATGTACTGGAATGATTAACAGTCATAATTTATGCCTTCTTTGCTTGGATGATAGCAGATACGATATAGTTTTCTAAATCGTAGTTAGGTTGCCATTCACGAATAAACTCTTTTGATTCATCTTTTGGAATAATTTGAATATCTATGAATCCTGCATCTTTTAAGTATTCTTCATATGTTTTGATTGAAATTGCACCTGAAATACAACCAGAATATAAGTTCATATCGTTTAGGTAGCTTTCAGGTAATTCAGTAGTTAAGATTACATCTGAGATAGCTACTCGGCCACCTGATTTTAAAATACGATATGCTTCCTTAAATACCTGTGGTTTATTCGGTGATAAGTTAATAACACAATTTGAAATAATGACATCGACTGACGAATCAACAATTGGCATATGTTCAATTTCTCCTAAACGAAATTCCACGTTATTAAAACCAGGCTTTTCAGCATTACGACGTGCTTTACTAATCATTTCGGGTGTCATATCAATACCGATAACTTTGCCGGTTGGACCAACTTTAGGTGAAGCAAGGAAGCAATCAAAGCCTCCACCAGAACCCAAATCTACAACTATTTCGCCTTTCTTTAAGTCAGCAATAGCTTGTGGATTACCACAGCTAAGCCCCATATTTGCACCGTCAGGAATTGAAGCCAGTTCTTCAGCTGTATAACCCATTTTTTGTGATAGTTCATCAATTGTTATTGATTGATTTTCACTTGGATCACAACAGTTCGGGGCGCAACAATTATTAGAGCTATTTAATTTAATAGCTACTTTTGTATAATTGTCACGAACAGCTTGTCGAATATCATCTTCACGTTTCATTTTAGTTCCTCCTTAACAACAAGAAGTTGGATTATAACCAATTAATACTAAACCAATCTCACCGTTTTCTTCTTCTGCATGGATTGTGACATCGGTTAACTGAGGAGCAATACTTGGGTCGATAGCAACTTCGATTTCTTCAATTGTTTCAACTGTATCATTTTCTTCTGCAGCTTTTAGGTCAACTCCTAGATTAACACCACAGCAACCTGCAATACCGTAGAAACGAAGTGTTTTCACCTCTGAATCCGCTAAAACTTGAACTAAATAATTTTTACCTTCTGGACTGATTTTCATTTAATTAACTCTCCTTTAAGTTGATGTAATCCTTTAATTCCTAAAGGTGCAGTTTTTACCCACGGAATTGTTACATAACGATCCTTACTAATTAATTGTATTTCTTGAAGCCATTTCGATTCAGACTGTTGTTTTTGTTTAAGTATCTTGCTAGTTGTACTAACGGTTGTAAAGCTTTGATTCACAATCCACCAATCGACAGATAGACCAGCTCGTTTTAAATCTTCTTGTAAACGTGTTGCTTCATAAACTGGTGTTGCTTCTGACAATGTTGTAATCGCAACACTTGTATAATTTGCATCACGTAAACGCGGTAATAGATTTGAAACTGAAGCTGGAATATCACCTTGTGAGCGACTAATTTCACGGTGATAGCTTTCAGTTGCATCGAGTAATAAAAGTGTATGACCAGTAGGTGCTGTATCAATTATAATGATTTCATCCTGATGGTCTTCTACAACATTAGCAAACGCTCGGAATACGGCGATTTCCTCTGTACAAGGGGATGCCAAGTCTTCTTTTACAAATGCTAATCCTTCTTCATTCATCGTTTCACTTGCTTTTGCGAGTACCTCTGCTTCATAATTCGACACTTCTACTTTTGGATCAATTCGACTAACGGTTAAATTTTCTACTGTTTCATCACCAAACGTCCAATTAAGATGAGCTGCAGGGTCTGTCGTTGTTAGATGAACGCTTAGGCCTTCTTCAGCTAGTCGAAGGGCAATGTATGAAGCAACGGTTGTTTTTCCGACGCCACCTTTACCCATTGTGAAAATAAGTTTGGGTTTGCGTTGTAAATAATCCATAATCATTTGCTCAATTTTAGGAATCGACGTATCTTCTACCGATGCAATTTCGTGTAATACTTCTTCATCTGTTATCCAAGCTTGCATAAGTTCAATACTGGATAAAGAATACGGTACAAACGGTAAGTAATAATGCTCAAATGATTGCAATTGTTCTGGCATTTCCTCTAATGCTTTACTTTGTCGATTAATAAATGCTTGTTCGATGTCGTCATTTTGATTTAAATTTTGCATGTATCCGTTAATTAAGACGATTTGGTTTTGAATTCCTATATCATATAGCTCGTGGGATGCACGTGCAGCTTCTTTTAGCGGATTTGTTTCTGGACGTGTAACAAGTATTAATGCTGTTTGAGCTGCATTCGTTAGTTGTGAAACAGCTTTTTTATACATTTCACGTTGTGGTTCCAATCCTTTTAATGGTCCTAAACAAGACGTTCCTGTTGTATTTTCATCTAAAAATGTAGACCATGCGGAAGGGAGTTGTAACAAACGAAGCGTATGTCCGGTTGGTGCTGTATCAAATACAATGGTATCAAATTGCTCAATCAATGTAGGATTCGTTAAAAGTTGTGCAAACTCATTAAATGCAGCGATTTCAACTGTACATGCACCTGATAATTGTTCTTCCATATTTTGAAGAACAACTTCAGGTAATTTCCCACGATAAGGACCTACCATTTGTTCTTTATATTTTTGAGCTGCAAGTTCAGGATCTAAATTGAGTGCATATAGATTTTCTGCACCTTCAATTTTTGTCGGTGTATTATAGAGGGTTTGGTTGAAAATATCTTGTAAATTAGACGCTGGATCTGTACTAATTAACAATACTTTTTTCCCTTCGTTCGCCATTGAAATAGACAGACTGCTTGCGACAGATGTTTTTCCAACGCCACCTTTACCAGTAAAGAAAAGAAAAGGGGTTTTAGGGAAATGTTCTATAGTAAAGCGTTCCATGTTGATGCATCTCCTTTTATTTTAATGAAATGCGTACTTTTGGTTTTTGTAGTAATTCTTCTTCAGTAAGCCCAGTCCATTTAGAAAACTGTGAATTCGTAGGGTAAGCACCTTTACAAATTAATTCACCATCTATAAAAGTAGCGGGTAAAGCTTCTAACCCTTCTTTCGCTAGTAAAGAATTAACTGTTTCATTTTCCACAAACATTGATGGTTCTGACGTTAAGTTGAATCGTTCAGCGTCTATATTTACCTTCTTTAAATTATTCATTACAAAAGACATTCGTAATAGTTCAGGGTCGATTGATGGTCCACATACGCCAGTAGAACAGCACATTGCCGGTTCGTAAATTTCGATTTTTTTCAAAGTATAACAGCTCCTTATTTTCAGTAATTTGAAACTTTTCAATTCTGGTTGATATGCAGATGAAATTAATCCTTAACTTAGCCGTTGCTTACTTGAACTTCGATATGCGTACAACAACCAGTATCACAGTTACAAACAGACATCGGTTCGATCTGTTCTAAAATTCCATTCATAACAGGCGATTGTTCTTCCACTAGTCGATAATGCTTCCATGTTCCAACTTTCCGTTCTGTAATAATGCCAGCTTCTTTTAATTTGCGAAGATGTTGACTAACTGCTGGTTGAGATATCTTAAGGACATCAACAAAGTCACAGACACAAACTTCCCCCTTTTTCATGCACGCAAGAAGCTTAATACGGTTTAAATCGGCAACAGCTTTTAACTGCTTTTCTAGTAGTAATTTATCCATGATGAAACCTCCTTGAATAAGTATTTGCTTATATACGAAGTAAATAAAAAGAGAAATACATTTCTAAATATATAATTATATACTTATATTATACACTTATAAAAATATAAAGTGCAATAATATTTCTGCATTTTTGATGTTAGCTACCTCAAAATCTACTATGAAAGAACATGACATTGGAAGGTTAGGTAGTGTCAAAACTTCTATGAAAAATTGAAAATCACAAAAAATTAGA
>NZ_JPVQ01000032.1 GCF_000772965.1 Ureibacillus massiliensis 4400831 = CIP 108448 = CCUG 49529 | reverse complement strand
CAAGGCTACAGTTTATTTGCCTTGGGTAAAACTTCTTTTTGCTATAACATAGAAGCAGAAAAAAGGGGGTAGGGTTCAGGGAAAAATCACCTACTTTGTGACTGTGATTTTCCTCCTATCCAACACGACACTCACTTTTTAAACAATCAATCTAATTGTTTTCTATACTGTTTTTTATAAAAAAACTTCTATCCTGCACAACAAGATAATTTTGAAACGTCTTTATCAAAAGTAAGAGAAGCCAACTTTAACCCTTCTGCCATAGTTAAGTATGGTGCGATGCTTTCCTTTAAGTCTTCTACAGTTAAACCAAATTTTACTGCTAATGTCCCTGCATAAATTACATCCCCTGCATTTTCAGATACAACATGAACTCCTAATATCTTTAATGTTTTCGCATCTGCCACTATTTTGAATACCCCTGTGGTTTCACGATTTACAATTGCTCTTGGAACAGCATCTAAAGGTAATACAGATGTTTTGACATCATATCCTTTTTCTTTTGCTTGTTCTTCTGTTAAACCAACGGTTGCAATCGAAGGATTTGTAAATGTAACACCTGGTACAACCGATAAATCCAATTTTTTATTTAGTCCACCAATTGCATTATCAGCGACAATTCCACCTTCATAGGCCGCTACATACACAAATTGTGGCCCAAGCGTTACATCCCCAGCAGAATAAATCTTTTCATTACTTGTTTGAGCATAGTCATTTATCTTTATTTCTTTACGGTTTCCAACCTCAACACCTGCTACACTTAAATTTAGAGAATCTGTATTTGGTTTTCTACCTGTAGCAACAAGTAACTGTTCTGATTCAACGACCTTTTTCTTACCATCTACCGTAACATAAACCTTTTTGATTTCACCAACTTGTTCTACACGTTCAAAAGTTGCCCCTTTAACAAGGGTTATACCTTGTTCAATTAACGCTTTTTCAACTACCTCTGAAATCTCTGGGTCATATTCTTTTAAAAGTCGCTCACCTCTTTGCATAAGCGTTACTTCTGAACCTAAATTGTGAAAAAGTTGTCCAAGTTCCATTCCGATGTACCCCGAACCAATAACCGTTAATCGTTTCGGCACTTTTTTTAATTCAAGTAGGCTTGTACTCGTTAAATAATCCACTTCTTCCATTCCTGAAATCGGTGGTAAAGATGGAGAAGCACCTGTTGCGATTAAAAAGCGTTTTGCAGAAAGTTTTTTTCCATTAACCTCAACTGTACTTTCATCAACAAATTTTGCTTCACCCTCAATTAAATCAAATCCATATTCATCAATTAAATTAACATATTTTTGATTGCGGAGTTCACTAACCAATTCATTCTTTTGCTTTACTAAAGGTGCTAATTCCACTTCCCCAGCAGAAGTTTTTAACCCTATAAATAGATTTGATTTTGCTAAATGATTAATTTCTCCAGCTCGTAAAAGGGTTTTAGAAGGAACACAACCAATATTTACGCATGTTCCCCCAACCGTTCCACGCTCAATCATCCCAACTTTTGCACCATATTCTATTGCTTTAATAGCGGCCGAAAAGGCTGAACCACCAGAACCGATAATAAGTAAGTCATAGTCCCCTTCATTACCAAATACTACGTTTTTTTGTGATAAAACTTCTTCAATTTCCCCAGGCTGATATTTTGCTTCATTGATAGCTCTTTTGGCAGTTTCAATCTCTTTATTATCAGGTAATTCAAATACAGCTTCACCACGACTAAAATTAGCTTTTATGTTTTTAGCTCCTATATTTTCAAGTGCGACAGCTACATGCTCTTCACACCCTGTACAAGTCATTCCCTCAATCTTTATCCGATATTTTTTCATGTGTTTTATCCTCCTTTATTTTACACCGTAACCTAAATCCAAAACGGACTCTTGAATGATTTTAATATCTGTTTTTACATCATCATAAGAAACCGTTACAGTTCCCTCTGTTCCTTTTGTTTCAATAATTACATTATTTACCCCATCCACTTTATTTATCGCACTTTCTACGACAAATGGACAACTTGCACAATACATATCTGTTACCGTAAACGATACGGAGTTACTATTATAACTTGTAATAGTTTGTATCTCTTTTTCATTACTACACGCAGAAAGAATAAGTAAAAACAACAATAAAATGATGGCTAAAACCTGTTGAACCCGCACAATAAATACCCCTTTCCTACAAGTACCCTTTGGAAATTAGCGTATAAACAAACATCCCAAATACCAAAACTGTTGTAATCCATAATCCAATAATAGAGCTTTTCTTTTTACATTTTCGCCCATAAATCAAATAAAATGAGTAAGCTAATAAAACCAACGTAACCGTTATTAACATCGTTTGATATTTCGTTGCATAAATTGCTAATCCTCCAGCAAAACCTGTTAAACCAAGAGGAATCAAAATTAGAGGTCCTAAACAACAACCTGCCATCACAAATCCAGAAAATAGTGTTGCTACTTGTGAAACTTTCTCTTTCATCACTATCACCACCTATATCTTAAGAGCAACAAGAATCATTCTTAGAATTCGATTTATTCAACTTATTATAAGAGTAGAGAGTTAAGGCAAGAAAAATTGCTAAAACTGGAATTAGAATATAATCTAAATAGCCAGTTATCGCCCCTAATCCAATAGCACTTAATAAAATAACTAATATAGGTGTAGCACAACATAGTAGAACAACAAATATACCTACCATTCCTACAATAAAGCTCTTTTTATGTTTCATAAAAATCTCCCTTCTTATTAGTCCTCAATCAACGCTTCAATAATGGGGCATTCATGTAACTCCTTTTCATCTGGACATCTTTTCTTTAAATCTTTCAACATGCGTTCAATACGCTTTAAATCTTCTATTTGTTTTTTAACTTCTTCTTCTTTTTTTGATACAAATTCAAACATGTCCTGGCATCGAATTTCATCTTTATCTACAACCCCAAGTAATTTATAAATTTCATTCAAAGAAAAACCAAGCTCTTGCATTCGTTTAATAAACCCTACACGCTTAACATCATCCTCTGAATATGTCCGATAACCTGAATTTGTCCGAGAAGGTTCTTGTAATAAATTCTTTCGTTCGTAATATCTAATAGTTTCTTTATTAACCCCACACTTATCTGCAAATTCACTAATACGATAACTCAACTTATTCACCCCATATAAAGTATAAACCGTGTACTATGGTACACGGTCAAGGATAGTATTATACATTTTTCTTAAGACTAAAAAAGCAATACCCTTCTATTAAAGGAATTGTTATTGGCGTGGTGCAAACAACACCACTGAAACACCAACTAAAGGTTTGAAATGTAGCAATAACACCGTATAAAGCTAATGCAACACCTCCAAATATACCCCAATAAAACGGCTTACCTTCCCTTAGCCACAGCCAAATAAGATAACCTCCTCCAATCTCAGCAATTCCTGCAAACAGAAATAATGCGATTGTATAAAACAAATATAAACGCTCCCTTGAACAATTTAATGAATAATAACCTTTTAACATTCCCAGTTACTTGAATATTTATAGAAACTTCCTATTTTAAGGAAGTTTTGAAATCCCTGTTGAAAAATATTTAAATGAAATAATATTATTTTCACTTCTGGAAATCTTTCGTTTTGGTTACAAAAGACTGCTGAATTACGTCTTTATCTTTGTTTAACAGCGAATTTCTTTCAAGGAGAATCTCAATAAATTCTTTAGCAAAACCAATCAAATCAAAGTAATCAAATATATCATCAATATTGATGTAAACATATCGACAAAATCTTGAATTATAAATAGCCAACTTATCTATTTTAGGAAAGGAAGGTGTAAAGAGAGATAAAATATAATATCCGATAAGTTGCCTCATATGGTCTGCTTTATATCCAAACTGGGACTCAGTTTTTATCTCAATCAACGTGCTATCTATTAAAATATCAGCATCTGCTCCTCCTACTAAAATAGATGCTTTTTCAAATGAAGGATTACATATAAGAGTATGGTTCATTATGAAAAGAGAAGAAAACTTTTGAGTCTCTCTTGTTAAATTTAACAAGTCTGTGATATCCTTTTCTGACACATAAAAAACACCTTGTTCATGTATATAATTAGAACGATAGAAAGCATCCAAATTCCCCAGTATCATACAATCTTCCATCAGTTGAGTATCATCAACTGATTCCCCTAAAATGTAAGAATTTCTTCTTTCAATAATATTATCATAAATAATTTCCCCTTCAGAATAATGGGTAGTTATTGTAAAGTCCCCAAAAAACTTTAGCTCCATATTTTCAAGGATTTCTTCTGTGTATTTTTCATGTATGTAATCAAGGACTGCTTCAAACCATTCATCAGTTGTTTTATTCTCTTCTTTCATTTTCAAATAGGTCTCATAATAATAATTACCGAACTCTTTTTCTTCTTCTTTTATGAATGGAAGGTGATATTTGTAAGCATCTTTATCGAAAAATTTTTTCTCTGTAAAAAGCAAGGATAGACCCTGATAAGCAACTAAATTATCATTTTCTTGTAAGCGGTTATTTATTCGTTGTATAAACGCTCTTAACCAATAATCATATGCGTGTCCTACAATGGGGTTTGCTCTACCATCTGATTTCACAATAATTGGTGCTTTCACAGGAAAGGCAGGACCTTCATTAAGTTTCTGAAAAAACTGTTTCATATTTGGAATTGACTTGAAAAGTTCTTTTATCTGCTTATTATGGTTTAGTAATCTCGTCAATGACATTTACCGTACTCTTTACATATTTCAATTAAGACTATCGAAGAAAAGAGTTACCTTAGCAACTTTACTCAATTTGGTAAAATAAATACTTCTCCCTATTTTTATGTCAAAAAGGGAATTTTTGCCTTCCTGCATTAATACACACAGTAATGAAAACAACCACCTTTAAGCTCCGCAAAAAAGGTGGTTGTTTCGTAAAGCAAAAAGGGTGCTCGTTCTCATAAAAATATCCTTTCGATGCACGAAAACCCAAAGCTCCGCTATCATATTTTACCAAAACTCTAAACAAACAGAAAGTAAATGCAGGAAAGTTGTGTAAATTAAATCATTCTTTCAAATCTTGTTGAAGCAAACACAATAATTCTTCTTTTGATTCCTGTGGAAGAATACTGATAAATTCTCTGATGCCCATATTGAATAAGCACAACATCAACATTTTTTGTCTTTCATTGTTAAAAGGGAGGAAAACTCCTTGAAAGAATTCTAACTTGTTTAATGTAGGAGTATATTCTTCGTAAATCTTATAATTAATAAGCTGAGCTTCTATCTTTGGGATTAACATAAGGTCATAACTACCTCCTCCAGGTTTTAGTACAATAAGGACATTTCCATGCAAAGATAGAATCCCAATTGGAAACGCCAATTTTCTCACTTACGTATCGAAGTTTGTATTTCTTTTGCTCTTGTTCCGAAAGAATTCTTATCAAATTCTTGCCACAATACGGACAATATTCTTTTGGTATTTCTTGCTCATTCTTCATTTTGTTCTTTTCCCCACTCAACTTGTTTACAAATATTTTTCCTTACCAGTAGATGGGCATCTAAACACGCACTGGAAAAATCAGATTGGCTATATACCTCTTGTGACCAGAAGTTCTCATCATCTCTATCTTTATTATTGGAAACAACATGCAAATTCTCTAACATTTGATAGTAATTCACTCTTCCCCCTCCTCTTTAACGTCTAAATCTTGTTCAGTTAGCATCTTTCGCAATGTCTTCCTTGTATCATCGGAGATGAGTTCTAAAAATCGCTTTAATCCTGTGGCATGTAAACCGAGCAAAAGCATATTTTCAGCCCCATCCAGTTTTCCCTTCTTTAGAAACATGTCTTTTGGTAAGCACAATGAAATCACATTGTCCTCAAGAAAAGCTGTTCTTCTGTTATCTCTAATTGTTTTGCGAACTGCCACTTTTTATGGTCTTCTCTAAATTGCTCTATTTTGTAAATAGGCACTCCAAACCTTTCAGATATTGGTTCATCATCATAATCAGTGGTCTCCAGATAAATTCTTGCCATTTCTTCCGCTATCTCTTGCCTTGCTTCCTTTTTCATATCCTCCAGAAGTTCTGCTCTAAACTTTTCCATCCAATCTTGTTCCATTAAGACTTCCCTCCTTTATTTGCGATTCTTATTTCATCATCTCTCCAATAGATATTCTGAAATCTCGTTTAGTGTTGCAAAATACTCCTCTTCCCTTTCCACCTCATATCCATAATTCTGCAATTTAACAGGCGGTGTTTGTAACCATTCTCGAATATCATTATCCAATTCTAATTCAGCATTAAATGATAACACCTCCATCAATTCGGTAATATCAATTTCCTTTTCCTGCTTAAATCCCTTATTCATTCTTATATCCTCCTTGTTCCTATTCATCATCGTTCTTTAAGTTGTAATCTGACCTGTTTATAACATCCACGAAACTCATTTCATTCACAAATTAGTCATCTCCTTTTGATTACAGTCTTTAATAAAGCTAACTACATAAGAAAGAAAACTTTCACATAGTAGCCAATGACTAAAGAAACAGCAATAGTAAGTGCGTCTCCAATTAATTCAATAGAAAGATTTTGTAAAGACCCTTTCAACTTTTCCAACAACATTCTCTCTCCTCCTTTCGATACAGTTTGGAAACAAACACAATTAAAAACGCCCAGTCCTATGACTGAGCGTTAATTTATGCAATATGGACTTTTGCGATTAATATAAAAAGTCGCCATTTTGTTTCCTCATTTCAAATAATTATTATTTTCTATAAATTTATGATACCTACAGCTCTTCCCAATATCAAGCCAAACCTTGCTAAACTAATCTTATGAAATAATGCTACTTATCCTTTCAAACTCCACTTCTAATTCCTCTATCCATTCACCCCGAATACCAGCTACCCTCGATACTCTCCACCATTGCACATCATATCCTTCTCGTTGGCATTCTTTAATCGCCCATTTGATTCTGCGAATTTGAAAATCTCTTACCGATTCAATATGTTGTAGCAAGTATTCATTGGTTTGAGGCAACTTGAATAGATGCTTTTCCAGCAAGGATAATTTGTCTACTTTCTTCCCAACTCTGCTTATCGTTACTCTTTCAGGCTTATTAGGGGAATTAAGTATTTCTTCTACAATTCCCTTTACGGACTCATGAGTTTCCACATCTCTTTTATCCCAATCCACCCGATTATTTACCATAGTAATTTGCTTCTTTTTTGGAGAGTTTGAATTTAACCACTCCCTATCATTGCGATATAGCCAAGTATAAAGACCACTATTAACCTTCCGCAGTTCCGTTTTACTCTTTTCGGGATATCGCTTCTGCAAATCCAGCCATTCATTACGAAAACTATCCTTGTTAATAAGATTGTCTTTTCTTTTATAACCGAGTTCCACTTCGGTTTCTCCTAAATTCTGACCATATTTCTTTACCGTATTTACATCTACCTTTAATCTTCTTGCGATTTCTCTCATACTTAAATTCATTTGAAAAAGTTCTTTTAGCTTTGATTTCCATACTTCTCCAAACTCTTTTACTCTTCCAACCTTGTACCTATCATCTTCACTACTATCGGGTCCCTTTCGTGCGTAAACAAACCCACAGGAACAGCTAAATGTCCCAACTGGCCTCTTGATTTTACTGTCATACCGTATAGACACTTCAGTAATTACTGGCTGTAAATAATGGTCTGCTCCCGCATTTAAACATGGAAAAGGACTTTTGCCAAAAGGTAAATACTCATTTTCCTCATTCCATAAGTCTTCCAACATAATTCCTAAAAATTGAATCATCAGCAGATGTCTAATTGGATGAACAGTTTTACGTGGTTTTCTAACCATCATACTTAACCAGCAACTTTCATTATTAGTAATGGATGATTGGACTATCGTTAATAAATTCTCCCCATAAAACTCAAGAAACTGCTCTCGAAGTTCTTTTTGCTTTACACTTCCATTTATATTTGCTAATCCCATCAACTTTAACCTCTCTATATATTGAGAGAAAAACCATTCAGGTGGCTTATTGGAATAACGATTGTTTAATAGTTTATCCACATTATCTACAACTTGAATATAATTGGGGATAAATTCAGATTCTATAGCATCTTCTATATTCTTTGAGGTTTTATGTTCTTCGGTTAAATTGCAATTGTCTACAGTTGCTGGAACAAACTCATTTTTGTTAAAGTGATGTACTAATACTTTGCTGTTGTACAGTAAGGTCTTATGCTTTGAACAAATAATAATCCCAGGAATTTGGTGACTTCTCACCCAATACACTTCTCCATATTTCTTTAATGACTCTGTCGCACACTCTTTGCACATCCTAATATATCTATTCTCTGCAATTGTACTTGCCATAACACCTATTCGATTATGGATGCTTCCACCGCTGTTACCCTTCATAGATTGCAAGATGCTTTTGGCACGTTCTGGCGGAAGAAAGGCACTATAAAATGGATATAAAGTGTTCTCCATTATCAAATTTTCCGCAGTATATGCACTTCCAATCGGTAAATTGCTTATCAAGCTATCTATGTTGGCTGGTAAATCGACAACAGTAGTGACAGAACGAGAGCCAAATAACTCTTCAATGGTTGCCTTGGGGCTGATGTTCCCACTTCTTATATGGAAACGTGCTAATGTACTATATAACAACTCATTCGGATACGGTGTTGGAAAAAAACCAACCATTATTCTCACCCCACACTGAAGAAATCATTTTCTATCACTTTAATAATTCCTTTTTCTTTAAGTGCTTCATGGGCAGATAGACCATTTGCTTTTCCTTCCGAAACAATCAATCTTAAATCTTGCTTGTTTTGCAACTCCATTTTCTTTGGTAATTTAGTCGGTATAGGGCTACTTTCTTCTATATTTATAGACAGCTTAAACGCCTCTTTTACAATCCCCTTTATATCAAATTCTTGTCCTTGCTTTTCAATCACAGTATCAATACACTTTTTTGCCTTGCCTGGTTCAACATCCAACTCAATTAACTTTAAGATAGACTGTTCCCTCACGTTTTCCTTCCAATTTTTCTCCTGCTTTTTCTTCGCTTTTTGAATTTCTTTTATTTTATTGTTCATAGAAACAGTAGAAAATTCCTGATTAATAAACCCTTCTACATCTATAGGTGCGATATCTTCGTATCTCGAAATAGCTTTAATGTCGCCACTTCTTATAGCATTAATCATCGGCTGAATTAGTTGCAAATTCTCTCTTGCCACTTTTCTTATTAATGCAGGAGTTATTTGTTCCTTACCACTGGAAATTGCCTTTACTTGAGCCATGACAAAAAGTTTAATCGCAATATCTGTTATTCCGCCAGATTCATCATATAAAATATCTTTAAACTCTTGTGTAAGAGCAGTTGGCTTTCTCACCCACTGATAATCCCACATTCCTTCGAGAATTAAATCCCAATTAAAATCCTTTTTCATGCGTTCTATCACCATATCACCCTGACCACTGCCTCTTCGTGCTTGGCGGAGGTCGCCTCTTAAATAAGGAAGTGCCTTTGGTGTTCCTATCAAAAGAATAGGAGTTCCCATATTAGATAAGTAATGAAAGAAGTTCATCATTTTTTCTGCTCCACCAGATTTGGCAACGCTCAGCGACTGCACCTCGTCTATTACCAGTAGTCCAACCCCATGAACCCTAAGCATTTGAGATAAAGCAGGTTGCATGGAGGCTATGGGCATTCTTGCTGAACCAAACCGCTTATAATAGCTTGTACCCAATAAACTATCCAAGCTCCTATATGCATCAATACAAACACCTTTAATATTTCCATCGAATGAACAATCTAATTTAAGCCAGACCAACTGATACATATTAAAATCATTATTCTTATAGCGAGAATGAACAATAAGTTGTGGTAGAGCTGATAGTACCACATTTATCATTCGGCTTTTACCGATTCCTGATGGTCCCAAAATCGTCATTGCAGAAGACGTGCTTTTTAAATTGCCATTGTACATATCTATGTTTGCGTTTAGAATCGACTTGTAGTTTTCGTGCAATCCTTGAGCGAATTCTGGTTTAAAAGGATTGTTATGAACATAACCCATACGAATCATCCTGGAGACCCTTGACTCCAAATCAAGCGTTTGAAAAATTGGCTGGTAATATTGGAATAATCGCTGGACAAGGTGCAGTCTTATATGACTATCCAAGTTACGTTCATTTTCATTAAAAGGTGGATAATAGGCTAATTTATCAACTACCTCCTCCTTTGAAAGAATGGGAGGAAGAGCTTCGATAAAAGGATTGTTTCTGTATTCCATCACTTCCTGGTCTCTATATTTTGCCATTACAGCTTCTCCACCGTTTGGAATTATTACTTTATTCTGTTTTTCCATACGTTCTCTCCTTCTGCTTCTTTCTTAATAGGGCCATTTCATTTTCAAACTCTTCTGGTCCCTCTTCAGGTTCTTGATTATTCATTCTATTAAATGAAAGAACTTCTCCCTTTTCGTTCGTCACTTTCTTATCAAGTTCAAATGCCTCATTTTCTTTGTTAATCATCTTTTCTATTTGCCTATTTTTACGAATTCCCTTTAGTTTTTGTGTCTTGCTCTCAGTTTCATCCTGCTGTTCCCTCGTCATTTTCTCTGCTTCTTGAACGATATTTTCTATCTCTGAAATTAAATCAATTTTGGATTGTAACTGTTCATCCTCTTTTTGCTTTTTCAGTAACTTTTCATATTCCTGTAAGTATTCAAACTCTTCAATACTCTTGTTTATGTGAACTTCTTGGTAATCCAGAAGGTGGCATTTCTCAAATTCTTTTCCGTCTTCCTTCTTTATATATATGAAGTTTAAATTTCTTGGGTCATAGGATATATGAATCTTTTCTCCACTACCACTTATACGAACACGTTCAAAACTACCTTCTCTAATAAGATTTGAAGAAGTGTAAAATAACCCTTTGAATTTAATTCCTTTACCAGTTATATAAGCATTTGCAGTTGGCATCAGACACAATTTCATAGTATCTTCTGAAACAGAACGCAATAAACCAGCACGATTTTTCATTCCCCAATTCCATAACTTTATTGGAATAGGCTCTATATCATCGCTAATCATCATTTCTTCACGATTATAATTAGAAAGCCAACTTTGGTTATATTCGAGAATCGAATAAATCATAACTTGGGTAAATTGGAACAAATCGAGAACGCTATCAAGACGATAATCTCGGCTTCCTCTCTTACGGAAATCAGTTTTCACAGTTCCAGGTAAAAATGGTTGTACGGATTTCTCATTAATAATTTGAAATTTTCTTTCTACAAAAGGTTTCATATCGGCTCTATAGGGACTTGTGTTCTGTACTTTAACATGTAAGGAACTAACAAGTGTCTCAACCATCTTACCCTGCAACTCTCGGTCAGCTATCAAAGTATCGCAAAGATGGCGGGATGGCCATTGCTCCTCTATAATCTCAATATCGTACTCTTTGCAAAAATCCACTTTATTACTTGCCGAATTAGCAAGAGCACTCATAGCCCCATTCCAAGAAGGTCCTTCTAAGCCCACATATAGTCCTGTAATCATCATGGAAAACTTGTCCACACAGAGGTAGATGACGGGCCTTCCGATTATCCAATTTCTGTTATATCTGGAGACTAAGTAAACATCAGCAATGGTGGCATCAATTTCGTAATAACCTGGTCCATAAGCCTCTACTGTAGAGTTACCCAATAATGCTCTATGATTTTGCAAATACTCTTTCGACCCCTGCCTTGAGTATATTTCCTTCTTCAAGTTTCGCTCCTTATAAAAGAAGTATTTAAACTGTCCAAAGGTTGGAACTTCACTGGATGGTTTTAATATTGGCTTCCTAATGCCTCCATCTATCCTGTAACCATCTGCATAAAATTCCTTCCTCATTAACTGGTATGCAGTGTTTAAGGAGTTACCAGACTTTGTATAGTAAAATTTATTAAGTGCTATCCTAAATATCCGTTTCGTTTCTTCATTGACATTTACACCTTCACCCACAATATCTTTATATTTTTTTGGTCTCCCCCTTTTTTTACCTGTTGCTTGTTTTTCCTGAGACCTCCCTATATTCTTGTAATCTGGCAAAAGGGCATTCATGTGTTTTCCCCTTTGCCAATATCGCCTTAAATACTTGTAGACTGTTTTATTACTTACTCCAAATTTTCCACTTGCCTTTTTAACAAGTTCTGCACGTTTCTTTGCATTAAAAACTTCTGGTTCATTTTCTTTCTCCGCAATGGCTTTTATTATCTCCCATGCTTTATTCCGAATCTCCTTCTCTTTTTCATTAATCTCATTATCATTTCTAAAAATTTGGAAAGGGTCATCTTTAATAACGGTTGCACCTTTAATCTCAATATCATTAACAATGTCTTCTACATTTTTATATATTGGAGTGCTCTTGTTAGCATAAATATCAATCAAAACTGCAACTGTATAATCACTGCTAATCCACAATATTCTTTCAACGGTATCCTTTAACGAATCTCCCGTATAACCGATTAACGTATTAACGGTCAATAGCAATTTTTATTTCACCCTGCCTTTCTTGCGGAACTATCTCTAAAACTTCTGCCGATTGGTTTAATTCAATCTTCTTATTCATATCTATTTTTATCTGTTTGGTTGTTAATAAATGTTTAAATAGCAACAACCCTGAACCAGCTTCAAGATTTAGTTGAGAATCAACTGAACTTGTTATCTCCCGAACTGGTCTTTTATTTTTATAGAGTGATTCCAAAAGAATTCCTGAAATATACGAAATATCACCTTTAGTAAAATCCGTTGTTTCCTCTAAAAACCTCGCTGGATGTATCCACTCGATGTTTTTCGCCTTAACTATTGGAAGCTCCTTTTGGGTTAATAACGCCCAATCAATACCTTTTTTCCAAAAATAACGTCTTATTAACTCGAAGCGTTCAATCACTGCCTTTCTTTCCAATTCATGACTTGCTTTAACACTCCTTGCAACATCATAGGTATTTCCGTCATTTCCCCTAACTGTAATTAGAAAGGTCGTGGTTAAAATGTAGGGAAATCCCGATTGTTTATCCTTAAATTTCCTTATATCTATATCTTCTTGCTCCCCAACTACTTCTTCAAAATCGTATAAAGGCACATGCTCTTTCACTTGTAAAATTGAATCGTCAAACTCAGTTAGGTAGAAGAATCGTGTTTCTATATCCGACAGTAGGTGGACAATCCGATTACATCGCCAAGTTCTTAAACGACTGCTTCTGCCAACCGAGCCGAAGTCCTGCACTCGAATAAATCCTTTATAGGATTCAAATTCTCCCTGTCCTCTACCTTCCTTTATATACCTTTGTAATTTTTCCTCGTTCCACTCACTTCTCATTTCTTACACCAGCTTTTCTGTTTCTATTAATTAGAGCTTGTACTTTCCCAAATACGACCTTATTTATCAACGGTTTATGATTCCCCTCGATAATCAAATCACTGTGTCTTAAAACACCTTTATAAAAATCATTCTTTAGTATCCCAACCAAGGCCTGTTTGCTAAATCTGTTCCCCCTACTGCTTCTTACCCCAGAGTTGTCTAAATACTTTTTAAGTTTCCCAAGACTGCGTAACTCCAAATACTTTTTGAAAATCAATTCGATAATGGCCGCTGTTTCTTCATCAACAATAATCTTTGCTTTATCATTCCACTTATAGCCAAGAGGAGCATTCCCACATGCTTTATCGCCCATTTTAATTTTTGTTCTACGGCCTTTGTTGAGCTTCATAGCGATACTCATTCTCTCATATTGGTCGAGCAATTCCATCATCCCATTAACCAAAAAGTCATTTGGATTTTTCGTGTAAATTCCGCTGTAATTAGGCTGTTCAATGCTGATAACGTCAGCCGAATGCTTCTGAAATTCTCTGTGAACTAAAACTTTGACTGTATCACTTCTCCAAAGTCGGGAGGTGTTTAATACTACAACTTTCTTTACTTCACCAAAAGAACTAATTAAATCATTTAATCCGTCTCTGTTTGCAATCGTTCCAGAGATTCCCTCATCTCGAAATACTTCAATTAAGTCGTATCCATTCTTTTGGCAAAAGTCTATAATTGCTGATTCCTGCGTTTTTAACCCATACCCATCCATTTGAGTTTTTGTACTAACCCTTATATATCCAAAAACATCCAACTTGTTCTTCCCCCACTTATATGTAGTCAATTATTATTCATAATGTCTGACTTAAAAGCTGAAAAAATATAGGACTATCAATGTCCAGTTGCTTTTAAAGTCGCTTATTAATGAACTGGTCATTTAATTAGTTAGTTGCAAAATCCCGTTCGGAATCACCCCCTTTAACATAATCAACGTAAATCTTGACTATAAAATATGCAGACAAAAAAATAGCATATAGTACTTCCAAAGAGTTTTTTTTCTTTTGGAAATACCACATGCTATTTTGATTTGCTTTAATATTAGTTTAAAAGGATAAATCTTACTGCTTTCAAATTGACTTTTTATATGTCATCATCTTATCTCAAGAACCTGCGAAACTCAAGTACAAAATAATTGGAACTCTCACTTTATCAAGTTAAAAAACTAAAGACGGTACTGTATTTTCATTCAAGCTCATTTAGGTTGGTAAGATAAACAGCATTACTACTATCGTTTATATCTACGATTGAATCTCTGGTAAAGATATATTTGCTACTATCTAATTTTGCCCTAATGCTGAGGAAGTACGCCTCCGCCTGTTTCTTGCTATAAAATATCTCGGTTACTCCGATATTCCCCCAACACTCTACTGCCCAATTCTTTTCCATATATTTTTCACCCTTTTCCGAGTTTCTTCTATTATATATGATATATTTTTTAAATCCCTTTATCAAAATGAAAGATTATATAGATAAGCAAGTTTCAATCTGAGAGTAAAAGAGATTTGAAAAGAAGTAGAATTAAATTAATCCTCAATCAAATCTCCTTTATTTCTCGTTTTTATCCTTTTTCTTCTTTTTCAAAAATTATTCAATAAAACATCTAAATGCTCCAGCAATTGTCCATTTTTCACTCGATTGTCTTACATTATTTTCAATAAATTTTAATAAGGAATTATATCCTTCCATAAATATCTTTCCCTCTACAAAAAACACGAACATTGATATATCAATTTCCAACCAATCCCAAGCTGATACTTTAATTTCATCGGTAATTCTATTGGATTGAAAGCAAGGAAAATTCCTCTCTTCTACTACTTGTACTATTTCTTGAAATGTCGATAATCCACCGATTATTTCCACAGCCGATATAAAACAATCAGTATATGGCTGTTCTTGGGGATACATCGAATATTGATATTGTATAAATTCCTGCAATTGTTCTAAGACTACGGATTCTTTAATTTCAAAAATGACTTTGTCATGGGTTTCGTTAAATTCATATAAGGACATATCAAAGTGTTTATTTAACCCAATTTCTAATTTTTCAATAGTAACTCCTACCTTGTCCAATCTCTTCTTATCAATTTCCATCCTATAACCAATTCCCATTTGAAGATATTGTCCCATCCTTATTCACCTCTCTCCCTTTTCTGCTTTTCCTGTTCCTTGATAAAATCATTCATCATCCTAAGCAGGTAATATTGACCTCGCTTCATTTCTTCATTTACTAAAATATGGTCAATATTTACACTTTCCGAATATAAATGTTCAGGTTCAAAATCTACCCCGTTTTCCCAAACGACTGTACCTGCTACATTATCAAGCATTGCTGTTTGAAACATATCAATATTATCTCTAACTTCGGCTAACTTGCCTTTATCATCACGCAAGAATTGCTTGATGTCTAAGAGCCGATATTCCCCATTACCAAATTCAAGGATTAGTTTAAATTTTACTGTAAATAACGATGTTACTTTCATAACTTTTTATCTGCCTTCCTTCTAAAAAATCTAAACTTCCTTTTATCTATTTCGTCTAATAAAGCCAGAGCCTTTTTATTTTCCTTTAGAATAGGGTGGCTCATATCAGCAACGGACATCTCTTTCCCAAGGCTTGGATTACTGCTCTTTTTATTTCTCTCGAATGCCAATAGTCTCTCTCCCTTTTTCAATAGATTCTTCTGCTTTTCAGCCACTTTAAAAATTCAAGAAACTCCTTTATATCTTGTTCCCTCCTAATTGAATCAGGGCTTTTAATTGGCATCGTAATATAACACCGAGACCTCCGATGAAACTTCTTATATTCATTTGTCACTTTTCATTCCTACCTTTCACTAAAGTCAATTACAATGGGAGGTATTATACTTTTTACTTTGCATGTACTGCTTTTAGGGACTGCTACCTATCTCCTTTTCTTTAAAATAACTTTTATTGATAACATTGCTAAAACCGCAATAATTGCTACAGCAAATAGACTTACAACAATTAGAGAACTCATTTTTTCCATCCTTATTTGGTATATAGTCTTTGAATCCAAAAAGGGAAGCCAATAGTCAATTTTTTGAATTTTTTTAAATCGACTTTGGCTTCCCTATTAAGATTGATATTATTTTACAAATTGATGTTATTATTTATAGAATATACTCGGAATAAGACAATTGCAACAACTACTACTTTTTGCGGGTTTTACTTTAAGCCTCTTGTTATCAACGTCTAATCGGTACAATATTATTATATGGATTCTTCCCTCTCTCTTTTTCATAATCTTGAATACATTTTAGCGAAATACAAGTATTTAACCATCTTCTTAGAAAATATGCTTGTTCTGTTACATCACAGTCAATTAAATCCTCCAATGAATACGTGTGATTGAAACAAACATCTTCGACTTCATCTTCAAGATAAATTGTAAACTCCTCTAACTCCCCATCAATTTCCCAATCACATTCAATTCCAAATTTAAACTTAATAATGGAGCAAATGTGGTCGAGCTTTTCGACTGCCAATATTTCTTGTAATTCATTTATATTTAACTCTTCATTATTGATATCAATAGTCCCCATAGTTACTTCTCCTTTTAATTTTAAAATGGTTAAATCTCCAGCAAATTTTCTGTAAAGTGTCCCACATAAAAGTAGTTCTTCAACATATTATCTTTACTGAAACATATAAGAGTATTTGCAAAAATCACAAATAATGTTTTAGAAATGCCAGTGGTATTATCAAGCACAAACCTACTTACACTTTCTCGAAATAATCTCTCTATTTTTTCTTTTAATACTCTTTCATTCCGTAGTTGGAGATATTCAAGTTCTTGTATTTATATTTATCTCCATACAATTTTTTCAACATCAGTTTCATAACCTTTCCCGCCCAAAAATATAAGTAATTCTTTATCTGAACAGAACGACCATAAGAAGTAACGTGCAGAGTCTGTAATACTCCTACACGTTACTATCAAACTAATTCATTATTTTGTATCTCATTCAGTAAAATACATCTCGATTAAATCCTCAGCCTCAGTTTCAGCAACTAATGCAACTGCTTCCTCAGTTGAATAGGTTTCTAACAAATGGTATCCCCCACAATTATCACAATCCCTGAAATAACGAGTATTCTCCTTCATTTAATCCAATCACAATATCTATTCCAGAACTTAGCTCCAATATTGTTCTAATATGTTCCAGCTTTTCCATAGCCAATTCCATTTGAAGTTTTATATTAGTTTGTTGGGTATTTTCCACACTCTGATTAATTTGCATAATTATTTCCTCCTCATTTTTAAAAAGTTCTTCATATTCATTCTCTAATAGTGATTCAAAATGCTCCGTTAAGAAGTCTCCAAAATCATTCCCTTTTTCCTCTGCCATTTCCCAATAAAACGGATTATCAATAAACACAATATCTACAATATTTTTAATCCCTAATTCTTTTTGCAGTCTGTTCTTATCTCTTTGTTGGCTTCTCTCTCCACCAGCCACTACAACTAATTCACCTTCGTTAAATGGCGAAACTTGTTTTTTAACCCTATCTACGCAACAATATGAACAAGGTCGCTATCCTTTTCACCTTTCTCATATCTTCTCAATTCTTGTACCAAAGTTTTTTCATCCTTGAATTTAATAAATGATTCTTGATAACCCATTTTTTACTCCTCCAGATTTAAATTTTGAAATTTTCATACCTAATGCAAATAACAATTCCATTACGTACTATTTATTAGGTGAATCCTGTCCAATAGCAGTCAATTCTACAAAAAATTCCCTTTATCGATTTTTCAAGGAACGACAAAAAGACCGTATTTATTTTTTGTAAGAACACATAGGTAGACATAACCATAGGGAAAAAAACCTTTTGGATATAGTCAAAAAACCTATATGAAATTACAAGAAATAAATACGGCCTCTTACCGTCATCAGATAATAATACATTAATAGAAATGTATAAGTTAGTTTCAAAAAATCTTCTTTAGGCAACAAATCTATTGGCGTTGCCTGTATTCATAATTTACACTCATATTTATTATATGTCAATAATTTTTTTACCGACTATTGCCTTACCAAATATATGCTATATAGAACTATGTGTAGTCGCATCTTAGTCAGGATTGGTTCTATTCGACAAAGAAATATGGGGGCAGGGAGAACTATGCTACTCCTTGGTTCTTCAAGTTTTTCATCATTTTTATTAGAATTAGAATAACAGCTTGTAAAAGGTCATCCGCTGTTTTAAATTGTTCCTCGGTTATATATGAATTCACCCTTGCCAAGTCGTACCAATATCGGGACTCTTGAGCACTGCCAAGGCTATTATTAAGAAACGTCAATTCTTTTGCTGGATAGATTTGACCGTTGCCCTCGCAGAGATTAGCCCCAATACTGGAAATGCTTTTTATTGCTTGGATTTTCATATTCTTCTCTTCTATCCAGGGAAACTGTTTTACATGTTGATAAACTAATTTATTTAACTCCATGCACATATCATATAACTTTAATTTTTGAGGGTCCTTTACAAAAAAATTATCTGGATTATTTTTCACTTTTTCTTCCTCCTTCTTTTCTATTAAGCTGTTCTGTATAAACTTTCAAGTTTCCTAACATCATCCGTTACATTCAAGTGCAACTGCTCTTTTTTTGCGATAATGATGCTGTATCTAATTTCCACTAATTTGAATCGGATTTCTTCCAGTTCTTCAACGCTACTGCCTTCAAAGCACGTTTCTAAAAAGGTTTCTTTTAACTCCTTTACTTTTTCCTGCATTTGCTCCACCTCTTCAATCGCCAGTGGTTGTAATGAATGGAGAAACAGCGTTCTTTCCAGTTGGTCGATGGCTATTTTAATTTGTTCAGTGGTCACTATATCGTCTTCTCCTTTCTATCAATTACCTCTTATGTAATACCAGTTTATCAATTTACAAGTTTTTTTAGGGGCAAAAATGGTCGGATAGTGTTCGAGCACCTTCAACCCCGTTGGCTACTTTTTTTCGTTTCTATCCACTGCAACAACTCTATAAAAATATGTTTCAAACGCTATTTACCTGTTAAAAATTTACATAATGATACTTTATTAAATTAAATCGTTAAAATGTTGTTTTACACGTTCGCTTGATGAAAACTTTGAATTGAATTATGTCGAAATACTTTACGAAAAGTTGTATTTATATTCTTCTTATAAAGAGGAGTTTTGCTAAAAAACAACTTTTGAGATTTCCCTCATATCGAATACATCTACATATTGGATAAAAATGCAATATCAAATTGAACCACTATACAATGTGCCAATAGCACAAAAATAATCTATTCTTTCAACAATATCTAAGGTCTTCCGAAAAACATGGAACTTTTACATAAAGCCTTCGCTTTCCTATGATTTAAAACATCCTTTGTTGTAGATTTATCACTTTGTATTCAAATGTAACTATGTCAAAAAACCTCTGATAAATTGAAAATTAAATACATTGATACAATAAAACTTCTACGATGATTTGAAACTATACGGAACAACCAATACAATTCAATGTGCCAACAGCACAAAAACTGATGTCCGAAAAGCCACAGTACATTGGAATACCACTGGGTCTTATCAAACTGCATCTATTAAAGAAGCATTGTTCATGAAAAAAGGCTCTTTTGTTACCAAAAGAACCAAGGCTTTATCGAAATGTCATAGTAAAAATAAAACAATCACCGATAACCAGAATATTTAAGGGATATATGTTTAAATACCAATGCCATATGCTTTTACAAAAAAGCTGTATAATACAAAGCAAATGGATAATAGCAGTTTTAACCTTTCGTTAGATATTGTTTTTTTCTTTATCCATTTGGCTTTATGTAAAAGTTGGTTTTTTATTTTTATTCATCCAGTGTTTTCTATAACAGGTGAACGTATTACCCCAGTTGCACTTGAACTTTCTATAGAAGGTACTTACCTATCATCTGTTTTTGAATAATGATGATACTATTTCAACGCACATCATTGATATTTCCTCTGACTCTAAGGCAAACGAATGTGCAATACAACATTGCTGATGTAACAGAAAAAGGATGCCTGTAAAGACACCCCGTAACTGCTATTTATTTAAATATGAGCTGTTGCCCATGACTTTCGATTTGATTTGCTTGTAAAAAAGGGGCAAGGTTTTTTAGGATTTTAGCAAATAAGTGTTTATCCAGAATTCCGAGCTGTTCTCTAAACTCCTTCTTTTTAATGCTACTTACTTTTTTAGCACAAGCCACAAGAGCCTCCTGAACCAAAGTTACCTTCTTATCAAAGGAAGATTGCTCCTTCCGTTCGCTATCAGATTTTTTCCTTTTATTCTCTATAGTCATTTCACGCTTCACGTATTGCACATTTTGCAATTGATTTAATACCATATCTACCGCCTCTTGATTACCGCAGAAAAGATAGATATCCGCCTTTTTCGTTAAGTCCCTGTTAATTCTCTTAATAGCTTGGTAAATCTCCCCAGCAACTACGGATTTTCTGATTGCTTCAACTTGCTCATGTTCAAACACTTGAATATTCCCAACAGAGTTTCCTCCGAATACTTGAAAGTAGAAATACAGCATAGAATAGTCAATATACGAGTAATTCGGGGTTTTAAGAATAACTACCCTATCAAAATCTCTGAAATCGTTGCGGCCAATAATGTTACCAAAATACTCCGTCTCAAGTTTTATATTTAGATGTTCCTCAATCTCTTCTAAGTTATCTCCCATCTGAGCAAACTTCATCAACAATGCTTCTTGAACCTTGTCTACACTGTCTTTATCCGTAACAAATAGAATCTTGCTACCACAGCTAAAATCAATCTTTTCAAGAGAATCCTGAAAGAACCTTGCATATTTTTCTAAGCTCCCTTTACCTGTTTTCACTTCAAAATGATGGAGAATTGTTTGGGAATAATCAAATATTGGAGGCTGTTTTTGGATGGAGAACATTTCATTAAAGAATCTGTAGGTTGCATCAAAACTCCCATTTGCATCCAAGATTATATTATTTTCTAACATAACATACCGTATATCCTCAATTGAATGAAATTGGTTTTCAAAGAATAGTCCACCACTTTTTATAAGATTCTTCACTTTCATCAATAGCATCTTATGGTTCTTGTCTGTAACTAAACTAATTAGTTCATCAAGAGCTGATTGATACTTTGCAAAGTCATCTTCCTTAAAATCAACATAATACATTTCCTTTTTATTTACAGACCCAATCAATGGTAGATAATGATAGTATTTTTTCTTTAGAAGTTTCGCCAATACTTCGACTATTTCGCCTTGTTTATAAAGAGCAAAACTTCCCCACAGATTGCCAATATCCTCAATTGAAACGGTAAATCTCTCTACTAAATCCATTCGTTCATCAATAATCAAAATTTGCCGATTATTAGTCAATTCTGGGTGCAACCCCCGACAAAACTGCTTGTACATAGAATGACTGCATACCAGAATTTGTGCTTCTATTGCCTTTTTTAACGCCTTTTTAGATTTGTTGTCTTCACCTGTAATTCCAACCGCAACCTCTTTTTCAGCATATTCATTGATACGATTTACCGTCTCTTGAAGCCGATTATCTTTTACAAATCGTTGTACATATAAAGCTCGGAAGCTATATTGTTTGGTCATCTCGCCCAAGAACCGTTGTGACTCTCTTGACTTTCCACTACCAGCTTCAAACGGATATACCACAAATACGTCATTTCTCCATTTATCTTGGTTGATAATTTGTTGTCGCAGTTGCTCAAAATCATATCTTGTATTATTAATAGTATTCATTTTCCTTTTGCCTCCTTGATTAAAGTTATTAACACCTTTAGTAAATCAAATTTGAAGAAGGCAATACATAGATTATCTGCTCTACCTTGCTTTACATAAAATTTTACAAATAGTTATATACCATCACCTTATTTGAGTTATTTTTAACTTAAAATTTTTATTGTTTGGTGGTTTTCGGCATTATCTGGGTTTTACGTAATTATATATTTTACTTAAAGGTAAATAGTTGCTCTTTTGCTCTTTTGAACTTTTCAACTGAACTTAGATATTTCTTAAGTAAATCGCAACTGGCGATTGAATAGTTAATAGTTTTCTTTATATAGTAGTGACGACTATTTCAGTAATGTTTTGTATCCAAAAATCTTTTGACGTTTTGTTAGATGAATGACTTTTTCCATCGCTTGTTTTATAGAATGAGATTTATTTTCTTTGCCTTTTTCAGCTTGGCTGATGATAAAAGTTATTGTTTTGATAATTAATTAGACCTTAGATTCTTCAAAATAAGTAGAGGCTTTGGAAAAAGTCCTTTGACATTTCGTAATAACCTATTTCTGCATTGTTCAAATGAATTTTAGATATTTTTTTGGGACTATATAGGTTTATGTTTTCCGAAAGTTGAAAAGTCGTTCTACCTTACAGCCACAAGGGAATAAGGCGTTTTAGAGCAGGAGAAATCCACAATTTTTATTCTTACTTCTCTCCCTTCCTCTTCTCAAATGGAGTTGCATTTTAAACTCGATTTAATTATCCCACTTCTTGGTCGGACGGTATCGAACATTGAAAACGTAGTATCGGTAGTAGGAATTGATATAATAAGTATTGTTAAAGCGGTCGGCAAAAGGTCATGGAGGGAGGAACTGCTCATGCTCGTAAAAGCAAAGGATTTTAAAGCTGGAATGATAATCGAGTTGGAAATGATGGCTTCCTATCATGCCAGTAAGAATAAGGTGACTAAAGTGGTGGAAATTGAAGAAGACGTTTTTTATTCAGAGGGAGATAAAGAGGTTATGGTCGATTTTATAGACTACGAAACAAAAAAAGGTGGAGTGATTATACTCAATCCGTTGCAGGATTATATACTGGTTAATGGTTAGGCTTAGGGCTTCATTCGTCTCCTTTTCAAACTTGAAATGGACAACTAAAGCCCCATCCTTTCACTTATGATGATTGAGCTTCCGAGCCAGGCTGTTCCACGTCATCAAAATTTATATCAAGTGTTTCTACATAATGAACGATAGTCTCAACGCTTTTGTAAATATTTGTTTCACGCAAAGGGGTGTCACTCATTGCCCAAGCAAGAAAAAGTTGACCGAGAACCGTCAGAACTGGTAACAGAACTTTTTTCCAAGTGCTTACTTCTTCTTCGTTTAACTTTCCCTCCTGAACTTCTGCTTCTGTAACATTAACAATAATATTGATTTTAAGAGCCATATCGAAAAATTGCGGCCGCTTAATTTTCACTTGAATATCTTCTTCAAGTTGTTCCTCTATTTCTTCTACGTCATCTTCTGTATCATGAATATATTCACTTAGATTTTCCACAAAGGAACTGTTGATTGCAAAAGATATTTGATTAAAAAAGGGAGCAAATTGGGAAGCACTTGAAAGAGCTAAACTTTGGTTTCTTAAACTTGCCACAGCACTTGCCATTTGAGAAAAGTCATGACGTGGGATTTTAATCATACCTACTTTTGCCAACAGTGGCTCTTTATAAAAACTGTTTATTAGACTGCTTTTAGATAATTCACTTGCTATTAGACCGCTTTTAGCAACTTCATTCGCTAATATACCACTCTTTGCTACTTCACTTGCCAGTGTACTAACCTTTCCAAAAGCACTCGCATGTTCCATATAACTTGCTACTACACTACGGTTTGCCATTTTGTTTGCCAATTCACTGGCTCTCGTCATATTGCTAATCATTTCTGAATTTCGGTTTAATTGATTCATCATCCTTTGCCATTTCCGTAAGTGCTTAAATGCATCTTCCATTACAATTCACCACTTTCAAATATCCTTGTTTGAAATCATTACTTAATCCAATAATGATATGGTTCTAACTTGCTATTTGACATACTGTTGTTGCTCATTTAACAGCCTTTTTATGTTATTAAATACAATAGAACTAAAGTTTTTAATTTGGAGCTTTTCTTCAAATTCCTTATAAATTACAGGTAAGTTGTATGACTTTCCTTTTATATTAGATTTTCCAAAAGGAGCATCGGTTTCAATAAGCAACCTATCCAAAGGAATTGCTCTTATTATATTTAGACCCTTTACAGAAGTAAGCATTGAATAGTTTACGGATAGATAGTAACCATTTTCGATTATTTCTTCTAACAGTGTTTTACTACCAGAATACCAATGAAATACTGCAAATCGAACCTTATTTTCTAATAAAATATCCAAGGTATCTCTTTCAGCCATTCTCGAATGTATTGACAATATCTTGCTTGTTTCTCCTGCTCGTTTACAAATATATTGAAATGCTTTTTGTTGCTCACTTTTAGTTTCTATAAATTCTTTAGAATAATCTAAACCAACTTCCCCAATATATTTTGTATGGGGGAGCCATTTTTCAAATACAAACCTATTAAAACTGTGTGTCTTTGCTAATTGTGGATTGTAGCCCATTGCAATCTTTACATATTTAGATTCTGGGAACTCCCTTTTACATCGTTCAAATATTTCAGGCAAATTTGTAACAAACAAAGCGTATATTTCATTTTGACTAAAATAATCATACATTTCCCGAAAGTTTTCGTGATAATCTATATGAATATGAAAATCAACTAAGTTGGGCATCTTCTAATAATTCCTTTATCCCTAAATATTCCATTAAACCACCACTATTTCGGGAATCCTCAAACCTAATCATTTCCAATAATTCGCTCATTGATTTGTGATATAACCGTTCATAGGCTTCAATTTCATCCGTTGATAAAGGGCCTTGTCGAATCAAAAGTGTCCTAATATACTCACCATCATCTTTATGTTTGTAATATCTCCTTAAACTAAAGAGTACAGCTTTTAAATCACTTGCTCTGCCCTGAAGGTTGTTGTATTTTGTTAAGAATTCTTTATTTATTCTATATACCGAATTATATATGGTAGAATCTTTACCTGTTGTTAAAAACGATGCCCTTCTAATAAGGCACGGATAACAATATCCACAGTTACAAGGAATTTCTATACTTTTATCATATTTTCTATCATACCTTGATAAACAAGGGTGGGAGCATGAAAGAGTTCTATGAGCACTTCTTTTGAAAACAGGATTAGCTTTATGTTCTGCAACAATTTCACCCTTAGATTTGTCCCAATAAAAATTAGATATTTTATGTTTTAAACCGACCGACTGAAGGATGTGATTCAAAGATTTCAAAAAGATAGGATGGGTAGTTCTGGTACTGCAACTTCCATTCCTACTATCCGTTAAAGGAACATTTATACCAATGAATCCGTTCTCTGGTATATATACAGGTGTTTCGTCACCTAATATAGAAGCGATAGCAACTGCACCCGCTAAAAATAGAAATGACCTGCTTCTACTTGTACTTTCAGACCCCAGCTTGGTTTTTTCTCCACCCCTTTGAAGCGGAGCTAAAGGATTAGCGTTAAATAAAATTAACTCTTTACTCAATGCAGGATATGCTTTATCAATCTCATTAAAAAGTTCATGCTGTCTGTTAGTTAAAAGATTGTACTCCCTAAAGCCAACAAAGCAAGTGTTTTTCTGCTTATCTGATAGTGTTAAAGCACCACAAAATGAATCTAAACCGCCAGAAAAAAGACTTACTGAGTCATACTTTTCTCTGTCGATAAGTTTATATTTTGTGTTTTTCTTATTTGCTCTAAACTTGCTCGTAGATTTTCTGAATTCAAATATCCAGTTATCGCCACTTAAGAAACCAAGTGTTTTTTCCAAATCGTTTTTAACTAAAATCCATTTTTCCATTTCCAGAACGGGGAGATAAAGTTTAATATTCCTTGTCCAATTATCGGATGACCTTCTTCGAGGAATTCTTTTATCAGCACAGAAAATACTGATTGCTATTACTAATAAATCCTCGGTAATATCTGATAATGTTTGATTTCCAAATCTTCGCCAAAGTTGTTCCGCATCTGTCTTAACATTTGATTTATTGTTCTTATCGAAGAGATTAAATAGCAATACGTTCTCTGCTAAGTTTCCGTTATTTTCAAATTCATCATCCTGCTTATTAATCCAAATATTAAACAAGAGTCTCACTCCAAACTGATAATATTTCAAATGCCTTGTTACATTTATCTGTAATTATTTGTTTGCCTTGCTGTCCGTTCCAGTCAACTTTTTGAATGGTTTCTATTGTAAACTCGGACTCTATTGAAGTACGGATAAAAGTTTTAACACTTTTCTCGGCACTATCATATTTTTGTAAATTATCAAACATAGTTAGCAGCTTCTCTGCAAAGTTGGAAAGAAAACAATTTTGTATAAATTTCACAATAAACTCTCTAATAAATTCTCCAGGTTTGATAGAACCTACTATGTTATTGTAATCTTCTTCATCCACTGCACTTTTTAAAAGCTCACGCATAAGCTCACTCATGCTTTGCTGGGCAATACTATCATAAAAATCATTTCCGCTATCATTAAAATATTCCAAAAGACCTGCTCGAACCTCTTCTGAAGACTTGCCACGTAAATGTGCCAATCCAACCTTCTCTAAAGCACCAATAAATCCGTAATTCTTTACAGCTTCAATAAAATTTACTGCTTTCGCCCCTACTCTTGCAATAGAACCAGTGTGCGAGTTACCCCCACCGCTCATTGCCTTTGAAAAACTTGACACTGCTTTACCTATTGAAGAAGGGCTAAATCCGTTTTTAACCATGCTTGTTACATCTCTTTTAGCTTCTGGCCATAAATATCCTGTTGGCGGTAAATAACCTTTTGACGTTCCCATTCCTTATCACCCTATTTCCCATAGCTTTTTAGACGATTTCTTCGATTCCACATAATACGCTTTTAATTTTTCAAACGTTTCACTGTCCAACTGTTTGAACAAGAATATTTCAGTCGGAGTAATTAAGCCTTTCTTAATCTTTTTCAGTTCCTCATAGATTTTTGGCTGATATTGAGGAAACATTTTATATAGTTCAATTAGCACCCATAAATGATAATTTTGGTCCTGATTATATTTTGAGATGACTCCTTTAACGATTTCACTTCGAGTTACTTCATCCATTACTTTTAGCTCTTCAATCTTTTTCTTTCTTACAATTTCTGCAGTGGTAGCGTTACAGATTTGATTAATAAACTTCCGTTCTTCCTGATTTAAGTTTATTGAAAATAGTTTTTTGTCTGAAACGGAATCTCGAGCTAAATAGAAATATTGAGATAAATCAACTTCAGATAAATTAGATGGTTCAACACCAACCCATCTTTTTATTTTGTCTCCAAACCAAGCATTATTTTTCTGTTCTTGACCCGTTTTGGGTTTTTCCTCATCATTTAAACCCTCGTTTAATATCTGGTTTTCAATATCTGATAACTGCTTTGGAGTTCCGTTATTTTCAAATTGCCACTGATATAGCTCTCTAAATAAATCTCTGTCGGTGTACTCAAGAACCATCAACTTTGCTAAAACTGATAAATTCAGTTCTATTCTTTGTATCTCAGCAAGACGTTTTCTCATATAGAACGTATTTAAAAATCTCTTGGTTTGTCTTGGATTCCCTTTCAAAGTGGCCGCAATAACACTTCCAATACTATTGAAAATTTGAATTTGCTCTTCAAAATCAGATTGACTGTAGCCCTGTTTATACTTGTCACCATCCGTACTTGTTACCCCATTGATTATTTCTATTATCTCTTTCCCGCTTATAATTTCTCCTCTAACAAAAATACCCTTGTCCCTTAACTTATTGATTAATTTGTTTAGTACATTTTCACTTAAGTACATTTCGCTTATTAAAAGAAGCATATAATTTTTTATATCAGTCTCAGCTAATTCCGCTATTCTGATAGGAAGTTGAACTATTTTTTCAATGTAATCAGTCGAAACATCTATTTCTACATCATCCAATTGAGGATATTTTCTTTTGATTGAATAAGTGATGATGTTCTCATCCATTGCAATAACAAATGTAGTCTTTTCAACAGCAAGAAACAGCTTAATTGCTTCAAGTGTTTCTATTATTCTATCAGGATTGCATCTATCTAAGTCGTCTATCATAATGATTAAATTGTCTATATTTGATGTACGAATTATGTTTACGAAGTCCTCTCTGAATTTTCGCACATTTTCAATGATATTTTCTTGTTGCTGAGCGTTGATATAGTCTTTTTTCATTTGAGATGCATTGTCCAAATGCTGTCCTATCTCTTTTTCTGAATCAAAATTTTCAAGTTTGAAACCTCCAAGAAGCATAGGTAAAGGATTTCCTGCTAATAAACTCAAAGATAAAGGAATGCCCTTTTTTAAGGCTGTGCTACCGACCCTAATCCAGTCAACTCGTTTAATTAAATTTTTAATCTTATCTGTTGATTCCTTGAAAAATGTTTGGTTTTCTTGAAGGCTTTGCAAAATTGCCTCCATTAAGGCTGTTTTTGCATCATCGTAGCCTTCAAACATCCAAGCATTTACTGTAACAACCGCAATCTTTTTCTCAGTTTGATTCATAGTGTTCTGTTCAATTAGATGAAGCAAAGTGGATTTACCACTTCCCCAATTGCCAAATAATCCAATTGTCAAAGGGTTCATTCTTTCACTCGTAGCAATCTCACTTATCAAACTTGCATAAGGCTCATAAGCCAACATATCTATTTTTGAAGCATCATCAGCCCACATAATTATGTATCCTCCTATTTTTTCTAATCTATTTACGATTATTCTCACTGCTGTAAAGGTTACTTCTTCTCGAATTTGTTTATGTAAATCCCATCCTGCTTGTTAAATAGCAGGGATAATAAATTTAGTACAAACATCACGCACATTTAGTTTCTTTTTCACTTCTCCTCCTCCTTACCCATTAACATCCGACCATTTATACCTTTATTTTACCAAATTCAAGGATGTACTGTTGAGAAATTTTGACTAAAGACAATGGAGAGTATGTAATATACTGGAATATAGAAAGAATGATATATTTAAAATAAAAAGATGGACTGGATTGAGACTCAATGAAGAAATTTTCTTTAAACGAAGAGACTTTGAGGTTTATTTTAGATTTTGAAAAGAATGTGCCAGGTGGGGCTGTTTTTACAAATACAGACTTAGTAGAAAGGTTTAAGCAATCTACCTTTCATCATAAAGAATTTGAAACGTATATTCCTACGGCCATAAATAAAGCAATATGGTACGCAATTAAACGAAGTGATAATTGGAATATGAAAAGAGGAGCTTATCAAAAAAGAAAATATTCATCTTCTGGCACAAAGCCTACAGTTCCAGCGTTTGAAGCTGAAATTAACGTTCCTGTTCGCAATAAAGAAACTTCTTCCTCTGCCTTTAACAGAGAAGAGTATATCCGTCATCTAAGTAAAAACTTGTTTGAAGTATTAATGCTTAAAAGGGATATTTCCGATGACTTTTTAAGGAAATATCATCTTAGTTCAAAGGGGATTGGTGATGACCTTTACTTTTTGACCGAAAGCTATTTTAGACAAAAGGGATTGTATAAGGGGAAGCATAGCATGTCCGATTATATTACCCCTAACGCTAAAAAAGCCATTGAATCGGGTAATATTTCAAAAAACTTGATATATATGATACCGAAAAATCTATATATCAAACAGATTTCTGAAATTATTTTAGCAGGACAACTAACAGAAGAATTTATCTATGAACTTTTGATTAAATATTACTTTGTTTGTACTGTTACAAAAGAAGAAGACAACAATTTGCCCTCCATTAAAATGGCTAAGGATTGGGATGGAGTAAATCCATTCTTCAGATATGAAAAGGCAGGGATTCATTTCGTATCGAATAGAAAGGAAAATGTAGAGTGAGTAACATACGGTCGAAAATTGTACCGAAAGAAGCTGTTCCGACTTTAGAATCAGATGGATGTATTACCTATGAAGAAGAGCTACCCTTTCCAATCGTTCATTATCCTTCAATATTGGGTGCTTTTTTTGGTTTTCAAGAAAACAAGAACAGCCTTGTGTGCTATTGTACATGTCAGAAAAAGGGCATGGAAACATACCTTTTAAACGAAGAATTTAGTCAGTTTGGGGATATCCCTAAATCATTGCGTTTCAATATGGGAGAGGCTTTTATAAACACCCTCCAATTCAAAGATAATTTATGCCATGTGTGTAATAGGGTCTGTCCTAAGTATGGATATGGAAAAACACTAAAAGGGACAAAGTTCCATTCAATCTATGGTCATTACATAAATGGATTAGCCTTTGGATATGGAATTGGTTCACGAGGTAGAATATATGCACCAGAACTTATTTCCTCTGATATAGTTCCTTACCTTATTACCCATTCATTTGATGATAAAAGGCTCGATGAAGAATCTTTAACAGATTTCTTACGTTATTGTGAAGATGTCATACGGATTCGGATGGGTTACTTTGCAATCGGTAAGAAATGGACAACTGAAGTTAAACTTCTTGAAATCATAAGAAAACTTTATCCAAACTATACGGTTATCCATCAATACCCGCTCGACCATTTGAGAGCTGATATTTTCATTGAAGAATTGAACCTTGTAATTGAATATCAAGGGGAACAGCACTTCAAACCAATTGCTTTTATGGGAGGAGAGGAAGCATTAGAAAATACAAAAGTCAGGGATAAGGAAAAAGAAGAAATGTGTAATTACTATAAACTTGGAATCGTTTATTTTGATTACAAAGATGACTTAAATGAAAAGATGGTTGAGGAAAGAATTTCATTGTATTTAAAGGGAAGATGACCATGATATTTTCAATAACAATGACGTTCCTTAAGGCAATAGCACTCTCCATAAATACAATTTAAAAAACAAAAACAATGCCATAAAAAGAAAATAGAAGCTCCTTCGCAGGGGCTTCTGATACTATCCTATTTCTCTTTCATTTACAAACTCAACTCACCTTCATATTTCCCCTTCAACTTGCTCAAATCACCTGTAAATGGCTTTAGAGAAGCCATACTTCAGTATGATAGCATTTAAATTCTGTTAGCCTGTAAAGTTCTTCATTCAGCTTAATGACCCTTTCTTTTCTATACCAACCCATAAATTCTGGCTTTTCTTCTACTTCCCTTTTAAGGATATTCCATAAATTATGGTGAAACTCACCTTCATAATTACTTTCAATTTCAATTATTTTCTCACTTCCATTCCTCCGTTTCTTTAAATTCACATTGAATTTAATAATTTAATAGATTACACAAATCATATTGATACCGAGTTCGCTTTAATTTTTGCGGAATAAGAATCCCATTTCCCCTTGTCCATTCCAATGAAAAGCTCTTACGTTCTCCGACATGGTAAAACTGATACGCTGTTACCGCATCCACAAAATACGTTTCATTTACATCCCTAAAATTAAATACAAATCCAGCAACCACTCCATCCATTTGATTGTAACGGTGCAATAATTCAATTTGATAATGCTGTATAGCTCCAAAAGGAATTGATTTACCTTTATGGCTCTTTAGCTCTAACAGATAGATATTCGGAATCTTGTATAGGATAAAATCGCAGGGGTTTTTCACGTTGGCAAATCCTAAACTATCATCTTTCAAACGGTAAAAGAATACATCTGCTGGAACAGAAGCATAAAAATCCTGCTCGAAACTTTTACCTGGGTTCTGCTTATTCCCCTTTCTCTTGGTTTCTTTTGTTACAGTTGCTATAGACCCTTCACTCCTTTCTCACAGCATTTCTATATCATAGAGATTCATTGATAGTTTGATAATGATTGCCCTGCATTACCACTGATTACTTAATTTTGAGCCACTGCAATTACATATCCTTGAGTACCATATTTTCAGCCATCCACCTCTACGACACCTTGCTAAAAGTAGCTCCGACAGTGTGCAGTTATAAAGAAAAAGCAAGTCTACTATAATACTAAAAAACTAATAGAAAGGAGTAAGTATATGAATAAAGATATATTTTTTACAATGGATGTCGATAAACGTGCAGAAGAAATCAATAAAATGTTGGTAAATAGCGATTTAAAAGGGGTTGCAGGGACTTTAGGAATAGCCTATTCCAGCTTCACAAAGGAAATGCAGAAGGAAGATTTCGTCTATATTGCGAGAGAGAATCAATATTTCAAGTTTATTCGAGACAAAGAATCATTAGGAAATGCGAAACCTTCTGATAAAGCAACCATTGGCTTTCAAGAGGAATTAACCTTTATAAAAGAGAATTTAGAAACCTTGAAGAGCTTAGTGTCTACCGTAAACGAAAAACCTACGCTTGTCTTAGATAAAGAAATCTACAATACCAAGGCAAAATACGTGAACAAAAATTTGAAGTTGAATGAAAATATTTATGACAAGTTCTCCAAGTTATGCGAGAACCAGTTCCCTCACCTAAAAGTTCAGGATTTAATTGCCCAGAGTTTGCTTGAGTTTATTAACACCTATCAAGAGTTTGAATAAATGACACTTTTTTAATGGCACAGATGAAGCTCCCTGTGCTTTTTTATTGCCTAATCAAGAAATCCTACACTCGTTTTACCATAGTTTTCGTATGAAAAAGATATGAACAACTTCATACTTTTTTAGCAATTTCTCATAATTATTCTGGTATAAGTGCAATTATTTAAGAACTTGTTATGAATTCTTTCATACCTTTTACTCAAATGTTGAGATATGTACACATACCAAACACTATTAAACCGCTGAGTAGAAGAAAAAATCAGAAAATACATGTTATAATATGACTACAATTTGAATTCGTTCGGAGGTAATTGCATGAGCAAATTGCTTAAAACAATTGAGGTCAAATCCGTAAATGGATTGTATCGAATTCATCAATACAAGGATGGAAACGCTCTGCCTAAACTTGTCATTTATCAGGTTGTCAATGGACATGAAGTGCCTGTAAAAAATATGTATGGGGAGCTTAAAAGATTGAATGAAGAGTTCTCTTTTGGCATTGAGCATGAACCAAAAGAAAGAACACGATTGAATACGAGAGAATTTGGCAGGGAATTTATTAGACGCTATAAAGGCAGATAAAGAATATCGGTGTTTAGGGCATTAATTGATGTATGCTTCAATAGTTTAATAGTGTTGTCAAACTCGTATCCAACAATTGGTTAAGATTTCGGAACAACTTTTAATTGGATATTTATATTAAATAATAGATAAGATACACCCGCATTTTTAGTAAAAAAATGGAGGTTCAGACTATATGGAATATAAACAAGTTGGACTTTTTTACGAGTTACTAAAGTTCTAACAGATACAGAAAAATTGAAAACTCCTATTCTTGTGAAGGAAACAACAGAAACTATTCAATTAATTAAGCGGAAAACAAAAACCACCTTATAAATAGGTGGTTAGGATGGTTCTTAATTATCTCTTTTCAAAAGCCAACTTTATTCCCAAAGAAATCAATGTAATTCCCGTTATTCTTTCAAAGATAAGTTGAACCGAAGGTTTTCTAAACCATGAACGAATGCGGTTAAGGATAGAGACACATAATAAAAGCCACAACAATGCAATCAGGATAAAAATTCCCGAAAACACAAAGGATTGCAATAATACATTCTTATGCGGGTCAATAACTTGAGGAAAGTAATATAGAAAATGATAGCTTTAGGGTTAAACGTAGTAGACAACAATCCTTGAAGAAAGCACGATTTCCTTTTAGATGTCTGATACGTAGCATCTGTATAGTCTCGGTTCTCCGAGTCATTTTTTTGTTTAGACAGTAATGCTTTAATTCCAATATAGAGAAGATAAACCGCACCCACATATTTTACTATCTCAAAAAGTACGATGGATTTAGCAATAACGGCTGATATACCGAGGACCGAAGCTGTTGCATGTAAAATATGTCCTGAGACCACTCAATAAGTAGTCGCACGGCCTCCTCTTTTTTCATATAAAATGGTATTTTTGGTAATCAAGGCAAAATCAGGACCAGGCGTAACAATTAATATAATGGATACAACTACAAATAAATAATAATTCGGCACATGAACTCCTCCTTTGACAAGTGTTATAATAAATAATTTATTGTTGTTATTATAACTTTAAATCATATATAACAGTCAACGTGTTTGTATAACACTGAAAGGATATCGACCATGTACATTGAAATTTAACATCAAGTTGAAATTTCTGAAACTTAATGAACTGGTCATCTGATGTCTACATAGCTTATACTGGTAGCATTAGGACAACAAGACCATCGAAAATGATGGTCGCTTTTTTCTTTAAACAAAACGACCTATTAAAAAAGGCACTGGATAACCCAATGCCTTGTTCCTGTTTAACTCAATCTATATTCCAACCCTTCTTCTTGCATACCAAATCTATCCGCTCCGTATAAAACCTGATTTGAGAACGTTAAAATAAATTTTTCAGCGACATCTACTAACGTATCTACTGTATCTCTAACATCCTGATATGGTTTGAATCGGAACTCTATCGTATGTTTATCATCCAAAAATTGAAGCTCTTCGCCAATTAATTCTCTTGCCTTATCCTCTCTCTCCTTTATTTTGTAATAGATTGGTGGACTAAGCTCTCTAAATGTTAATTTTACGAATGCTCTGTGTCGCATATCCTCCACCGATAGAAGTAAGGAAACACCGCTTTTTCCGAATCCAAAAGAAATGTATCTGTTTGCGAGATTCTTTCTCCTTTGGAATGGAAAGAAATAGGGTATATTAGTTTGTAATTGGTCTAACAAGTAATTATTTGCCTCAACATGGGGGTTAGAGAAATCTCTCTCTACCTCTTCCCTCATTAGTGCCACATTGCCTTGTATTGGCTTTATAACACTTATATCCTTTAGCAGTGAAATAGGTTTTACAACGGTATTTAGAACATTTAAGTTCTCGTAAATCCTTAACTTATGCGTTTCTGTATTGAGGTTGTTAATTAACGGAATCATGTCCTCGTTAATTTGCACAAAGTATAGATTAATGTCTTTTCCTTTTACTGCATTTTTCAACTGCTGTACATCCTTTGGTCTGAATCCTAATGCCTGGTAGATGATTATCCCTTTTTCTAATCTTTCAATAATTTTCAGCAGTCGCCTTTGATGGTCATTATTCGATTTAGTTAACACATTTTCAACGATAACCTCGACATTAGAGTTTTGCTCCATGCCATACATATCCAACATTAAAACCCTTTTATTCTGGCTATCATTTTCTTCCGTAACATCGAAACTTTGTTCCAATACGACTTCGGAAAAATGAAGACTCAACTCTTTTTCCATAATACTCAAATTTAATTTCAAGAATACTGTAAAAATAGCTTCCTTTATGCTACCGTTTTTTGACATAGCCATTCTCCTATTACATTTAAATAGAAAAAGAGAACCATAAAAAAATTACAGTTCTCCTTTTCCAACCTTTTTGATGTACTATTTTTTCAGTGACCTTAAAAAAATATCAACTTTATTTAATACGTTGACACTATCTGTATGTTTGGTATGTTCTTCCCATTCACAATCCAGCATTGTCTGGATAACAGCTAATAAATTTTCCCTAACAATAGTTGTAGGTAACTTCCCCTTTATCAGATACTCGGTAAATACTAAGACCTCTTGAACACTACGCAACGGTTCGTTTTCTGGTAAATCAATGTCGATAAGGTCTGTAATATCGACTTTTAGAGCAAATGCCAACTTTTGAAGGATTGGATATGAAGGAGCACGTCTTATTCCGTTCTCCAATTTATTGATATATCCAGCATCAATCCCAGTAATGCGTTGAACATCCTTCAAAGAATATGACCTTTCAAGCCTATAGAATTTGAGTTTCTCTGCAAAGTTTCGAGACATAACTCTGTCCTTTCCCATATGGAACTCCTCCTGTTTCATTTGTCTAATCCGAATTGGTAGATTAGAACTTCCTGTTTTAATAGCTTCAAATTTTGAAACCTGCTTTATTAAAGCTACTGTATTATAAGCAGTAAGAAGAAATATATAACTGATAAAAGTGGCTTATAGAGGGATAAGGCAGGGTAAAACAAGAGATTTGAAACGCAGACAATAAGATGATAATAGGATATGAAAAATGATAGATTAGGGTTGCATTACATAATTAGAGCTATGCCAAAATGGAGGAATCTATTATGGCAAATGAGGAAATTGAGTAGAAATTATTGAAAACCTATCACTTTCTTCAATATTCATGAGTATTCTTTCATATTCTAATATTTTCGCATTTGACAAATTAGAAAAAAACCGAATTAAACACAATATATAGTACCACTCGTCATTGTATATATACTATATATTGATTCAATTGGAATATAGTGCTATAATTCAATATTGTGAGGAGGCAAAAAATAAGCATTAGATTACACGTATTAGGAGGTGACTATATGGTACGAGTACGAATCAATACATCTCAAGTTAATAGAGCCATTAGAGATTTAAATAGAGAAGTAGATAAGCAAGTAAAAAGAGAAGTGCAGAAGCTCGAACGAGAGTTAAAGACAAAGCTAAAATAAAAAAGCCCTTATTTGTTTGGCAGAACAAATAAGAGCCATTGATTTATACATCCACGTTTATATTACAACAAAATTCATTTTCATAAAAGAGGACTTATGTTCGCCTCCCTCACCATATCAAATAATGAGGTGATGTTTAAATAGGTAAAAATCAGCATGTTACCCCACATTCTGGTGGTGGATTTCAAGTAAAAGGTGCAGGAAATTCAAGAGCAACAAAAGTATTTGATACTCAACGTGAGGCAATTTCATTTGCAAGAGATATTGCAAAAAATCAGCAATCTGAACTGTTCATTCATAACAGAACAGGACAAATTAGAGAAAGAAATAGTTACGGAAATGACCCTTACCCACCAAGAGGTTAATTGAAGGATACAATAACTTCTTTACAACTACAACAGGGAGAAATCTAATACTCCCTGTTCCCTTTTAAAATATCAGTTTAGTATTCAAGAAATTGTTCCATTTCTTCTTCACTTAAATCCTCTGGGTCAACACCTTTTTCTTTACAATAATCCCATAACGCCCTAACTTTTACTTTTGGGTCTTTAGGATTTCTTGGAATTGCAAAAACTCCGTCTGGGAAGGCATCATCGAACTCCTCAATTTCCATAATCAATTTTTCATCGGCTTTCATTTCTTCACCCACTTTTTCAATAATGAAACTGAACGTGTAAGAGTATTGCTTGGTTCGGTATGTTGATACAACAAACTCCTACCATAGCAGAGCAAAGTGCCAAATTCATATGATGGTCTCTAATTCATTCTCTGATTCGATATTCTTCCAAATACTCGTTTTCAGAATAAACTCTTAGAATATCGGATACTGGTACAAAGACATCATTTTTTAAATAAGAATAACAATCGTCTATACTGTTGTAAAAAATTTCGTTATTAATTCTTCTTAATGATTGATTTAAAAACCATTTTATCTTGTGTATATTAATTTCAGTTTCATCCAAATAATCAATTTTATCCTTATCAATATCAAAGGTCCAATCAGCCAATTGTGATATTGCTGTTTTGTACTTTATAACATAACAATTTGTACCCTTAATCCAGTCATATTCGATATTCGGTTCTCCTAAAAAATCTGCAAGATTGTATAGGAATTCTGGTCTTCTTCTTATACCTCCACCATATTTTAATACGTTGTCGGAATAAAAAAATGAATTCAATTGGAAATCCCTGTACAATTTATAGATAATCCAATCAACTGGTTTATTTATGCCATTATATTCTTTGCTAATATCAAATACCTTATCGTGATATTTAATTTGCTTCTTATCAATTTCTATGAAAACACCAAAGCCCTCCAGATAAGCCCTTAAAGGCGTATCTTTTATGAGAGCCTGTTGCAAATTTAAAAGTCCATACTTCTTTACTGATGAACAATTATCCTTATCCGTAGTTACATGCAATGAAGTTATATAAATTTCAAAATCCAACAGAGAATATTCACTTAATCCTAACAAACTAAAAAAGCCCTCTACATCATAATCATCTTTATGACTTACACAGTATTTCGTAATTTGTCGTTCATCCACACCCAATAATTTGCTCATTGAGCCAATTGTATCTTGAAGTGTAGTCATGTCATAAATAATTTGCTCCCCCATAAGACCTCTCCAAGTTAAGACTTTATATAATTAGCATAGCACAGAACTATTGAATGTCATCAAAATTCCAATCTTTTGTTGTTCCCTCCCTTTACCCTCTTTCCCAACTTAGTTCAAACTCACCTTAGATTTTCACATTAAAATAGCCCTGCCTTCTATGTAGTTGTCAAAAATAAACGGTAACTCCCCCCTTCTCCCAAACCCTT
>NZ_JPVQ01000042.1 GCF_000772965.1 Ureibacillus massiliensis 4400831 = CIP 108448 = CCUG 49529 | reverse complement strand
CAAAATATCTCGAGAGGTGCACCTCTCGAGATATTTTGTCGACACTCTGGAATCCGCTTTTTTAGCGGATTCTTTTATTGATTTATTATTCAAAAATACTCAGGTACTCTCCATAGCCTTCTTCTTGTAATTTTTCTTTTGGGACAAAACGAAGGGCTGCGGAGTTGATACAATAACGAAGTCCTCCTAGACTTTGTGGACCATCAGGAAATACGTGTCCTAAATGAGAATCGGCAGTTTTACTACGTACTTCTACTCTTCTCATACCATGTGATGTATCGAAATGTTCTGTAACCTCTTCTTTTTCAATTGGTTTTGCAAAACTCGGCCAGCCACATCCAGCATCAAATTTATCCTTTGAACTGAATAATGGTTTTCCTGATACGATATCCACGTAAATCCCCTCTTCAAAATGCTGATCATATTCATTTTGGTAAGGAGGTTCAGTACCTTGTTGTTGCGTTACATAATATTGCATTTGTGTTAGTTGCTTTAAACGTTCTTCTTTATTCATGTTTATTCCCCCAGTGTTGTTGGATAAAAGCTGCTCGACCAGAGCCAATTTGATATCTCTCATAATGTAATGGATTTTTCTTATAGTAATGTTGATGATATTCCTCAGCTGGATAAAATGGTTTTGCTGGTAATAACTTCACTGCAATCGGTTTATTGAATTTCCCTGACTCTTCAAGACGCTTCTTAGATTGTTCTGCAATCTGTTTTTGTTCCTCATTATGATAAAAAATCGCTGTTGTATACGATTCCCCTCGATCATAAAATTGACCTCCAGGATCCGTTGGGTCAATTAACGTCCAATAAAGCTCTACTAGCTTTTCATACGGGAAAATAGTTGAATCAAATGTAATCTGAACCGCTTCAAGATGTCCTGTTGTCTCAGAGCATACTAGCTCATAAGTCGGGTTTTCAACATGCCCACCAGTGTATCCTGATATCACCTCATCAATTCCATCCATTTGATCAAATGGCTTTACCATACACCAAAAACAACCACCTGCAAAAGTTGCTAACTCCTTTGACACAATACCCCTCCTATTTGTTTGGAACAATTACTTCTAATAGAATACGATCATTTTTCAAATCAATTTCTTTTGCACGAACTCGAGATCCATCACCGACAGATAATTGCGATAAATCAACAAATATCTCTTCCTCATTTGGGCGTATTAAAATCCACGATGGGAAATCGATCGCTTCCTTTAACAATTTCAAAACTGTTGATGGTGGGATATTTAACTTCCCTACATGTATTTTAGAATATTTCAAATGGATATTTCCAGAGTCATTAACGCTCGGCTCAAAATCGATTTGAACGGGAACGGAGACACCAAAAGCGATTACTTCACTAAATATTTGTATTTGATCGTTTACAGTAACAGCAATAGGGATCGATTCCGTATTAAGTGCTTCTCCGAGATATTTCAATGCCAGTTTTTCAAAGTCTTTTGTAGTTGTTTCAACTAACAAGACGCTACCTTCTGCATTTTCGACATTCGGTATCAGAACATCCTCTGTCGGTGAAGTCGCCAATATGATGACTGTTGTTACTAAAATTATGATTGCACCTGCTAATATGAAGAAGGCGACTTTCCATCTATTCATCCTAATTCACTCCTAAACATATTACAACGAATTAGCTCAATCTATTAATGTAATACATTAATTACTTTAACTAATCACTTTTATAAGAATTTTAAACTATTTTATATATATTTTATTTATATGTTCAAACTTCTCAACTAATCTCTCAGTATTGCCAATTTTATATACTTTATTCCCTATTATTTATAGTTTATAAACTAGTAGTTAAAAAAAGCCAAAAAAAACTATCATTTTCAATAATTAAGAAAAGTCGCTCTGAAAAATGAATGCGCTTTACTAAACATGTGAAAATGATAGTTTATATCGTTATTCTGCAAAATAAATAAATCCTATTGCACCAGGGCCAGTATGTGTACTAATAATAGGTGAAGTAAACTTAATTTCCACTTCGTTAAATCCTGATTGTTCGATTAATTCCTTTAAAGGATTCCCCACTGTTACTAAACCATCTGCATGAGAAATTCCAACAGCTTTTACTGTTTTACCTTTTGTATCTTCTAAATATTGATTAAACAAATATTTAATTACTTGTTTATAACTACGAACTTTACATACAGGTGAATAATGTCCATCCTCAAGCATCGCAATCGGCTTAATATTAAGTAATGAGCCAATTAACCCTTTACCTTTTCCGATTCGTCCGCCTTTGATCAAATTTTCAAGGGTATCTACAAACACAAAGAGTTTTGTATTTGCACTTACATGCTCTATTCTTTTAACAATTTGTTCTACAGTAGCACCTTCATTACGTAACTTAATCGCTTCACGAATTTGTATTGCTAATCCAATAGCAATATAGTTTGAATCAATAACTGTTACATCTGAATTTGACATTTCGGCAGCTTGACGAGCAGAATCTACAGTACCACTCAATGCTCCTGCTAGATGTATTGAAATGATTTGATCCCCATTTTTACCTAGTTCATCATAAAGCTCCTTAAACTTACCTGGTGCTGGCTGAGAACTTTTCGGTAATTCTTTTGAATTTTTCATCATTTTAAGAAATGATGCTGGTTCAATATCAACACCATCTATATACGTTTCACCATCAATTTGTATTGTTAAAGGTACGACATGAATATTATACTCCGATAATTCTTCCTTTGTTAAATCGCACGTTGAGTCTGTTACAATATGAATTTGTCCCAAGTTGACACATCCTTTTATAGCATACTTCATTATATTTTCATTCATTTAGCTATGTAAATATGACAAATGTAATTAGTTGTACCTGATGAATGTAAAGTATCCAATATGAATTTTATGACAATACTAATTTTTATCATATGACAAATGATAGTTTGCTTATCAAAGTTTTATTAGTATAGTGAACAGGAGGAGTTGTTTCCAATGAAAAATAGTAATGCTTTTGATTATAAAAATTTAACGGAAGAATTATGGAATGCAATCACCCATGGCATTGGGCTGATTATAAGTATCCCAACGTGTATCGCTCTTATATTAATTGCTGTTAATTCAGGCAATGCACTACAAATTACATCTTATTCAATATTTGGTGCTTCCTTAGTATTGTTATTTTTAATGTCCACTTTACTACATAGCATGCCCGAAAAATATAAAAAATTATTTTCAATCTTTGATCATTCTTCCATCTATATTTTAATTGCAGGAACATATACACCATTTTTATTGCTCGTTATTAAAGGTACGCTTGGTATTGTTCTTTTATCAATTGTTTGGGGAATTGCAATATTTGGGATTGTATTTAAATGTTTATTTATTCATAAGTTTGAAGCATTTTCGTTATTTTTATATATTGTTATGGGTTGGTTAATTATTTTTGCGATTAAACCTCTTTACGAATATCTTCACTTCACAGGATTTACAATATTATTTTTAGGTGGATTATTATTTACATTTGGATCAATATTTTACGCGTGGAGAAAGATACCTTTTAATCATGCAATTTGGCATTTATTTGTTATTGCTGGCTGTGCTTGTATGGTTACATGTGTAATAGTATTTATATAAAATGAAAAGAGCCTCGACAATATTTTGCCGAGACTTTTTTTTCAGTATTATACTTCAACTACTTCCGTTTTTTCAGGTTTTGATTCAATAGAAGTATTCAACGGTTGTTTCCCTGAAAAGTTTTCAATTAATTCCTTCACATCAATTCCCGATGAGGCTTTTAATGTCTCTTGAAGAGTCGACATTAAATTAGTAGCATAAGAAGTTACACGGTTTGCCCCGCCACCTTCTCCATTTCCTGTATCAACAACAGTAATTTTATCGATATTGGACAGTGGACTCGCTACTTCTTTTGCATATTCTGGTAGCATGCGGACTAACATATCTAAAACTGCAGCTTGACCGTATTGTTCAAATGCTTCTGCAATTTTTCGTTTTGCCTCTGCTTCTGCTAAACCTTTTAATCGGATGATCTCTGCTTCTGTTTCCCCTTGCGCACGTTCTGCATCCGCTTTTGCTAAACCGTCTAAGCGAACTTTTTCTGCTTCAGCTTTTGCTCTTGCTTCAATTCGATATTTTTCCGCATCCGCTTCTGTCAGTTCTTTCATTTTTTGTGCAGCCGCATTTTGTTCAATGGCATATCGATCAGCATCTGCTTTTTTCTTCACTTCTGAATCATATTGCTTTTCACGACGTAAAATTTCTTTTTCTTCTAATTCGATTTGTTTTTGACGCTCGATAATTCTAACCTGCATTTCTTGTTCAGTTACCTCTTGCTTAGCTCTTGCAGATTCTAGCTCGTATGCTTGGTCAGCTCTCGCTTTTGCAATATCTTGTTCTCTTCGATATTCTGCAACCTTTAGCTGATTTTCCTTTTCGGCCTCTGCAATTTCAGTGGCACGAAGTAACTCTGCTTTCTGTGCCTCTTTCTCCGCCTCTGCCTTTTTAATACGAGTTTCCTTCTCCGCCTCTGCAGTTGCAATATCTGCATCACGCTTTACTTGAGCAATTCTTGGCTTACCTAAAGAATCAAGATATCCATTTTTATCTCGTACATCTTTAATCGTAAATGATACAATGACTAGCCCCATTTTCGCTAAATCCTGCGTCGCAACTCTTTGTACCTCTTGCGAAAATTTATCTCGATTTTTATAAATTTCTTCCACCGTCATCGACCCTAAAATAGAACGTAGATGACCCTCTAATACTTCTTTCGCTTCATTTTCTAAATCACTACGACTTTTACCTAAAAATTGCTCAGCTGCAGTCGCAATTTCGGAAATGGAACCTCCGATTTTAATAATAGCTGTTCCATCAGCGAGTACAGGAACCCCTTGTTCCGTATAGACTTCAGGCGTAGTAACTTCTAGTTTGCTAGATAACAAACTTAATGGTTCACCCTGTTGGAATACTGGGAATACAAATGTACCTCCACCACGGATGATTTTTATACGGTTTCCCGACTCATCCTTATGTACATTCTTTGAACCAAGAAAACTACCAGTAACAATTAATGCTTCATCTGGACCTACAGTTCGATATTTCACAATATAAACCGCTATAATTGCAACTAAAACAAAAACAACAATCCCAATAATAATGAGTGTAGACATTCCTTTTCCCCCTTCTTTTATTTAAACGGTGAATAGTATTTTTTCACAAAAAGAGTCCCTTGTTTGACTTCAATGATCAGCACATCATCTTCATAATTGATTGCTTCATTGTCATAACCGGTTGCTCGCTTCGATATAATACCATTCACAGTTTCAATCACAACTTCTCCAAAACCATTTTCTGGAATTGGCACAATAACTTTCCCCACTTGACCTTCTAAAGACTCCTCAGTATATGCAAGTGAAACTTCTGCTGATTTTAAAGGAACAAGTATGAAAAAATAGAGTAAGGTACTTAAAATAGCCGAAATGATACAGGATATGATCAAGACTATTAAACTAGTAAAAGGGCTTAATTGTTCGAGCAAAAAACCACTTGCAGAAGTAATTGTGATAAATGCTAAAATAACTGCCGGATTAAAAAATGGGATTCCATCAGTAAAACCATCTAAGAAGTCTGAAAAAAGAATATAAATGATTGTCATGCATCCTATAATAATTAATGTAAAAAAATATATGGTTTGAGCTTCAATGCCAAATAACATCCCACCACCTCATTCCTTAATTTAACTTTACCTACCTTTTATACGAAATGAAATAGGTAAAGTTTCATAAATTGTTAAATTTATGTAAAAAGAACTAAAAAAGCATCTTACCGTTTTTTGTAAGATGCCTGCTGTTTAGTTACTATCAAGTAAATGAGTTCATTATTTTCTATCGTAAATGCAATATTTGAACGTATAGCCTTGAGTAGAGTCTACTGGATCACTACATGAGACGAGCTTCCATTCGTCACCATATATTGGGAAGAAGGTATCTCCTTCAAACTCATGTTCGATATGTGTAATATATAATCGATCTGCAACAGGTAAAACTAGTTTAAAAATTTCTTCCCCACCAATGACCATGACTTCTTCAACATCACCAGCTAGTTCAAGTGCTTCATCTATACTGTTAGCAACTTCTATACCTTCAACAGAATATTCATTATTACGAGTTACAATGATATTTCTTCTACCCGGAAGTGGTTTACCAATAGATTCAAAGGTTTTTCTTCCCATAATCATCGGTTTTCCCATTGTAGTTTCTTTAAAATACTTTAATTCCCCTGGTAAATGCCATGGCATTTTGTTTTCATAACCAATTACTCGATTTTTGTCATGTGCGACAATTAATGAAATCATAAATTCTCTCCTAACTAAATCAATTTATTAATTTAATCATTAAATAACTCGCTCTATTTTTTTACCAATTTTACATTAACTTTATCATAAAGATAATTATAAAAAAGTGACAAAAGGATGTAATTTAGCTTTTGTCACTGGCTCGTGTATATTAAATTCATTAATTTGAGTCAATTTCACAAAATTACATAGCTTCTTTTACGGTTATGAAATTGATTCAGATAAATGACCATTATGGGACAGTTACTTCATTCATATCTAATGAAGCTTCATGATTTCCTGCCATAATTAATGATAGAGCTTGTTCCATACTATAAATCCCTTTTTCTTTTGCCATGATCCACTTTGAAGCATAAAGTGCTCCTTGACCAAAGGCTGCTCTATTATGAGATTCGTGGATGATACGAATGGTTTGATTAGGTAGTCCAAATACAACTTCGTGTTTTCCAACGATTCCGCCGACACGAATAGAGTTAACATGTAGATTTTTGTCTAAACCTAATTCTTCAGCAATTCTTAATGCTGTTCCAGATACATCTTTTTTCTCTCTGAAATGTTCTTCGATGATTTCGATATCTGCAGATGGTGCAATTTTTTGAAGGTATTTTGAGGCTTCCATTAAAAAGTTTATTCCTACTGTAATATTAGGGGAATATAATACCGCAGTGTATTGACTAAGCTTCTTTAACTTCATCATATCTTGAGGGTCATAATTTGATATGGCAGAAACAATTCGACTACCATAGTTAACAGCATTTTCATATTCAGAAACTGCACTAGTTGAAGAAAAATCAATAATAACATCTACATAATGCTCATTATAGAAATTGTCAAAATCTACTTGATCGATTGAAAAGATTTTTCCCTCGTCGTGATCAAACCCAAATAAACGACTTGCATATTCTCCAATATTCTTTGGGGATTTGCGAATCACCCATTTTAACTCACAATCAATATCTTTAATAATCTCATTAGCAACAACAGAGCCTGTCTTTCCAAAACCAAATAAACCAATTGTAATCGTCAATATACAATAACCCCTTTCAATGTTTTTTCGACTCTTTCGCTATATGGGAAAAATCAAAGCAAAATAAAAAAAACTACAGTCACAATCTGTAGCGTCACAATAAAAGGAAGTTATATAAATAAATCATTCCCCACTTAATAACGCTTACGAGATTAGCTGACGGATTCGGATTAATACCCTACACTAAAATTAGTGATTCACCCCAAAAGATTGGTTCTCCCATTCCAAAAAACATGGATTCAGCGAAAATATTCAGTTTTTAACATGTTTATAGGAAAAAATAGAAAAAATATCCTACAAATAAATGGTAACATAGAAAAATGATTCGTACAACAAATCGACCGATCAAAAAAGATGTACAGTAAACATAGATTTATTCACCTGGACTTCAGAATTGTCTTTTTGTTTGTTACTGATCGATTAGCACAATATTAAAATTTACTTCAAGATGAGTGTCCAATTGTATAATAATTATTATGGGTGCATTTGTTGTAATGAAAAAAGGAGAATCAAATTTGAATTGGATAGATAGGTTTATCGGATCAAATGCTTTTAGAACTATTATAAAAGGAGCCTATTGGGGATGTATTGCTATAGCTTTACTATTTCTCTTTATGATAGGTAGCTTTCTTTTTAAAATATATGTTTTAGATTATCGGTTTGACGATGGAGAATTACATCCACCAATTGAAGCTTCGATATATGAAAAACTTAGCTCAATGAATTCTGTATCCCCAAAGCTATCCTTTGTTAGAATGAAGATTAATGGAAAATACTAGTTGAATAGTGTAAAACTCCAAGTAGTGACCATGAGTTATGATACTTCAAGAATCGTAAAAAAGCAAAGCCACTCGTAATTGGGTGGCTTTGCTTTTCATTTATTGTTCTAGAGTTCACTAGCCGGTTCTCCAAAACGTAGTACCATTTGCATATCCCAAGAAGTTGATGCAGTTGAAAGTGTAGCATTTGTCGTTGTAACGATTTGATATTCATGAGCAGTAACTATAAAAGAACCATTAACCGTCCTATTAAAAGTATTTGATGTTAAGAGATAAGGACCCCAACTCTCATTAATAAACCGTCCATCTGCTCCGTAACCACCATTCCCTATTCCCACATATCTATTTGTGATAGATTTTACATGGTCATCTACAATAGTCCATCCACCTGATGTACCTAAAAGTCGTAACCCATTAACATTGTTTACTACTCTAGCTTCAATAATTAGTGTAGCATATGCTCTCACACTACCTGTTGAATCGTATAAACTACCGTTCCAGTTAGAATTATCATTTAATGAAACATCACTAAATGTTGTAAATGAAATTAATTGTGTATCTCCATTTGATTCTATGATTTCAGCGGTTGAATAAGTCTGTACACGAGGTGTTTCAGATACGTTAAGTACGTTATTTTCTGGATTTTTATTAGTTAATTGCACCTCAACATTTTCTAATATTTCTTGCATTTGGTTATCATCTAAATCTGATATTCCATTTTTTGCATTTTCATATAATATATCTAGATTTGTCTCAGCTGCAGAAGCTTCCTTGATGGAGATAATACTTCCAAACAGAAATAAAACAATAGTGAAAGTTATTATATTCGTTAATATAGTCTTCATATAAATTTACCCTTTGTTATTTACATTTTCTAAAACAAAAGAATCTTTGTTATTACCCCATTGAATAAATACTTCGATTTTCGAATCATTATGCAAAAGATTAACCCCCTCATAAGCACCGCTATTTTTAAATACTACTTGTTCATCCGTGTTTAATAATGAAATGGGGATAGTTCCACCCACAGTACTAGTACCAGCACTATATTCAATTGTTATTTCTTCCAATTCTTTTAATTCTTGAACGTCATTTTTGTACTTAAGTAGAATTTCGAATTCGTATGAATTTTTAGAAATTTCTTGGTAATTATAAGTTGCTTCCCAATCACTTCCTTCCCCTTTATAAACAATTGTTGGTTCCTTAGCTGAACATCCAACTAGTAAAATGATAAAAACTAGAAATGGAATAGTGAAATATTTATTCAACCCTCAACCTCCTAACAATTAACATTTTTCCCCTTACAATAAAATACTAACATAAAATATTATATATTACAATAAATTACTTATTTTCCTGTTTTTGTTTTCGTAGTTTCGTAATAAAAGGTGAATATAGTTATAATTAAGTTAATAGATTACAGAGTATACCTCAGTAGAAAGGAAATGTTTTGAAGAACGACGAATGATTAAAAGTAGAACTATTAAGATTATATTCAAATGGAAAAGTTACTATTACGATCACAGAATCCGGCACTTTATCAACAAGTTTATCTGACAGGCAAATGTAAAGATTTATCTGTATCAGCATAATTAAAACAACTCGGATTTGAATTTGTACGAACAAAAAAGTCATTAACTTATGAAGAACAACTTGTGGATGTTTTAGGGAGGCTAAATGTAGCATTTCCTGATAAAAAACTATTAAATTTCAAAAACTTAATGAAAATGTTCATAAAAAGCTTTATAACGATACGTATTATTTTTACAGTGAATTTAATAAGGATTTCCAAAGTTTCATAGAGGAGCATCAATTTATACAGAAAATTTATCGTCCAGATCTAGATGCAACTAACTATAATATTAACATACGATTCTACCTCATTAGCCCCATTAAACGTTAAGGCTTGGTCATTTGGATTAAGTAAGTTCCCTGCTTTGTCATAGGAATAATTTATGGTATTAGCTCCATTATTCCACGATGCTAAGCGATTCGCAAAGTCATAAGTAAACGTATTAGTTTTTGTACCATCAAAGTACGTTGTTACATAGCCATTTCCATTATATCCATATCGATATTGTACTTGATTCTTTGCTAAAATTGTTTGAGTTGTTAATTGACCGTCTGAATCAAATTCATTCAATTGAGTGGCTTTATCACTTTGAATTCGTACAGGTTGACTCGTTTCGTTATAATAATAGTCATATGTTGAACCTTTTTGGGACGTTATTCCAGATAAGCGTTGTAGCCCGTCATGTCGATAAGTCGTTCTAAATGTTTGACCATTAATGGTTTCTATATAATATTTTCGTAAACCATTTCATAATCTGATGTCAATCCATATTCATTTTGAATTGTGTAATTCGGTGAAATTGCCTTTTTTAAACGTCCACTTGTATCATAATCATATGAATAGAGATCCCCATCGGACATTTGAACAGACTTCTTAAACTATAAAGAGAACTCTATTAATTGAGCTTTCCCTTAATTTAATAGTGCCCATGAAATAATACAGGATTATTGTTGAATATTTTGTAGAACATATTGGAAGTCTTGATAAAGATTTTAAATTCAATGTTTCTTTTCAAGCAGAGCAATCGCCTTCTCGATTTTCTTAATCGTTTTATCAAATCCGAAGTTGGTGACTTTTGTGTGAGGTTGTGTGGTTTTTCTCTTTTTAATTCGTCTCAAACCCATATTTGCCCCTCCTGTATAGCATTTTGTTGTTATCCATCCTATACAGGGGCGAGGCCTTTTATACATATAAAAAAAGCAGAGTTCTTGTCGAATCCCTACTTTTTACAAACTATCATTGTTTTTATCTTGTATATGTGATTTGAACAGCTTTGTCATTTGCAGTCAATACTTCGTTAAACCCTTCTTCTACTACAATACGAGTTTTTGGTTTTAAAGAGTTATTGGATGCATTTTTTCTATTGATTCGTACTCTTGCTTTTCCTTTTTGTTGCTCTTCTGTTTTAGGAGTAACTACTGAAATTCTTACTCTTCTTACCATAAGAAGCATCCCCCTTTAAGTTTAATTCTATTACATTACTTATACCTATTATAACATATAAAACCATTTAATGAATATGCTGTGGGTAGGGTTAAGAACTCTATTCTTCATCTTCTTCAATTGTTACTATATCGGTTATATACCAATCAAAAATAATTAACATACTTAAAATATGAGATGCATCAATTCCATCAACTAATTCGGTTTTACTTTCTATGGTTACAATCATGCAGTATAAATCCCCAAAGTATGGAATCGCAATCAATTTTCCTTCTTTCAGAATCAAGGTTTCACCCTCTGAGAAGGATTTAAGCATTGCATCTTTGTCTTCCTGCTTTTTTGAAAAGTCAATAGCATGTCTGATACCGATATCCCTTATCTGCTGTTGAATGCTTTGCTTTTTATCTTCCTCTGTTTGTGGTGATTCAAACATAAAGAAAGAAGTTGTAAAATCCATAACATTAGAATACTGCTCTAAATAAGCTGTCACTTGTTGTCTGTATTCATTCATGTTTGTTGGAATTGGCTTGTTATCGAAGTAAGTATCTGTCTGTTGGACTATTTGTGTGAACTTCTCTACTTTCTTTGAGTTTTTCTTGATAACCTCTTTACTTTCATTAAGAGCTTCTCTTACTTCATCATCCTGCTTTAGCTCAGTATTCCATATCTTTAATATGTTAGGGTTCTGAAAAACAGCTAAATCCACAAAGACAACCAATGCTGATAGTTGGAGAAGAATTTCCCAATTGTTATAGTCAATATTTTCCGAAATAAATCCAACTATCATGAATATAAAATACAAAGTATAGAAGGTTCTTCTGATGCGCCCTAAGTTATTATAATACCCTCTGCTGTTCATCCAGTAGTAGGCGAGTACCACAAGCAATAACAAAGCAAATCCCCCGAATAAGATATTCATAAAAGGAACATTAAATCCGTACAGCAAAATGGAGACAGTTATTGCCAATAAAATAACGACACTTAAAAATACCCATTCGAAACTTATGTACCAATTAAAAATCTTCACTTTCATTTCTTCTTTTTTCTTTTCTACCATTTCTAATCCCCTTTACACTATAAACGAAAATAACATTGTGTCTTGACTCTTGTATTCTATCAAAAAAATCATATAACTTATCAATATTCTTATAAAAAATGGATATAATAACAAAAAAAGAGAGGGAAATTGTTCATTTCTCTCTAATAAATATTCATTTGTAACACCTAGTCACCTAATGTCTATTCAGACGTTTCATGAGATATAATGCATCATATATATTATTTAAAAAAAAGACACATTTATGTGATTAGTAGATTAAAGGTAACATTGATTGTAATGAGCAAAGGAGAATCAAATTTGAATTGGATAGATAGGTTTATCGAATCAAAATCTTTTAGAACTATTATAAAAGGAACCTATTGGGGATGTATTGCTATAGCTTTATTAATTCTTTTTATGATAGGTAGTTTTCTTTTTAAAATATATATTTTAGATTATCGATTTGACGATGGAGAATTACATCCACCAGTTGAAGCTTCGAAAAATGAAGAACTTAGCTCAATGAACAAGATACTTCAAATTTGCTAAGCTGGTCGAACCCAATTAAAAAAACCCGAAGATTCTTGCCTATAAAAGACAAGCTCCTCGGATTAACTGATTTATATTGCTAATAGCACGATTAATTTTTTTAAAATTAATGTCCGAACCTTCAACATCATTCCCAGCTTTAAACAGCAACAGGTGCTTTGATCGATGGATGTGGGTCATATTCTTCAATTTTCAAGTCTTCTAATTCAATATCGAAAATTGACTTTTTCTCTGAATTTATTTTTAGTTGAGGCAAGTTACGCGGTTCGCGACTTAGCTGTTCATTTACTTGCTCTAAATGATTTAAATAGATATGTGTATCTCCAAAGCTATGAACGAATTCACCAACATCTAACCCACATTCATGTGCAATTAAATGTGTTAACAATGCATAAGAAGCGATATTGAACGGCACTCCTAAAAATACATCGGCACTTCTTTGATACAATTGACAAGAAAGTTTCCCTTCCGCTACATAAAATTGGAAAAATGAATGACAAGGTGGTAAAGCCATCTCATCAACTTCTGCTGGATTCCACGCAGAGACGATTAATCTACGAGAATCTGGACTTTTTTTGATCATTTCAATGACTTTTTTCAATTGATCGATCGTATCTCCTGATTCAGTCGGCCATGATCTCCATTGTTTCCCATAAACAGGGCCTAAATCACCGAATTTTACCGCGAATTCTTCGTCTTCTAATACTTTTTGCTGAAAAATTTTCATTTGTTCGGCATATATTTTTGCAAATTGTTCATCTTCCGCTGCACGTAAACCGAAGTTTGTCATATCAGGACCCGTATAATCCTCAGACTTTATCCATTTTTCAAAAGCCCACTCATCCCAAATGTGATTATTATGCTGAAGCAAATATCGAATATTTGTATCCCCTTTTATAAACCAAAGTAGCTCACTAGCGACCAATTTAAAGGGTACTCGTTTTGTTGTTAGTAAAGGAAAGCCTTTGCTTAAATTAAAGCGCATCTGGTAACCAAATACACTAATTGTACCTGTTCCAGTTCGATCCTCTTTTTTCACGCCATTATCTAATATGTATTGTACTAAATTTAAATATGTATGATCTGGATGAACCATTTTTATCACTCCTAGCAAAAATTGAAACATGAAACTTCTATCATTTTATTCTATCGTTTTCTCTAGTAAAGATAAAGCAAGAAAAAATGCCTATCAAATTTAAAATGATAAGCATGTTAAATATAATATAATTGTCGGTGCTCATAATAGTTCCGACCATTTTCTTTCACATGATACAACACTTCATCTGCTTTTCGAACACATGATTTAATTTCATTAGGGTCACAAATTTTTTTCGTACTTGCTCCTATACTAACAGTGACAAATGGATTTATATTCGATGTGCTGTGATTAATTTTCAGTTTCTTAATTTGTCCAATTATTTCTTCGCAAATCTCATTTACTAATTGATCGTCATGATTGACTAATAGTAAAGTGAATTCTTCTCCACCCCATCTTGAAGCAAAGCACCCGTATTTATCTGAAATCTGAAACAATTGCTCCCCAATATTTGCCAATACGTTATCACCTTCTGTATGACCATACGTATCATTATATAATTTAAAACAATCCACATCGACCATGATTGCAGTAAATAAAAAAGAATGGTGGTTTGCACGTTTTTCTAAGTCCTCCAAATACTCATTATACGCTCTGCGGTTAAACAATTTTGTTAAAGGGTCAATATTTGCTTGAAGTTCAAGCTTTCGATTTGCTTCTCTCAATTTTTTTGTAAGTTCTCGAGTATTGTGCGCCTCTTTTAGCATCTTAATTTGAAAAACAACCGAACGTCGGAATGAATGATAGAAGGATCTTGAAATAAAAAAGATGATGAAATCGAGTAATAAAAGGTATACCAATTGCTGTTTAAATAAATCTGTATTCCCATTTTGCAAATATAATCCGATTAACACCGTTACGCTTGATACAAATAACGGAATAAACAGCTGATTTGCTCTTAAAATAATTACAGAACAAGCAATAAATAAAATTAAAGTATAAATCATCAGTTGATTATAATATTGTTGATCACTAATCGTTATTAAGGAACTAAAAAAAGTAAGAATCACTACATAACAACTTATAAAGGTATCGATACCCCTGAAATTATTAGTAGTTACACTTATTTTCTTAATATCTGTAATCATGAATATAACAATATTAAATAGAATTAGTACAATGTATGGTTCGATATTGATAGAGGCATTTCCATCTATATTCATAAATAAAATGTTCGAAAGTAGTGTATTTATAATGACCAATAGCACTATGACAATAGTAGAAATTTTGTTGATTAAACTAATTTTTTGCAAATTGTGTTTAGTGATTTCTAGATTGACTAACCTTTGCTCCTCTAAAATATCATTCAAATTCTTTACCTCTTTTCCAACAACAAAACATTAGTTTCAAATCATAATAAAGAATATTCAGATAATTAGTTGCAAAAAAAATATAACTTCATAAGATGCTATAAATTACATAACGGAAAAATAACCAATTTATTTATTATATTTTACAATATATAGAAGGAAAAATAAACATTATTTCACAATTAATTAGTAAAATAAGCATTTACCTACAATTTACCTAAGGTATATTTCCTCAACTGTTTAATAGTAAATTTGACCTTCATTTCTCTAAAAATAAATATCCACTCAATAAATCGAATGAAGCTTATGAACCTCAAAATCAACATATAAATGTCAACTATATAATGTACACTTTCGCTCGTTTTAGAATGTACACTTTTGATTTTAATATATTTTGTTTTCCCCCTATCCAACTGGGGATGGGGGGAAGTGTCTTTCAAAAGGGAGTTATTCCAAACTGATCTTGTAATTCTTTTTTTTCCTTTTTAAGCTACTTCACTTTTCAGCTCATTTAACTCCGTATGAGGATAAAAACTTGATCGCTGACGTAACTCATGTTATTTATCACCTTGCTTCGTATCTTTGCTAAAATGGTCTTTTAGACGATAGGAATCCCCGATAATATTGACCACTGTCGCATGATGAAGAACTCTGTCTAAAATCGCATTCGCTATTTTAGGGTCCTGAAATATTTCACCCCATGATTTGAAGCTAGCGTTTGTTGTTAAAATAGTACTTTTCTGTTCATATCGCATGTCTATAAGTTGGAAAAATAGCTTTGCATCTTCTGCGTCAATGGGTAGATAACCAATTTCATCGATAATTAAAAGCCTGTATTTCGAATAGTGTTTGAGCCTATTTTCTAAGCGGTTTTCAAGTTTTGCCCTTTTTAGATTCAGGATTAAATCATTGCACTTGATAAAATAGGTACTCGTTCTTTTCTTGGCAGCTGCGATTCCAATAGCGGTTGCTAAATGGGTTTTTCCGACGCCACTCGGACCTAAGAAAACGATGTTTTCTTTTTGTTCAATAAAACGTAAGGTTGTAAAGTCCAATATTTGTTGTTTATTAATCGATGGCTGAAATTCAAAATCAAAGTCCTTTATCTCCTTCAAATGTGGGAAGGCCCCGACCTTTACCATTGATTTGACCATGTTTACTTCCTTCATATCAATCTCATAATCTGTTAGTTTGATTAAAGTATCTGTAAATGACAAGTGGTTATTCGTCATAAAATCAATGGTTTCATCCAGATGTACTATCATTTGCTTTAACTTTAAATACTCTAAATTCTGTACTAGCTTGTTATAACTACTATTCATTTTTATACACCTCATTAATCGCCTCTAAATTTTTCCTTGCCAGTTCTTCAATGTTCGTAGAGGGTGGTAACCCTCTCGCTAAGGTATTTACGTAATGCTCTGGTTTGTAATTGATTTTTGACTGACGAATAGGATGTTGAACAATTAAATCCGTGTTATAATAGACAAAGATATGGTTATCATAGACTTGTAAACCAACCGTTTTTCCGATGTATCCAGATGGGACTGAATACTGGTTGGATTTGAAAGACACCATATTAGATGGATTTACTTTCACAAGTATATGATGAATTTTATAGGAATCTCTTATTCGTTCATGTGGTAATGGGGATAAGAGATTTCTTTCATTTTTTAGAGCCAGGATTGGAATTTTCCCTGTTCCTTGATGGTAACTATTGTTGATACGATCACAAAGTTTCTGTACATACTGATGAAGCTCTTCATAGTCAAACTTGCCCTGGTAAGCGTGTATCTCATCAAGTATCTTCATCGGGGCTTCTACTTTAGCTTTTGTCCTCGGCCTTCCGGCGATGCACGGCTTCACTTCAAATCCCATATCTTTAGAGAATTGAAAGAATTTCTCATTTACTTTTCCTCTTTGATATTCAGTTCGAGGCTCGTCCATCACGGTTTTCATGTTATCTGTCAAAATGGTTTTAGGAACTCCTCCAAATGCTTCAAAACTTTCCGTAAGGAAGGATAATAATATACTCTGAGACTTGGAGATTGATAGATTGAATGTTCTAAATCTAGAATGGGCAAGTAAGAGTACACATACATTCACATATAGAATTTCCCCATCTTTAGTAATGTATCTGATATTTTCTTTCCAATCTAATTGTGCTTGTTCAGCTGGAGGGGTTTCAAAACGAATAACCTCAGTAACTGAACTTTTGCGTTTCTCTGATTCAAAATAACTTTGGAATTCTGGTTTACTTAAAATGTATCTTCTAAAAGTCGATTGTCCACAAACCAGTCCATGATTATCTTTTAAGTATTGCCATAGTACTCTTTTGTAGTAAAATTTTTGGTTGGATTCCTCTGATAATAGCAGCGCTATCACTTCATAATATTCATCAATTTTTGATGTACGGTTCCGTATAGTTTTCGGCACATAGCCCCGCAAATATTTATCAATAGTCCTCCGATCCACTCCCATATCCCGAGCCAATTTACTCTTATTAATTTTCATTTTCAAACTCTCCATCAACAATTTAAATTTAGGTAAATCTGCCAGACTGTTAATTTCAATATTTGTATTTACGTCAATTTTCATATACATAGCATTCCACCTCAGGAATATTATGTAGCTTATTGTCGAAACTGTACATATTTAAACGATCATTACTGTACATTATTAAGTTAGCATTTATATCAACAAAAATAGACTATTTATAAAGAATAGTCTCAGACTGTAGACAAACTCAAAAATTCGAGAATGTCTGCAGCCCTTTATCTATTTACAATATATATTAAGAAATCAACTTTTATTGGCTAATACAGTCGTGTAACGCTTCTAATACGCTGTTATCGCCAATAAAAAGACAAAATACCTTGAGAGTTACACCTCTCAAGGTATTTTATCGACAAGTGCTCTATTTTATTTCTATTATTCTGGAATTGTTCCTTTAATTCCTTTAACAAACCAATCCATTACAAGAATATCTTCAATTGATAACGTTTCACCTTCAGCAACTTTTATTTCACCGTTTTGGTCGTAAACCGGGCCGGTAAAGACAGCAAATTCACCATCAACAATTGCTTGTTTTTGTTCGTTTACTAAATCTTGCACTTCCTGTGGAACGTTTTTACCAAATGGTGCGATATCAGCCATACCTTCTTTTAAACCTCCGATATAGGATTCGGATACCCACTCACCATCAATCCATTTTTGGATAGCCTCTACATAATATGCATCCCAATGAATAACAGGGTTTGTAATATAAGTTTCTGGAGCATATTCACTCATGTCTGCATCATTACCCATTCCCCAAACACCACGTTCTGCAGCAGCTTGAATGCCAGCAGGAGAGTCTTGATAGTTTGCTAGCACACTAACACCTTGGTCAAGTAGTGTGATTGCAGCTTGTCTTTCAGCAGCTGGGTCGAACCAAGTATTACTCCAAACAACCGATACTTCAACATCAGGATTTACACTTTGTGCCCCTAATGTGAATGCATTAATTGTCCATATTACTTCAGGGATAGGGAAAGCACCAACATACCCGATTTTACCATTTTCCGCTAAGCTACCAGCAGCAATTCCTGCTAAATAGCCAGATTCATAGCCTTTAACTTGGTATGTACCCATGTTTTCAGCTGTTTTATATCCAGTTGCATGCAAGAATGTTACATCTGGATATTTTTCTGCTACATTTAAAGTAGGATCCATATATCCGTAACTAGTTGTAAAGATAATATCGTGATCTTGTGCTAATTCTTCAATTATTCGTTCTGCATCAGGACCTTCTGGAATATTTTCTACAGTTGTTGAAGTAATACCAAACGTTTCATCTACTACAGCTCTTGCTTCATCATGCGTAAGTGTCCAACCACCATCAGCAGGAGTACCAATATAAATGAAAGCAACTTTTGGTAGCTTTTCTTCTTCAGACGTTTCTGTATCTGTTTCTGCACCAGTTGTTTCAGTTGGCTCAGTAGCATCCGGTTCATCTGTTGTAGAAGCTTGAGAACATGCTCCTAACAAAAGTAATAACATTAAAAACAAAGTTGAAATGATTAATTTTTTCATTTAGAAATCCTCCCTGTATTTTCAAATAAACATTTTAAACGTCAATTCGATTAGCACTCCCCCTTTCGTTCTGTATAAAAAAGAAGTATTCGAATTCTGTATCTATCTAACTACCAATTTGGTGAAATATAACGAATTTAGAATCTTTGTTCCCTTGTATAAGGCATACCTAGAGATTTTGGTTCTATGGATGGTTTATGACGATTTTTCCAGCCAATTATCATTAATACGATAATGGTTGCTATATAAGGAACCATCTTTAAGAAATATGAGGGTATTGGAATTTCGAACAACTGCATTCGGAAACCAAGGGAATCCAGTCCCCCAAAGAAATAGGCTGCAAAAATGGCTAATAATGGATTCCATCTAGCAAAAATTACAAGTGCAACAGCAATCCATCCTCTTCCCGATGTCATCCCTTCCATCCAACTAGTTGAATAAACCATAATTAAATAAAATCCTGCTAATCCCATTAGCATCGATCCAGCTATAACATGTAAATATTTATACTTTATAACAGAAATCCCCGTTGCATCTGAAGTCGCTGGGTTATCACCAACCGCTTTCAAATGCAAGCCCCATGATGTTTTGTACATATAAATGTATAAAATAATCGCTAACCCAATACTTAGCCAAATAAAAATATCTAGACTAGACAGTACTTGTCCTATAACCGGAATTTGCTCAATAAATGATATTTCAACTTTCGGAACGGAAACAGGAATTGGTGCACCTGCGACAGATTTTCCAATATAAGCACTCAACCCACTTCCAAATAGTGTTATTGCTAGACCACTTACGATTTGATTAACCCTTAATGTAATACATAAAAATGCATGTAGTAAACCGAGGATTCCAGCAATGATTAATACAATAAAAAACGTAGAAATCAAACTTTTTGTTTGTAAAAAAGTGACAGCACTCATAACCGCGCCAACTAGCATGATGCCCTCTGCTCCTAAATTAATCACACCTGCTTTTTCATTCAAAATGCCGCCTAATATGGCAAAGAGCAATGAAGTACCTCCTGAAATTGCTGCAACAATAATAAGTGGGATTAGTTCCATTATTCCCCCCCTTTCAGTTAGATTTTAAATTAAGCTTCTATCTTTTTTAGACGATATTTACTAATCATCTCACCACTTATTAAGCAAAATAGGATAGCACCTTGTAGCATTTCTGAGAACGAAGAAGGTAAACCAATTGTTTGAACACTATAGCCCCCTACAATTAGTCCTCCTATAAATACAGAAGCTACTATCATTAACCACGGATTCAATTTCGCAATCCAAGCGACAATTATTGCGGTGTAGCCATATCCAGGTGATATCCCATACATTAATCGTCCAGCAACACCAGAAACTTCAATGGCTCCTGCAAATCCTGCAAGTCCACCGCTTATAAGCATAACTAGCAATATGTGTTTCTTAATTTGTATACCAGCATTTTGTGCTGCGATTGGGTTTGCTCCCAAAATTTTTAATTCATACCCCCAACGCGTTTTCGACAGCAAAAATGCAAATACTAGAACCGCGGCTAATGCGAAAAATAGTCCAAAATGCAATCTCGAATTTCCTACTGTTGCAAGAAGCTGAAAATCGTTAAACTCTGGTGTACCAGGAAAATTAAATCCTGCAGGGTCACGCCAAGGACCATATACTAAATAATCCAATAATAGTAATGCAACATAATTTAACATGAGGGATGTAATAAGTTCATTAACTTGAAAATGAGTACGCGGGATTGCTGTTAACAAGCCCCATAGTCCACCAAATACAATACCTACAATCATCATGACCGGAATATATAATAGTCCTGGTAGGTTTGGTAAAAAGATTGTCACTGCAGTTGCTCCAATTGCCCCCAATAGGAATTGCCCTTCAGCACCAATATTGTAAATTGATATTTTATATGCGATGGCAACCCCGAGTCCGCAAAGTAAAAGTGGAATTGACTTAACAATTGTTTCACTTAACCCAAAATTTGAACCAAATGCCCCTAGAAACATTTTTGTATATACTTCTATCGGATTCATACCATTTATCAAAATGAAAATGGCACAGAGAATTAGAGCCACAAACACTGAAACAATTGATATCCACCATGAGCTCTTTTTATGTGGATCATACTCGAGTTTGTAAGGAACAAGTCTATTTTTCTTTAATTTAACTGATGTATTTTCATAAGACTGGTTCTGGTTCATAGATTGCTCCTTTCTCCTTCGATAATCCTGCCATTAATTGACCAATAAACTCTTTATCCACTTGATCTTTTTTAACGACACCATTGATATTGCCGTTATAAAGGACAAGGATTTTATCTGATAGCTTTATAATTTCATCTAAATCTTCAGAGATTAATAACACACCGCTACCTGAATCTCTTAAGTTTATTAGCATTTCATGAACAGCCTCTGTTGCTCCTACATCTAGCCCTTGAGTAGGGTGGACAGCAATCAATAGCCTTGGGTTTAAATCTATTTCTCTTGCAAATAATAATTTTTGCTGGTTCCCACCTGAAAGCTGGCCTACAGGATTTATTAAATTAGGTGTTCGAACGTCAAATCGTTCTACGAGTTGATTTGCCCATTCTATATTTTCTTTCTTTTTCATTAATCCGAATTTCGTTCGTTTATTAGATTTATAAGATTTCATCAGAAGATTATCTACAATGCCTAAACTTCCTGCTAATCCACTTTTCATTCTATTTTCTGGAATATGTGCAATGCCTTTATCGATTAGTTCACGAACAGATGGACTTTGTAGGCGTTCACCATTTAATATGACCTCACCTGTCTTCCATTGCATTAGTCCAGTTAACGCTTCTGCAAGTTCCTTTTGTCCGTTACCTGCTACACCAGCAATTCCAACGATTTCATGTTCATGTATCGTAAAATTAATATGATTAATCGCGTTGACCTTTTGATTTGTTTCAACAACAAAATCCTTTACTTCCAAAATTGGACTACCTATAGAAATTTGGTTTACTCGTGTTTTTTCTTTCATGTCCTGACCAACCATTAGTTTTGAAAGCTGCTGAATCGTCGTCTCATTTTTATGCATTCTTGCTATCATTTTTCCTTTTCTCATTACTGAAATATGATCTGAAATAGCCATCACTTCTTTTAGCTTATGGGTGGTGATAATCATAGTCTTGCCACTACGTTTTAACTCTTCCATCGTTAGGAATAGCTGATCCACCTCACCAGGAGTTAATACGGAAGTCGGTTCATCAAATATAATAATTTCAGCGCCACGATAGAGTGTTTTTACAATTTCAACTCGTTGCTGCTCACCCACCGATAATTGCCATATTGGAACATTTGTCGGGAAAGTTAACCCGTATTTTTCGGCAATCGCTTCAATTTCTTTTTGCTTTTCCTTTTTCCATGAGGAGCCACGCCATTTATGCTTTTTCTCTCCTAAAATGATATTTTCAACGGCGGTCAAAGTATCTACTAATCTGAAATTTTGATGTACCATTCCAATACCTAATTCCATCGATTCCTTTGGTGAACGAATTTTACTAAGCTTTCCATTGATATAAATACTCCCACTGTCTGCTTTGTAAATGCCTGATAGCATGCTCATAATTGTACTTTTACCTGCACCATTTTCACCGAGCAAAGCATGAATTTCACCTTTGGCCACTTGAAAATCTATATGATCGCTTGCAACAACGTCACCAAATCTCTTTACGATATCCTTCATTTCTATTACAAATGATGAATGGCTCAATCAACGTCTCTCCCTTTCAATCTGAGGTTGCAACACTCTGGATAGCTCTAATAATTCCTCCATATCCAGTACATCTGCATAAATTACCCGACAAAGCTTCCTTTATATCTTCTTCTGTTGGATTAAGATTTTTCTTTAACAAAGATTCCACCGCGATAATCATCCCAGAAGTACAGTATCCACATTGAAATCCACCTTCTTTTAAAAATGCACTTTGCACTTCATCGTGAGTTATATTGCCAATCCCTTCAATTGTTGTTATAGATTTTCCATTAACCTGATATGCCATCAGTAAGCAGGAGTTGGCGAGTTCGCCGTCAATTAATACAGAACAAGATCCACATCGACCAATTTCACATGATTTTTTTGTACCGGTGAATTTTAATTGATCTCTTAAAATATGAACTAATTTCTCCATAGGGTTTACTTGCAGCTTGTAATGTTTATCGTTAATCGTTAGTTCTAATGCTAACAATTGAGTTGAGTCGGAAATCAACAAATCTTCCAATATGTTATTTTTCATATCCATTCAAGCATCCCCTTTAACTCGATTGCTTCTAATAATTCTTCAGAAGAAATCGGTAATTTTTGTACCCAATGTCCTGTAGCGTCATGTACCGCCTTTACTATTGCAGGAATGATAGCAATAGTACCTATTTCACCAACACCTCTTGGACCATAACAATCTCCTTCATATAAATCCTCTATTGCATATACATTCGTTTCAAATGGTACATCCACTATATTTGGGATTAAATACGAATCAAAATTATGCGTAACATATTGGGAATTCACCATTTTTACATCCTCTAAAATCGTATAACCTAGTGACATGATGCCACCACCTTCAATTTGTCCGATATATCCTTGGTGGCTAACAACTGGTCCAGCAGATATGA
>NZ_JPVQ01000060.1 GCF_000772965.1 Ureibacillus massiliensis 4400831 = CIP 108448 = CCUG 49529 | reverse complement strand
ACATGATCTATTGATGTCACTTTCACTTTTCCTGTTAAGAGGTCAACCTCTACCTCGACTTTAATGCCACCGAATGAATATAGAAAATGACCACCATTTACTGCATCAGGTGTTGTCGGAAAATGAAAACTTGTTTCCACTGTTCGGTCTTCAACTTGTATTGCACATTCTTTATATGTAATGCATGGCCCACTGTCATTGCCTTGATGCCAAACACCATTAACACCTAAATAAAGTTCTTCTTCTGGAAGGCCAGTTAATTTAGACACTTGTGTGCATATTTTTTTCTTAAAGGGGCCTTTCATTTTCTGGAGCGATTGCCAGACCATACTCGTACCTCTTGAAGCAGTTGATGATCCTGATGAAGGCACTACCTCGGTATCTCCAATAACGATTTTTATATCCTGTGGGCTACATCCAATCTCTTGCGTTACTAGGTTTTCTATTACCGATAGAAGTCCTTGACCGCATTCTTCAAATCCAAAGGAAATTTCAATTTTCCCTTCGTCATTGATTAAAAGTCTTCCTCCAGAACTATCTAAACGTCCGAAGCCTAAGCCTCCTCCATGCATCGCAATGGCAATGCCCGTACCTGTACGTTTCCATTTAGAGGCATTATCAGATTTCTTTGATTGATTTACGATTTTTTGAATTTCATCGAGCACTAATGAAGCACTATCCGTCGGTGCAATACGATGTCCTAAAGGGCCTAAGTCAGTCGCCTTTCTTAAATTTTTTCTTCGAATTTCAATAGGATCTATTTTCAAAGTTTCTGCCAATCGATCAAGTTGCCCCTCTAAAGCAAAAGTAATTTGATTTCCACCAAAGCCTCGAAATTCACCTGATACACCATTATTTGTATAAACAGAAACTCCTATTGTTTCAATATTTGGTATGATATAAGGGCCTGCTGCATGTTCTACTGAAAAATCCAACACCGCTGGACCTAAAGTAGCATAAGCCCCTTTATCCGCTACGATTTTTACTTGATGAGCAAGTATTTTTCCATTCTTGTCTGTACCGGTTTTCATTGTGATTTTCATAGGATGACGTTTTACACTAGTTCTTACAGATTCAGGTCTTGTGTTGTGAATTTTCACCGGACGTTTTGTCGATAATGCAAGCAACGCACCATAGGGTTGAATATTTAATTCGTCTTTACCACCAAAGGAGCCACCTATAGGACTTGATATGATACGAATCATACCTTCAGGGATACCGAGTATTCTTGAAAGCTGAAATCGATCTCGAAAACCGTGCTGCGTTGCTGCATATACCGTAATTCCACCACTTTTTTCAGGAACGACAACACCACCTTCAGTTTCCATATAAGCATGTAATTGTCTTGGTAGCTCATAGCTCTCTTCTACAATGACATCACATTGTTCAAACGCTTTAAGAACATCACCATTTTGATATTCAGACCGATGAGCAATGTTTCCTCCCGGATGAAGTTTAGGTGCATTGGAATCAAGTCCCTTTTCTGGTGAATCAATTATCGGTAACGGCTCATAGCTTACTTCGATAAGCTTAATGGCTTCATTTGCAATTTCTACTGATTCAGCAGCTACTGCTGCTATGGCATCACCTACATAGCGAACTTTATCTTCACAAAAGACAGGCTGATCTGGAATGATAATGCCAAAGCGATTCATGCCAGGAACATCTTTATATGTTAAAACCGCGTGAACACCAGTTAACTTTTCAGCCTTTTCTGTGTTAATTGAAAGAATACGTGCATGAGGATAGGTACTTCTTAATACTTTTCCAAATAACATATTTGGAAATGATAAATCCGTTAAATATTTTAAAGTCCCGGAAACCTTCGAATATCCATCAGGTCTAACTCGTTTAGGATCTACACTATATTTCATGTACTTGCTCCTCTCTAGTGCCATATATCCCCACGCTGTTTTGAAGCTCTGCTACAATAATGTTTGCTGCAGCTTTTTTTCGGTACTTCCCTGAAACAAAAACATCTTCTGTAGGAAGAATTTCACTTAATAAAGAGGCGTATACTTTTTTCCAATCAATATCTTCCATTGATTTTCCAATTAGTTCACCCATTGTTTTTTGCAGCAATGCAGGGTTATTATCTCCACCACCAATCGCTAAATTCGCATTATAGATTTTTCCATTAGGATCCCATTTTATTTTTCCTGAAACTGTTATGATGGCAGCGGTGAATGTTTCTCTTCTACCAATTTTTTTATAAAATACTGAGGATAACCCATCCATTTCTTCATAAGGAATTAAAATTTCGATAAGTAGTGGTTGATTAAATTCTTCTTTCCTTTGAACCCATTCATACAGTTCAATCGTTTTTATAGTTCGATTCTCACTTATTACTAATTTTGCATTTAATGTAATGAGAAGAGGGATTAAATCTCCTACTCCCCCCATAATGTTTCCGCCTATAGTTGCCCTATTTCGAACCGCAGGAGCTGCAATAGTTTTAACAGCTTCAAATAGAATTGGGAGTGACTTTTTAAACAATGGTTCAAATCTACATTGAGCTAATGTCACCATTGAACCAATGGAGACATGTTTTTTTTCTACATCCATTTTCATTTCTTTTAATGTTGGAATATTTTCAAGACTGAGCAAATGATGTGGGAGTATATGGCCATTTTGCCATTGAAGTTGAAGAAGTGTAGCACCTGAGACAAAGCTAGCATTTGAGCCAAATTGATGTTTTAGCTCAATTACCTTTTCGATACTTTTAGGCATCCAGATTACTGGAGGTTTTAAATTTGATACATTCGGTTGAATAGACATCATGCTTCCTCCTTATTCAATTGTTAAATCGAATTTATAATAAAATGATGTAAAGTAGAGTAAGTAATGAATATACAATCTTTTTATGTTATATTATGTAACATATTAACAAGGAATTTTTTTCTTGTCACCAACAAATTTGGAAATTTAATCGTTCGTTTTTAGTTAAAATAACTAAATACAGCGAATAAATTACGCAATCACGTAAATAAATATAACATTTATTACTTTTGATTAAATTGATTGGAGGATTTAAATGTCAAAACTTACACATTTTAATAGCCAAGGAAGAGCAAAAATGGTTGATATTTCCGAAAAGAATGACACAATTCGTACAGCATTCGCTAAAACATCCATTTTTGTATCTGAAGATATTTATCATGAAATTACAGGTGGGACAAATAAAAAAGGTGATGTGTTATCAGTAGCACAGGTTTCAGGTATTATGGCTGCAAAACAAACATCAAACCTGATCCCAATGTGCCACTCTATTGCTTTAACAAGTGTGAATATAACATTTCGATGGAAAATAGTTGAAGATCAATACGAGCTATGCATCGAAGGAGAAGTAAAAACAAAAGGTTCTACCGGGGTAGAAATGGAGGCATTAACAGCTGTTTCAGTTACAGCACTTACTGTTTATGATATGTGTAAAGCAGTAGATAAAAACATGGTGATTGGCCCTACTATGTTAATGAAAAAAACTGGTGGAAAAAGCGGAACATACGAAAGGGATTGAACAGTATTTTTCAATCCTTTCGTATTTCTGAAACAATATGCTGGATCTCGGGTAATATCAGTTTTTCCATTGCAAGTTTTACTGCATTCGTAGAACCAGGAGTAGAAAAGATAACAGTATTTTTAACAATTCCAGCACAAGCTCTTGATAACATAGCTGCTGATCCTATTTCCTGATAGCTTAAAAAACGAAACAATTCTCCATAGCCTAGGATTGGCTTTTCATAGATTTCATTTAACGTTTCAAAGGTAACATCTCTTTTAGAAAGACCAGTCCCTCCATTCGTAATAATGACATCAATTTTAGAATCTTCACATCCCTCTATTATCGTATTTTTAATTACTTCTTTTTCATCGCGTACTATTTGATAAATGGATAATCGATAGTTTGTATTTTTTAGTAGGTCAATTATTAGTTGACCACTTTTATCTGTTTCTTTATCCCGAGTATCACTGATTGTCAGTACCATAATATTGATTTTGTTCATATCATTTTTATGATGATGAAAATTCATAAAATTCCCTCAAATCCTTAATTAACATAATATTATTATCCACCACTAACTGGCGGAAGAAAGGCAACAATATCTCCATCGTGTACCAGATCCTTATCCGAAGAAAATTGTTCGTTTATTGCAACCATCGCATGCTGCAAATTAACCATTGGATATTCTTTAAGTACGTATTCCTTTAACTGTTGAACTGTATAGTTGGCATCCTCAATTTCAAAGGAATGATGACCAATTTCCTCCTGAAGCTGGGCAAAAAACAGTAATTTAATCATAAAAACACCTTCTTTAACTTTTATTTAAACGCGTTTTTTGCAGTTGGTCACCAATCCACATCTCCCCATCCTCCCAAACTTCTTTTTTCCATATTGGGACCATCTCTTTAATCCTTTCGATCGCATATCGGTTTGCTTCATAGGCAACATTTCGATGGGGTGACGAAATGGCGATTACTACTGCGATGTCCGATATTTCTAGTCGCCCAATTCGATGGGTGATAGCGACTTTTGTATTTGGCCACTTGTTTTCTATTTCATTTCCAATTTCATTTAATTTTTTTTCAGCCATCGTTTTATAAGCTTGATATTCTAAATATAATGTTCTTTTTCCATTGGTCATTTCTCGAACAGTACCGATAAAAACCGTTATAGCACCCGCATTTCGAGATTCTACTTTCCGAATAACTTCTTCTGTTTGGATTGGATTTTCTATAACCTTATATAATTGATTTGGCATGAAGTCACTCCTAAAGTTTTATTTGACTGAAGACAGATTCCTGCTGTCCCTTATTTTCAGATAATAGTAGAATTTGAACTTCGTCACCTTTTCTATATGTGCGTATTTCTGGATCTATTATCATTATCGCTTCGGCTCCTGCGATGGATGAAATGGAACTGGACATATTTAGCCCATTGGATGTGACAAATATATTTGCATCCTTCATATAATATTTCGCTCTAATAAGCTGTGTAAAATCAGTGGACCTTAATTCGTCATCTGCCAAAATTCCTTTACATGATAGTAAATGTGGATTTGAATTTCCTAAGGAGCGCCGTATCGTTGGTCGAACAAAAAGCTCAAAGCCTATAAAGCTTGCAGAAGGGTTCCCAGATAATCCAAACAGCATTTTATTTCCTAATTTTGCAACTGTTGTAACACTACCTGGTCGCATTTTTATTTTATTAAATAGTACCGTTGCCCCTAACTGTTTATAAATTTCAGGTAAATAATCAAAATCACCTACAGATACCCCACCAGTCGTAATTAGCGCATCCATTTCAGGTAAAACATTTTTGATCGCTTGAATACTTTCCTCGATATTATCTTCTAGCTTTCCTAAATAGATCGCTTCTCCTCCCGCTCCAATCACTTGGGAATATAGCATATAGGCGTTACTATTTCGTATTTTCCCTGGTATAAGAGGTTCATGTACATCCAATAGCTCGCTACCTGTGGCAAGAATACCAATTTTCGGCTTTTTTATCACTTCGATTTCACTGTAGCCAAACGTTGCAAGAAGTCCAATAATCCCTGGAGTTATCATTTCGCCTCTTTTAACTAATTTTGCACCTTCTCGTATTTCTTCCCCTTTATGAAACACACGATCACCAATTGGAATTGTTCGGTCTATCGATATTGTTTTCATTTCGGTACACATTTCTTTCACATGCTCAAGCATGATGACAGCGTTACAATCATTTGGCACCTGAGCACCTGTCATAATTCTAACTGCTTGATTATTCCCGACTTTTTCTGTAAATACTTGGCCTGCTCCGATTTCACCTACAACTTCCAAAAAGATGGGGTTTTCTGGAGCTGCATTTTCTGTATTTTCAGCTTTAATTGCATATCCGTCGTATAAAGATCGATTAAATGCTGGTACGTCTTGAGTGGCAATTAAATCAAAAGCTAAAAAACGACCTGTTGATTGTTTTAACGGTATTTTTTCAGAAGATAGTTGTTGGGCTTGAGTATCCAACACCTTTGTAATAGCTTCATAAATTGGTATTGCAGTTCTTTCCTGTAACATATCAACACCTCTTAACCTAGTAAACTATAATATAAGGATTTAGCTTGTTCGACATCATTTGTACCATGGATTAGGGCTCTGCCATCCTGGAATAGTACCAACCGATATGGCGAAAGATCACATGTGATTAAAAAAGGATTTCTTTTTACTGACCCACGCTTCTTTAACTCTTTTTCTATCGAATCAAAATTTATGTCGTGATGCTGGGATGGTCTTATTTGAACAGTATCTCTTCCACATAATATAGTCGTTTTCATATTAGCTTCATATTGAAGAAAAGGAAAAGTCGGTACTACACCACAGGACAAACAATTATTATTTTTGGCTTTTTTCAAATTTATCGAGACAAACTGATTTTTCCATAAGTCGATTGCTAAATAAGTCGATCGTAATGCTTCTGAATCTTCTACTAATAGTTTTAAACATTCGGCAACTTGATAAGATGCGATCATTTGAACAATCGGACTTATGACCCCAACTAAATCACATGTGGCTCCTGTTAATGGGATTTTTTCTAAAATACAATGTAAGCATGCGGTTTTGTCAGGAATGATTGTAAAAGTAGAACCATAGCTTCCAACACACGCACCAAAAATAAAGGGTATTTTATATTTCTGCGATATATCGTTCAACAAAAAGCGAATATCAAAATTATCAGTGCCATCAACAATAACGTCTACGTCCTTTATGAGTGGCTCTAAATTTTCAAACGTTGCTTCATATACATAAGCGTCGATTTCTACTTCATGATTAATTTCATTTAACCGTCTCTTTGCCGCAATCGCTTTAGGTAATTGATCTATCACATCTTCTTCGCAATATAGTTGCTGTCTTTGTAAATTACTCCATTCAACATAATCCCGATCAATAAGCGTTATTTTCCCTACACCTGATCGTACAAGCATTTCAGCGCTAGAGCTACCTAATGCACCTACTCCAACAATTAATACATGTTTTTGACGAATGTTACGCTGCCCTTCAATACCAATACAGTTAAACATTTCTTGACGTGAATACCTGTTGTCCATAAAATTACCTCACTAATTTTCTTTGGATCGTACAAATAAAAGTAAGAAAAAGGATAAAAGCATAATGGAAATTACCCATGCCCAAGCTAAAAGCATATCCCCACTATCAATCGCCATATATATTGCCGTTGGTACCGTTTGAGTTACTCCTGGGATATTTCCAGCAAACATCAAGGTTGCACCAAATTCACCTAAAGCTCTTGCACTACTTAAAATACCCCCTGCAATTAATGAACGCTTTGCTAATGGTATACAAACTCGAGTAAACACCTGATATTTAGAAGCTCCCAAATCCTTTGCAGCCTCTTCAAATTTTTTACTCACTCCTTTAAAACCAGCTTTTGCAGTTTGAAACATTAACGGAAAAGCAACGATTACTGCCGCAATTACAGCAGCATACCAGGTGAAAATAATCGATTGACCGAATAATGTTTTAAAAAATAATCCGATATAGCTTTGGTTTCCAAAAATTACGATTAACAAAAAGCCTATTACAGAGGGAGGTAATACAAGTGGAAGCATGAAGATGGTTTCGAATAGAATTTTTCCTCGAAAGTTTTTTTTCGCAAATAGATAGCCTAGTAGAGTTCCAGTTAAAAGGACGATACATCCGGCCACTAGCGTAATGGTAATCGAAAGTTTAATCGATTCAAAAAATGTCTCTAGCATGATAAAATCCTCAATTCTTAGAAAAACCATACTTAATCCAAATTGAATTTACAGGTTCGCTATTTAAATATTGTAAAAAGAGCTTTGATTCCTCTGGATATTTTGAATCCTTTAGAAGTCCTGCTGGATAGTTAATGGGATCATGATATTCAGAATCCACATTCCCAATAACTTTCACTTTTTCGGAAATGATAGCATCTGTTTTATAAACAAAACCTGCTTGGACATTTTCCGTCTCAACATAAGTAAGAACCTGTCTTACGTCTTTTGCATAAACGATTTTTTCTCGAATATCATCAAATATCCCTAAATTCGTTAAAGCCTGCTCAGCATATGCACCTGCTGGAACAATTGATGGTGTTCCGATAGAAATCTTCTCGAATCCATTCCCCTTAATATTACGTATCTCTTGTATTTGATTAACGTTTTGATTATTTGTAGAAGTGATTAATACTAATTCATTTGAAACTAACTGTATTTGGTCTTCAATATATGATTGATCCTTTAATTCCTCAAATTTATCAACGGAAGCTGAAATAAAAATATCTACTGGTGCACCTTGTTCAATTTGTTGCTTTAAAGTTCCAGAAGCAGCAAAATTAAATTTCACTTCAATTTCTTTATGCTTCGTTTGAAAATCTACTACTATTTCTTCTAATACATCCTTCAAGCTTGAAGCTGCTGAAACAAGTATTACTTTTTTATCTGAATTGGAATTAGTGGGCGAAGTTGAACATCCGCTTAGGACAAAAGATAATAACAATATAAAGAGTACGAATTTTAACATCTTCATTTACTCAGCTCCAGACGTTAGCCACCAATATATGACATTTCAATTTTTTTCTTATTTGAGAGTTTACTAACTTCATTTCGAATTTCTGAATAGCGATCTGTTCGGTTGTTCCAAATGTTGTACAATTCGCTTTTAATATCCTCATCGTTTAGTTTTTCATCTCTTAACAAGGACTGAATGTCAAAGCCATTTGAGGCAAATAAACATGTAAACAATTTTCCATCAGCCGATATTCTTGCACGGTTACAATCCGTACAAAATGCATGAGTGACAGATGAAATAAACCCAACCTCTTGATTTGTTCCTTTATAGCGGTAACGTTTTGCTACCTCCCCTCGATAATCAGGTTCTACCGGTTCAAGAGGCATCAGTTGCTGTAAAGTCTCTAATATTTTTTTATTCGGATACACTTGATCAAATTTCCATCCGTTCGTATTTCCAACATCCATAAATTCAATAAAACGCAATGTATATCCTTTGTCGAGACAATATTTTGCCATCGGTATTATTTCCAAATCATTGATACCATTTTGAACGACCATATTAATCTTTATTTTTAGTCCAACTGAAGCAGCTTCTTCAATAGAATGTAAAACACGTGATACTGGAAAGTTTTTTCCGTTCATTTTTCCATATATATCTGGATTTAAGCTATCTAGACTTATATTGATTCTTTGTAAACCCGATTCCTTCAGTTGTTTTGCCAGCATCCCTAAATGAACCCCGTTTGTGGTTAAGGATAAGTCCTTAACACCTGAGATATTTAGAAGCCGTTGAATTAATGTAGGTAATTCCTTTCGAAGTAATGGCTCGCCACCAGTTAAACGAATTTTTTCAACACCTAAACTTGTAAAAATAGAAACTATTCGTTCAATCTCTTCGAAAGTTAATAGTTTGTCATTAGGAAGAAAAGTATAATTCGGCCCAAATATTTCCTTTGGCATACAGTAGGTGCAGCGAAGATTACAACGATCCATTACAGATATTCTTAAATCCCGAAGCGAACGATTCATCCTATCGACTATTTTCATATTTTTATGTCACTTCCTTTGATGTAATAAATTTCGATAATCCTCCTCTGTATCAATATCACGTCCCCAATAATCTATTGAAAAATCGATATATTGAATGGCATCCTTATATTTTTTTAAAATGCTCTTTCCACCTTCATCCCCTTCAAGTAATTGGAATTCATGAAATAAGTCTTTATGAAATAAGATAGGATGGCCTTCCTTTCCAGCATATCTAGGTCGAACAATTTTAATTCCAGCTCCTCTATTCGCTTTAAACTCCATTAATATCGATTCGATCACTTCATTGGTTAGACATGGCTGATCACCTAAGAAAATTAAAACTCCATCCACATCCTTTGCAATCGACTGAATGCCTAGTTTTAAGGACGTTGACATCCCTAGTTCAAATTGCGAATTATAAATATAAGTAATGTTTTCATAGGATGATAGTCGCTCTTTCATTTGTTGAATATATTGTCCAGCAACTAGAATAATTGGATATAAATACTGCTTAGTAGCCAATCGAACGGGATATGAAATAACTGGTTCTCCATGAAAGTCCATTAACAATTTCGGTTTCCTCATTCTTTTTGACAACCCTGCTGCTAAAATAATACTACCGACTTTAACCATGAATTTTCGCCTTCCCATGTAATGACTTTGCTGTTTTACCTGAACGAATGCTCAGAAGCTCAGAAACGATACTAATTGCAACTTCATCAATTGTCTCTGCACCAATATCTAATCCAACTGGTGAAAAAATAGGTCCACTTTCTAATTGATACCCAATATTTCTTAACATTTCATTTGTCCGATAGGTTGGGCCTAGCACACCAATATAGCGAGGCTGACTTTCAATCGCCAATTGCAAGCTCTTTTCATCCTTATCTTGATGATGATTCATAATCAACCACCATGATTCAATAAAACGGCTTGAATCAACACTCTCAATTTCTTCTGTAATATGGGTAGCGTTCGGGAAAGTCTGTTTATTATTAAACTGTTTGCGGCTATCAAGGATTGTCACTGCAAATCCAGATTTATAAGCTAAATTGGCAACAGGTATTGCATCCTTCCCAGCACCAACGATAATTAACTTCTCACTTTCTTTTACAACATCAACGAAATAACGAGATTGATTGATTGAAAAGATTTGAGCCCTTGTTTGGTTTGGAAACTCTTGAATTGTTTTTTCAATTACTTCAATTGGAAAATCGATTTGATTAGATAAATTATTTTCTTTACGATCGAACGCAGCAGTATCTCCATTGCTCATATCAACTATGAGTGTAAAGGGCTGCTCTTTTTGTAATAATTGGTCAATTTCTAACCACGTAGTATTTTGAGGATTGATTGGGAGGAAAATAAACTCTAAGTCACCTTTACATCCGATGCCTAAGCTCCAAATTTCATTTTCACTTAAATCATAACGGTGGGTAATTGGTGTTTTCGTATCAAAAACAACTTTCGCCCATTCGTATAAGTCTGCTTCTAAACAACCTCCACTAATCGTTCCGTACATATTACCAGCAGAAGTCATCATCATTTTTGTTCCCGGTAATCGATAAGCACTTCCTTTTACATCAGCAAGAATGACTAGGACGGTTTCTTCATTTCGCACCCACGCCAATTTCATTTGGTGAAAAAGCTCTTTAAATTCCAATAATCTCGACAATGAATTCGCCTCCTCCCCATCAATGTATCCTTTACCCTCTTTTAATGATTTTTTACTTTTCTAAAAACTTTTCATTATATTACCAAAATTCAAAATTATTAGTCAATAGATAGTTCTGAAAATAAAAAGACTACTACATTTTTACTTGTAGTAGTCATAAATTTTTAAATTTTGAGTACAAATGTTTAAGATAACCATTTTGGTGGAGTGTTTTTCGAATAGTAAATGTCACCAATATTATGATGTTTTACATATTGATCTTCTACTGTATGGTAGTGGAAATTGTAATAATATCCTTCCACAGGTCTTTTTTCTGTACGAACATGGAATCTTAAAAGATCCACTCCCGTGTAGCCATCTGAGAGATGAAAAATCTTTTCACTATAATTTCCACTTGGATGATTTGAAATTTTTATGTATGGTATCTTTTCGTCATGCTGACGTGCTAATGTCACTTGTATTACTTCTTCGATTTTAGGTAATATTCTAGCCTCAAACTCTTCTCCAATTACTGGAGAAATTTTCGATCCAAATTTCATGTACGATTGTTCTTTTGCAGTTAATAGAATTGAGTTAATACTTGGTTCTTCTAAAAATGTTGAATGCTCTTCAAGCTCTTCGGTAAGACTATCTTTATAATCTACATTTTTCGTGAGCGTTTGATAATCACCATTGTTAGAACTAGAAGATTGGTCATTATCTAGAATCTCCCATATTTCATGATTAGGAGAGATGATACCAAATGTAACAAGTGCTACGGTAATTACGATTAACTTTTGCATCCATTTTTTCATAAGCTAAACCCTTCTATCTCTACTTTTTAGAAAATTCATCTATTTACACTTACGATTTTACCATGAAAAGGTTTCATCTTTTAATAATTCATTGTAAAATAATATTTGAAAATCCATTTGTTTTTAAGGGAGGTCTTCTGTGATGGAATTATATGAAATCGCTGCAGGTTTTGGTTTTATTTTATTAATCGTTTACTTAACTTCATTATGCTTTACAGCTAGAAGCTAAATTACAATCAAAAATATTAGACAAGGGGTACTCGTTTTATCGAGTACCCCTTTAGTATTTCATAGGTAAGCTTATAAATAAAATGTCTCAACCCTATCATCAGGGGAATTTTATAAAAAATGCACTCTCATACATTACATAACCGCGGTAAAATTCCACTACGCTTTCTAACTTAAGCAATGCAAACCCAACCTACTTTTGCATCCTTGCAAGCCTTTACTTGCGCCAGTGTGAATAAGTATATTCAAAAACATCAGCGAAACGCCAATTTATTTATATGCTACCTAAAATAGCACGTCTTTAGTTTAACATAAAAATAGGAAAAAGTAAAAGTGGCGTATTATAAGGGTTTTAATCAGTCTCTTCATTTGGTTTAAATAGTCATCTTAATCTCCTTTTAAGATTTTCAGACTAGATATTTTAGTTTAAATACCGAATTCATCTAACTATATCAAAAACAAACAAAAAACCCGCAATAGAATTGAACGAATTTAAATCCTTTTTAAAACTTTCATTAAATTAAATACTACTTTATAAGATTAATAGTTATATATTCGCTATTGAATCATAAAATTTAACAAATTGAACTTATAGGAGGAACGTCTATGTATATTGTTACTTTTTATGAAAAAAGCGCTTTGGTCATGAGTAAATTAACTACTATTTTACCATCAGTGGATGAGAAGATTACTGTGAAAGGGAGAAAAGGAACAGTTATAAAAGTAGATCAAATTGATGAACGGAAAATCGATGTTTATGTAGAGTTCGAAAAAGTGGTGAAAAAACAAGTAGTAATTGATGACAAAAAGAAAAAACGATAGTTATTTGAAACAATCGTTTTTTTCTATGACACCATAATGAAATTTCGAAGTTAAACGTATCTCTCTTTTGAAGCCGAATTCTTCAAAATAAGTAGATTTATAATGAGCTTTTAACACGACTCTTTTTTTCGCAACACGAAGTGCTTCTTGGACCCATTCTTTAGTTAATGTAATATGACTACCTGCTTCCCGTAGAGGTTCAAAATTATTCGACTCCTCTATAATTTCGTTAAACATTGGGTCCATATAGACTACATCAAAAGAACAATCCTTTTGATTACATAAATAATCGATTGCCTCAGTTTGGATCACTTTTATATTTCTCATGCAGGTGGTAAGTGGGACTTCTGTTGTGTCATATTCTTTCATACCAGTGGAAACGATAAAGGCTACGTTCGAATTTTCTTCCAGCCCCACTACCTTTCCATCATGTCCAACAACAAAAGCCGCCAACATTGCGTCAGATCCTAAACCTAACGTACAATCTAAAAATGAATCCCCTTTATGTAACTGACACGCAATTAAAAAAGGGTCGTCCTCTCCTTTTGCAACTCTTTTCAAACGAAAGGACGCTGAATTGGGATGAAAAAAGAATGGTGTGGTCGACCCTTTGGTATAGTATTCAAATCGATTTTTTCCTGCAACAATGACATTTGCGTTCAGTAGCTCACTTATTTTGGCTACTGAACGCTTTTTTCTTGGTTCAAAGGGTAAACCTAGTTCATCACAAACTTTTTGAGCAAGCTTTAATGATGCGTCATCTGGTCTACCGGCTGTTGTAACTACTGTTATTGTCCGCATGCTTGTTTTAAAACACCAGCTAAATGATCTGTAATTTGTTCTACAGGGTAACCTTCAATTTGATCACGTGGGATAAAATATTCTAATTGACCATCTCTTAAAATTGCAATAGAAGGTGAGCTTGGAGGAATTTCCTCAAAAAACCCGCGCATCGCTTCAGTTGCTTCACGATCTTGCCCTGCAAATACTGTTACTAAATGGTCAGGTTTCACTTCTTTAATCGCTTCACGAACAGCAGGTCTAGCAAGTCCCGCTGCACAGCCGCATACAGAGTTAATTACTACTAATGCAACACCTTTTGTAGTTGCCATAAATTCATTAACTTCATCAGCAGTTTTTAACTCAGTAAAACCAGCCTCTACTAATTCTTGTCGCATCGGTTGGACGATACCTTTCATATATTCATCGTAAGCGTTCATGATTTCGCCTTCTTTCATATTTATTCACAAAGCTTATTATATCAATACTTTTTGGAAAATTACAGAAAGTTGGCTTTCGGATTTTTTCGAATTTCAAACCACTTTCTAGCTAAAATAACGTACTAAACGCATCCTTTATTAAAGTAACAATTACTCCAATTATCATTGCGATGGCACGTATTAAACCGGATTTAATGACTATGAAAATGACTACTATTGTAAGTAATACAAAATTAATGAATGGGAATACAGCAGTTATAGCTGGGAAAATTCTTAGTTTTGCTAAAAAATAGAGAATGACGTATGCGACAATCCCAAATAAAAATAATTGTAACAAAGTAAAACCTCAATTCGTGTTCAATATACACATGATTAATTTCGAATTATTCTTCCTTCAGATAAATGACAAGCTCTTGGCGATAAACTTCATTTTCTAAATAATGATCTAAAGTATGGAAATCATATTTATAGCTGCCAAAGGGAAATGTAACATTTTCACCCTTCACAGCAGCGAGTAATCCGGCTACGTCAAGTGACTCCATCTCTAATAACTCTTGACCTGTTGATGTTAATACAAAAACGATATTCATCTACATTCTCCTACTATTATTTTATCGAAATAGTTCATATAATTCCCATTATATAGACTACATACAGAAACCTAAAGGAACAAAAACGCTAACGCGTCTTTTGCACGACCCAAGCATAATTATTCG
>NZ_JPVQ01000004.1 GCF_000772965.1 Ureibacillus massiliensis 4400831 = CIP 108448 = CCUG 49529 | reverse complement strand
CAAATAGCATCAACTATTGAACCTAATTATTTATGTGCGAAGTTTGAGTAAATAATCATTAAATTACCTTGTTCTCTTACATGAATATTTAACCTTGTTCTCTTACATGAATATTTACTTCCAAATTCACCACACCTCCAGTTTGAATATAACTCAATTCCCTTTTTTTCTTTTTTAAAACTATAAAAATTATTTCTTTAAAATAAATATTGTAAAATCATCCTTCATAGCATAATCTTGTAATTTTTGTAACTCTGAATAGACCTTTTCACATATTTCTTGCGCAGAAAGATGACGGTGCAAATAGGTAATCTCTTTAATAATATTCCGAGATTCATTGACTTCTATATCTCTTATTTCTGTTACCCCGTCAGTCATGATTACAACAAAATCATTTTCCTTTAGCTGGATATCAAATTGAGGATATTTTACCTCTGGAAGTACACCCAATAATAATCCTTTACTTTCTAAATCGTGGAATGATTCATCACTAGCACGGAAATATAGTCCAGGTTCATGTCCCGCTGAACCATATGTTAATACATCATTAGCTAAATCATATCGGCCATAAAATGATGAAACAAACATACTGTCATCAACACTTTTCTCAATGATTCGGTTTAATACTTCTAAAACGTGTGATGGATTATTGTTAGCATACTCAAGTGTTTCCAATCCATTTTTAACCATGGACATACATAAAGCCGCAGGAACTCCTTTTCCTACAACATCTGTTACTGCAAAACTTAAGTAATCTTTTTTATCATATAAAAAGCAATAAACACAATCTCCATTCATTTGCCTTAATGGAATAGATAACATTCCAATATCTAAAGATTCTATTTGTGGTACAGTTGTTTTTAGTAAGTGATTTTGGATTCTTGTAGCAATATCCATCTCAATTCTCAATTCTTCTTGTTTGATTAAAAGACTTTGGTGTTCACGAAATTTAAGTCCAAATTGCACCATCACTTCGATGAGGAATTCGTAAGCATAAGATAGCTTTTCCGGTAAATCATCATAGATTTCTTCAATGGCTTTTTTATGAATATTGATTACATCTTCAGGTGCTACATTTTTTTTCATTAGCTGTCGAACATAATTTTGTCCTACATATAAATTCTGTTCCTGTCTATTTGCAATATAATCGGATAAGATTTGTTTATATTGAATTAATAATTGTTGCACAATATATCACCCCATTCTTAACCATTTTTCTACTCTAATTTTTGTTCCTCTTCCTACTTCTGAAGTAATATCCATATTATCCATAAGTCTTTTTACTCCAGGTATACCAGCTCCTATACCTTCTGGAGAATTTTCACCTAATACGCTTTTAATGTCAGCAATACCTGGCCCGCTATCCTTAGCTATTATACATATTCCTTTTAAATTTAGATCTTCATTGTCAATTTTTTCAATTTCAATCTGTCCAATTTCTGCATACAAGAAAATATTTTTTGCTAATTCTCCTATTGCAGTTGCGATTCGCGCTTGATCCACTACATCGAATCCGATTGATTTAGCTATTTTTCTAGCAAATTGGCGTGCAGTGATTATATCCCATTCCGTTTTAATATCTATAGTTATTATTTCTGTCACAACTGCACCCCCAAATCATAAGGTTTTTATCAAATTTATTTAACTTTTTATATAATTCTATTATTTGTTATCGGCAAAACCAATAAGGTTTATATACTTTCTATTTATTGTAATTATATTCTAATAATTGTAACAAAGTAATTATAATTTTATTTTAATAACAATGATAATGAAAAGAGCATCGAAAACTTTTGTTTTCGATACTCTTTTTTAAATTATGTATTCAAAATTTCATTAATCCTAAACTTATTTCTAAGGCTTCGTCCACTTTATCCATTAATTCTTCATCTAATTGAGTAATCCGGTCGGTTAGTCTGGATTTATCAATTGTACGCAATTGTTCAAGCAAAATTACCGAATTTCGTTCAAACCCATACTTTTTGGCATCTATTTCAACATGGGTTGGTAATTTTGCTTTTTGAATTTGCGCAGTAATCGCAGCGATAATTACTGTAGGACTGAATCGATTTCCTATATCATTCTGAATGATTAATACGGGTCTTGTTCCACCTTGTTCAGAACCTACCACTGGTGATAGATCTGCAAAAAAAACGTCCCCTCGTTTCACAATCAAATTTCATCCCCCGCTTACGAGACGCTCCACCATATGCTCTGCTTCATACTCCGCATGTAGACATTCACTACAAATTGACAAATTAATTTGTGACATTTCCACATAGCCTTTCATTAAAGCTTCCCGTATTTGATTTGGTTGCTTGTGCGTTGATAATCTACGTGTCGCAACGATAACATACTCTTCCTTGCGCGCAAATTTTTGCTCAAGTGTTTGATTAAACTCTATTAACATCTCTTGAGGAAGAGAATATTCGATTTCTTTTAACTCATCAGCTTTTTTCGCGTACAAAAACAAGCACCTCCACAAAAACCATACCGTTTCTTCTACCTATTCTATCATCGAAAATAGTAGTTGAAAAGACAAGATATTTTATAATGTGACAATTCTTGTGATTGTAGTGGTTTTTATTGGAGATTTTTGTCGGATTATATTGTTATGAGTAATAGATTCGGGGCACTCTAGTTGTTATAATACACGGTATTTCATAGTTTATAGTTTCAACTTTTGCTGCCCATTCATCGATTGTTATTTCTTCCTCATTTTGTTTTCCAATTAAAATTACTTTCTCACCTACATTATATGCACTAGGTAATGCAATCATACATTGATCCATGCAAATTCTTCCGATTATAGGGACTCTTTTCCCATCAATCAATACTTCTTGCCCACTTAATTTACGAATCATACCATCAGCATATCCTATAGGTAGTGTACCTACATACATTGGTTCTTCTGCTGTAAAGGTTGCACCATATCCAACTGATTCACCTTTTTGAAGTAATTTTACAGCAACAAGCTCCGTTTCTAATGAAAACGCTTGTTTAATTGGAAACGGTAATTTACCTTTTACGTAAGATGAAGGTGCTAATCCATACATTGAAATACCGAAACGCACTGCATCATATTGTAGATGTTTATCCTTTATCAACATAGTTGCCGTGTTTGCAGCATGTATGATTCGCGGCTTTTCCGGTAACATTTGGACTAGCTTTTCAAACTTTTCTACCTGTTTTTCAAAGTAGGATTCATCTTCTTCGTCTGCCGTTGCAAAATGAGTAAATATCCCATCTACTATAAGATTACTTGTTTTTTTAATGTCGCTAAATAGAGTTAAAAGTTCCTCAATAGTTGTTACACCAATTCTACCCATACCACTATCGATTTTAATATGTAATTTTAATAACTTATCGGAGTTAAATTGGACGCTATTAACCCAATCCGAAGAATATACTGTTAAAGTAATATTTTCATCAGCCGCTACCTTTGCAAAGGTAACCGGCGAATATCCAAGTACTAAAATATCAATATTAGGAAAATGCTTTCGAAGATGGAGAGCCTCATCGGGTGTTGCAACAGCAAGTATAGTTGCTCCTGCCTCTATTGCAGCACCTGCGACTTCGACATCTCCATGTCCGTAAGCATTTGCTTTTACAACAGCCATTATTTGTACTTCTGGTTGCAGAAATCCTTTTAAATGGCGAACATTTTCTTTTATTGCATTTAAATCAATTATTGCATGAGTTGGACGGTAGTGTGGTGTTGTCATTTGTTTTTCCCTCTTTTACTTAATTCTAAACCTAGAATAATTTTTGTACGTTATATTTTTCAGTTTTGTAAAACATTTGTTAATTATTATACCCGTCCAACTGTACAATTCAACATGCTTATTTTAATTCTCCTGGGATTACAGAAGCTGCTACTTCCATCATCTCGTCACGTGTTAAACTTTCAGAGGCTAAGAAGAATGATACCCCATCACGTTCCCAGCTAATTGAGTTATCCGTAATAGCACCAATAGTAAATCCTAAGTCTGCTGGATCGCCGGGAGCAAATACAGGAACCGTTGAATTTTCGTCATAAGCTATTGGTTGTTCCATTAATGTAAATGGTTTGTCTCCTTCGAACGTTAAAATAACACGTTCCGTACCATCTTCAACGATTGTTTGCTCGTCTACTAATGTAGTACCTTCCCATTGTAAATTAGGATAATGTACTTGGAATTCTTGAGGTTCAATTGCGCCAGTTTCTCCTGATTCCTCAGTAAACTTTTCTACCGCATACTCTTCTTCCTTATGTTCCATTCCTAAATCAATTTTGCTAAATGTAATAAGCAGCTGTTCTTCCCCAGCTTCGTTCATAACTGAGACTGATGTAGGTAATTTTGTTTTCTTATCTACCGTTATTTTTTGCGTTGGCATTACGCTTTTATGATTATTTCTAGTAGCTGCTTGGAATACATAATTGTTTTCATCTTCTTCCATTGCAACATTTTGATCTGCTAATAAATCTTCAGCTAGAGCACCAATGAGGTATGCTTGGCTATTTTGTTTTGGCCACTCACTCTGGAACTTGTACGTTTTTCTGAGTGAAGGTGTTACGACAAATACGCCTTCTTTGTTACGTATTATCATCTGTGTTACGTCTTCACCTTGTTGTGTTACCTTTACTCGATAAAGATCTGGTTGAGTATGCCAAACATTTACATCGTATACTCTTGGTTCACTTCCTGTTTTGATTTCCATTGTTGCATCTAACTCATAACCTTTGACGTTCGTCCATTTGTTGCTCAAATCCTTTAACACATCTTCCTTCGATTGACTACCACAAGCCGCGATTACAAGTACACTTAACAACAATACGATAAAAGCAATTACACGTTGTCGCAAAACTCCATCCTTTCTACTTTCACTCGATACGACAAATATATGAGTGGTTGAATAACTTTATGCTATCAATTTTGGACAATATGACAATTTGCTCTTAGGTTAAGAACTAAGTCATTAATATAACCTGAGCTGCAGCATAATCCTTGGAATGTGTGATGCTAACAAAACCTTTAACAATTTGACGATTGAAATATAATGTTGGTTTCCCTAGTTCGTCATTTAGTATTTCAATTTGATGAAATTCACAACCCTCTCTAATGCCAGTACCGTTTGCTTTAGAATATGCTTCTTTCGCTGCAAATCTTCCAGCTAAATATTCAATTTTTCTTTGCTCTGATAATTTATTGTAAACATCAAGCTCACGATTAGATAATATACGATTTCTAAACTTTTCCTTTTCATTTACTTTTTTTATTCTTTCAATTTCTATAATATCTAAACCGATTCCTTTAATCATAAAGGTTCTCCTTTTCATCTTTAATCAATACAATGTATAATGATGTTATAAATTGAGGTGGATATATGTTTATTAGAAGGGAAAGTTTCAAGCAATATATTAAATTGTACCCAGTTGTTTCTTCCATCATTGCGATTAATCTAATTGTTTATATTTTAATGCTTTTACCAGGGATGGAATATAGGTTTTTTATATATGGTGCAAGTATTAATTCATTAATTGGCGATGGTGAGTGGTGGCGAGTTGTTTCCTCTATCTTCATACATGCTGGTTTTCTACATGTACTGTTTAATATGTTTTCGTTGTTTTTATTTGGACCCGAGCTTGAAAAAATTGCAGGTAAAGCTCGCTTTTTAACAATCTACTTGCTTGCAGGTATTTTTGGTAACGTTTTAACATTTATGACCCAACCCGGTATATATACAAGCGTTGGTGCAAGTGGCGCAATCTATGGGGTATTCGGTGCATTTGCAGCGTTAGTTTACTATACCCGCCATACAATGCCACAGTTAAAACAAATCATTATGCCTATTATTATTATCAGTGTCATTTTAACCTTTTTACAACCAGGCATTAATATTATGGGTCATTTAGGAGGATTAGCTACAGGTTTCATTATTGGGCTTGTTTACTTTACTCCAAAAAACATTATACGTTGGCGAAACAGAAGATAATATAAAAAAACGGTAAAGCATTACCGTTTTTTATTTTGACTGAAACCATTTGAAAACCTTATCGGCATCTTCAATTTTCAAATGCGCTACCTTTGCAGTTGCACCCATAACCCCTGACATGACAGTTGCTTGTATTGATGCAAGCTCGTTTCTTTTTTGAAAATAGCTCTGTCTTCTTCCTATAACTTGAATTCGTTTCTTTTCAGTTAAAAATGTAACTCGACTAAAGATTCGGTATACCAAAGTTAGTTGGTTGTTTAGAATCGCATATCCCGCTGTACGATATTGCCATAATCCAAGCAAAACCACTGGTACTACTAGTAATATTGACAATAAACCATAGGGATAATAAAAATAACTAAGTAAAGCAACTAATGGCAGCACCCAAATAAAATCGATTCGATAGAAAAAGGATTTTGCCTTGGATGGTGGTTTTGTTAAATTTAGACCCAGATCAAACTGCGGGAATAATTCCCCTAATAACGGATATAGCTCTTTTTTTCGGATAAGTGGAAACAAAATAATTTTTTTCTCCTTTTCACCATATCCCCCTCCTGCACTTTCAATACTCACAGAGGCTAAACCAAATAATTGCCGTATAGGGTTCTCTACGATTTTAATCGCTTGAATTCGCTTTACAGGAATAGCTATTTTCTTCTTTTCAAGAAGCCCACGAGTAACTATAATCCGATCATTTTCTTCCACTATTTTAAAATCATAATAACTAAGAAAAGTTAGGCCAACAGATGCGATCCAAGCAAAAACCAGCCCTATAAAAATCATCCCCAAAATAACTAGAAAACCAAATTGAATAAATGCAGATACTTCTTCAAAAATCAAATCCAATGGAATATATTCAGAGAACTGGGATAACAAAGCTACTATACCAGCTAATACAACGCCTATACTATTTGATGTTGTAGCTAATAATAGCAAATCTTTAGATGACATTTTATGGATAAGCTTAGAAGATATTTCAGAATCACTTGAGCTTTCGAATATTAAAGAATCCTCTTCATTAAGTTTTATTCGCGCTTTTCTTTTAGCATTTTCCATTTCTATTTCAATTTGTTTTGCAGCTTCTTTCGTTACCGCTGTTAACTCAACCTCGGGCTTACCATTTGTACTCCCTGCTGTTTCAACCATTACTTGCACTAACCCGAATATCTGATGAAATATCCCCTCTTTATAATTCAAGCTTTGAATACGTTCGAAAGGAATATACCGCTTTTTCTTAACAAACAGGCCGTATTCTGATCGAAGCTCGTCATCCTCAAACCAGTAAACAAATGTCCACCATTTAATAATCCCGAATATTAAATAAAAAAACACTGGAACTGTAATAATAAGTATTGGAAAAATATCCGACCAAAAGTTAATCTCATTTGTTTGCTGCGAATTAAAGGTACTAGATATAAAAATAATTCCGATTGGGATGATTAACTCCTTCAATCCCTTTAAAAAATTAATAATTGCTGATATAGGATGTAGTTTATAAGTTCTGTTAGACATCATCTTCAGCCACCCTCGCTAGTTCAGAAATTCGCATACGTAGTAAATCAGCCTCTTCCGAAATAAGCATTGGAATGATATGTGTCGTTGCTGCCGTTGATATAGATATATTAGCTAAGTTATATTTTTTTAGTATTGGGCCTTGAGCTGTATCAACATGTTGCACTCGTACCATCGGGATTAGAGTTTTTTTTATGATGAACAATCCACTTTGTATTTCAATCTCATGCTCCCTAACATCATATCGCCAATGTTCCCAACGTATATTGGGAATGATCCAAATAAAAGCTAACGCTTCCACAATCACACCAGCTATCACTATGTAATGGATATAGTGTGGCCATTCAAATATAAACGTAAATACACTGGCGGCAATTGCAATCATTAAAAATACAACCGAACCTATAAGACCGTATAAACGCCATACAGTTAATCCCTTCCTAGGAATTTTATTTTTTAATTCATCCCTCAATTTCCACACCTCGTTTCTTTCTTTTACATACGTTTAAAATTTAAAATCGTTTCGTTTTCCCGTAGCCTACTATAATAAAAAAACTGACTCATAAGCTGAGTCAGTTTTTAGTTTAAAATTAAATTAGCTATCGCGACGGCGTGGACGGCGACGCTCACTACTTTCACGACGGCCACCTTCTCGTCTGTTTCGATCACGACTAGTTGGACGACCACCACGTGCGCCATCTCGGCGTGGGCCACGATCACGGCCACTGCGGCCACCGCTCGCACGGTCTTTTCGCATTGGCAATGGACGTTCTTCTGTTATTGTTACAGGCGTTTCATCCGGTTCTTTTGTCATTGATTTAATAGCTGCAGCCACTAAATCAACAGCGTCATGCTGTTCTAAAAGTTCATTTGCTAAAATACGATAGTCTCCTAAATCATTCGCTTGAACAATTTCAACTAATGTTTCCATTGAAATTTGTTGTTGACCTGCTAAAGCTTCTGATTCTGATGGTGGACGTAGAGGTGTCATACGTTTTTTCGTAGTTTCCTCAACAATTCGTAAATAGCCCATTTCTCTAGGTGTTACAAAGGTAACAGCCAGCCCCGATTTCCCCGCACGTCCTGTACGACCAATACGGTGAACATATGACTCAGGGTCTTGTGGAATATCAAAGTTATATACGTGTGTAACGCCTGAAATATCTAATCCACGAGCAGCTACGTCTGTCGCAACTAGAATATCAATTTTATTTTCCTTAAATTGTCTTAAAACAGATAAACGTTTTGCTTGGCTTAAATCACCATGAATTCCCTCAGCTAAGTAACCACGAATACTTAATGCTTGAGCTAATTCATCTACACGACGTTTCGTACGACCAAAAACAATTGCTAATTCCGGTTGATGAACATTTAACAAACGAGATAGTATCTCGAATTTTTCACGTTCTTGTGATTTCACGAAGTATTGGTCTATGTTTTCAACTGTCATTTCTTTTGACTTGATTTTAACTTCTTCAGGGTTTTTCATGAAGTTCGTCGCAATTTTACGAATAGCTGGTGGCATTGTTGCTGAGAAAAGTAATGTTTGTCTTTCTTCAGGGACATTTTCTAAAATAGCGTTAATATCGTCGATGAAGCCCATATTTAACATTTCGTCCGCTTCGTCTAATACGAGCGTTTGAACGTTATCAAGCTTTAATGTATGACGGTTAATATGGTCTATAATACGACCAGGCGTACCTACGATAATTTGAGGTCTGTTTTTTAAAGCGCGTATTTGACGCCCGATATCTTGCCCGCCATAAACGGATAAGATTTTCACTCGTTTATCATATCCAATTTTATAGATCTCTTCTGAAACCTGAATTGCAAGCTCACGAGTCGGTGCAATAATTAATGCTTGTATAGATGTGTTTTTAGGATCAATCTTTTCAATGATCGGAATACTAAATGCAGCTGTTTTACCAGTACCAGTTTGAGCTTGTCCGATAATATCTCTACCCTCTAGGGCAAATTTAATAGTTCCTTCTTGTATTGGTGTAGCTTCTTCAAAGCCCATACGTTGTAAAGACCTTAATGTAGATTCGCTAATGTTTAATTCTGAAAAATTTGTCAAACTCTTCAATCTCCTTTTTTTCCGCTTAAGTTGACAAATGGTTACATTCAGATGAAGTGTATTCGGCAATTTCGAGCCTTTGTTTGGAACGTTTCCGTTATTAAATAAATCTCTACGTTTACACTAGAGTAGTTTTATATGAAAGGAAAGCCCGGTCATTGCCGAGCGGTTTCAATTCTACACAATCTTTTAATCATTTTTAAAATAGAATAAAACCGTAAATTCAAAAAAAAGCACTCTTCATTACATTGAAGAGCCTTCGCAAAATGTATCCATTGCTTACAATAGTCTATCATGCGCATGTTCGTATATGCAACGATAAAGCTCTCCTGCATTTCGATTTAATTTATTTTATCTTCTTGTAAAAATTTTAATATTCCTGGAAACCATATATCACAATCGTCGCTATAACAAATATGATGTTTACCATTTTGCGAAAAGAATATGTACTTTTCACTACATGGTAGTTGATCGTAAAGATATTGTGCAGTAGTGTAAGGCACGATTCCATCACATCTTCCTTGTATAAGATACGTAGGCACATTTATCTTACTAATATAAGGTGTAACCATTTTAACAATTCTCATAAATTGAACAGCGCTACTAACAGGTACATTATTTATTTTGTTCTCGTAGCGTTTAAATAATTCATTGTCTTTTAAATGTCCATTAATTGCATCTTTGATAATTTGTCTTATATCTTTTAAAAGTTGTACAGGAGCAATATATTTTGCTGATGGACTTAAAAGAACTAATTTTTCTACATTGTATTTTGTTGCTAAATACAATGCAATCATTCCACCCATAGAAAACCCAACAACAATTACTTTATCGCACTTTCTTGCCAATCTACGATATGCAACCTCTGCATCTAAAAGCCAATGTTCCGCTTTATAGCCTTTTAGTGATAGCGTTTCTCCGTGACCACAAAAGGTAGGTGTTTCAACAATCCATTCTGTTTCATACTTAATAAAGTTAGCAAGTGGTTGAACTTCATATGGACCACCCGTAAATCCATGTAACATCAAAATTCCCTTTGTCATGGTGCTTCCTCCATATAAAAAGAAAAGTTCCAAAAGCAGTTTATGTATCTTACTTTTGGAACAAAATTATTTATTTGAACGACTCTAAAACCGTTTCTAGTTTCATACCACGAGAGCCCTTTAATAAAATAATGGATTCTTCACTAGCATGGTGTTTAATATAATTAATAATTTGCTCATAATCATCATTTGTATGAATTAGATTTTCAATTGCAAATTTATTTTGTAGTTTTTCGTAAAGCCAGTTCATTCGATTTCCAAATAAGCATACTTTTGTGATTTTAGATTCATCAATAACGCTGGCTAGTTCTTCATGAAACTGTCTTTCATTTTCACCTAGTTCTAGCATATCTCCAAGCACTAGCCATTTTTCTGATCGCATATGAGTTGTTTGTATAAATTGGATTGCAGCCGTCATTGACGTAGGTGCGGCATTATAAGCATCATTTATAAATAAAATGCCACTACTTGATTGGATCACCTGCATACGCATATCCGTAAGCTTTGCTTGTTCGATTCCAAAATGAATTTGGTCATCTCTTAATCCAAGCGACTTTGAAATTAACATTGCATTCAGCGCGTTTTTAACTTGGTGTTCCCCTAAAACGGGAATAAAGAACTCTCCATTTAGTTCTCCGCGCACTGTAAACTGACTACCCTTTTCAGTTGTGACAATATTTGATGCAACTAATGAATTATCTTCATTAAAACCAAAGGACTCTACATTTAGATTAGGTTCTTTCCCGACTAAATTTTGTAATAACGGTTCATCACCATCGTAAAACAGAACCCCATGTTCGTCTAATCCTTTAATAATTTCAAATTTCGCCTTTGCAATTCCTTCACGAGATCCAAGGTCTTGCAAATGGGCTTCGCCGATATTTGTAATTACGGCATAATGAGGTCTAGCTAATTTTGATAAAAATTCAATTTCACCAAAGCCACTCATTCCCATTTCTAGTACAGCAATTTCCGTATCCTCATCTAGTGATAAGATGGTAATAGGCAAACCTAATTGATTATTAAAATTACCGGTTGTTTTTTGTACTTTGTAATACGGCGATAAAGCACTTGCCAGAATGTCCTTTGAAGAGGTTTTACCATTTGACCCTGTAATACCTATAAAAATTGCATTGTGCTCATTTCGATATTGACGAGCCATCTCTTGTAAAGCAATTTCTGAATCCTCTACAAAGAGAACCGGAACATCCTTAGGTGGATTTGGTTCACCCATTACCCAAACGGTTGCAGCAGCACCGTTTTCAAAAGCTTTTTCCACATATCGATGACCATTTACCTTTTCTCCCCGAAAAGGAATAAATAAATCACCCTTTTTAATCGTACGAGTATCGATTGAAACACCTGTTACAATTGTATCCTCAAATTGAGCATTCTTTACATCTAACCAATTGGCAATTTGTTTTAATGTCTTTTTCACTCTTAATTCCCACTTTAATCTTTATTGTATTGAAGTATTTGTTTTTCTTCGTAACGCTCTACCGCTAAGTCGATTAATTGGTCAATTAACTCAGAGTAACTTACACCAGAGTTTTGCCATAACAATGGGTACATGCTAACTGGTGTAAATCCAGGCATTGTATTCACTTCATTAATAAATACTTCATTATTTTCCGTTACAAAGAAATCAGAACGAACTAATCCAGCACAGTCCAAAATCTTAAAGGCACGAATCGCCATATCCTTCATCGTTGAGTGAACTTCAGAAGTTATTTTTGCAGGTATAATCAATGAAGTAGAATTATCTTTATATTTTGATTCATAGTCGTAAAATTCAGTATTTGGTTTTATTTCACCTGGCACGGAAACTTTAGGATCATCATTCCCTAATACACCCATTTCTATTTCTCGTGCAACAATGCCTTGCTCAACAATTATTTTACGATCATATTTAAGGGCAACATTAATAGCATTTATAAGTTCTTCTTTGTTATTCGCTTTATTAATTCCTACACTCGAGCCTAAATTAGCAGGTTTTACGAACATCGGCCACGGAAGTTCATTCTCACATTTGTTAACGATTGCTGATTGGTTTTGTTCCCATTCTTTACGCAAAAAGTGAACATAGGATACTTGATTTAACCCTGCAATTTCGAAAAGCTGTTTCATCACAACTTTATCCATACCTGCTGCAGATGCTAACACACCATTGCCAACATACGGTAAATTTAATACCTCTAATAATCCCTGAACAGTTCCATCTTCACCATTTGTGCCATGTAATAACGGGAATATAACATCATATTCCATCTGTGTATTATTTTCGTCTAGAATGAATCTTAAAATATTGTTTGGTTGTGTTTCGGATGTATTTTTAAACTCTAATTCATCAATTGATGAAACTGGTGCACTTAATTGAGGTCCTTTACACCATTCCCCATCAAGGGTAATGTAAATCGGTTGAACATCGTATTTTTCAAAGTCAATCGCCTTTAATACTGCAAATGCAGTTGATAACGAAACTTCGTGTTCTGCTGATTTCCCACCATATAACAAACCAATTCTTTTTTTCATAAAATTAACCTCCAGTACCTGAGTATTTCTAGTTTATCACGAATTCGAATAACTAATGAATGATAACATATGAAAGATAAAAAACTTCCTGTCTTGGTTATTGGATTTTTTTCCATTGACAGAAAGTTTAAGAGATTTGTATCAACTCATCATAGTCTTGATTTAAAATCACATCTAAATCATCCCATACTTCATCAGGGAAATCGTTATCAGCTAATGTTCGGATTTCAATGCCAAACCTGTTAGGCTTATCTAATTTACATAATGATACTAGAGCACCGTCTTTTGCATAAGGACGGTATGCTTTTAGTAATTCAGGTTCAAGCACCGGAATTGAATCCATCGCTTTTTTTCTCCAAAATCCGCCATTTCCTATTCTTTCTTTGATAATACCATTCATAATATTAGAAACTAGAATCTCTGCTTCATCTAAATTTTCGAAATAGATTTTCTTAGTTTTTTCTCTCGCTGAAGAATAGTACAGAAACCGATTTTGTAGCTTTGACGAAAAAGGAGTACCAATTGGTTCCTTTTTATGACTAAAATAAAGTAGCTTTGCTTGCTCCATTGGAGAAAGTTGATCTAAGTTTTTTTCATCAACAAAATCTACCCAACATAAATCATCCGAAGTATCAGCATACTTTCTTATGAAGTTTGATAAATCTTCATTTATCACATAATCCAATTGCGTATGCATATTAAATAATCCATCTTCATAACTGTGTTTAAGAAGTAGGAGGTTAGGTATTGGATCTACTGCGGTAAAGAATTGTTTAAACGTTAAACCACTAAAAATAACGAACTGATCAACCTCATTCATATGTACATATAAATGATGAATAAACTCCTCAGATGCCTTTTTCTTTTTCGGCATGACCATTCACACTCCAATTGTTAGCTACAGAATTTATTATATGATTTATCGTTTAATTTTGAAACATTTTCATAGTCTTTTCGTTATAACTTTATACGTATCCATAAAGACGCATTTTAATGCTATAATATGTTACAGTTAACAAAGCATTTTATGAAGATGCAATGTTAAATAATCCTAATTTGATAGGTGAAATACATGGAAAATAATCGAAATTTCACGAAAAGGCTAGATTGGCCTCTCGTTTTTATATTATTCGCCTTTTTAATCGTTAGCCTTCTTGCGATTTCCTCGGCTCAAACAACAGGGCAATATGGTACAAATTTTGTTATTAAACAGCTTCAATGGTACGTGATAGGAGCAGGTATTGTAGCCTTTGTCTTATACTTCGAACCTGACCAATACAAAAAAATGTCATGGTATTTATACGGCTTTGGCATTTTAATGTTAGTGGTACTTATTTTCATGCCCGAGGAGAAAGGGCAAATAGGGGAACCTATTAACGGGGCAAAAAGTTGGTATCAGTTGCCGTTTGGTAGTATACAGCCTGCTGAGTTTATGAAAACCTTTTTTGTATTAGCTGCAGCGGATTTGATTAGCAAACATCACGAAAAATATGTTATAAAGTCGATAAAAACAGACCTTATCTTACTACTCAAAATTGGCATCGCGTTAGTGATCCCACTAGCATTTATCGCCACTCAACCTGACCTAGGATCTTCCTTAGTGTTTATAGCTATTACAGCAGCCCTAGTTATAGTCGCTGGTATATCTTGGAGAATCTTGATTCCTATTTTTGCTGGTATCAGTGTGATTGGTGGATCATTATTATGGATGGCCATTTACATGCAGGATTTCCTAGAGGAGACCTTCGGATTCAAACCATATCAATTTGCCCGAATTTATTCATGGTTAGATCCTTATTCTTATCCAGCTGACGATGGCTATCATTTAATCACTTCATTAAACGCCATTGGATCTGGAGAAATTTTCGGTAAAGGATATATGAATCGCGAAGTATACGTAGCAGAAAACCATACAGATTTCATATTTGCAGTTATCGGGGAAGAATGGGGATTTGTCGGTGCAAGTCTTGTTATATGTTTGTTCTTCCTGTTAATTTATCATTTAACGAAAACAACTTTACTCCTTAAAGATCCTTTCTGTACATATGTATGTGCTGGGATTATAGCTATGATTACGTTCCATGTGTTTGAGAATATTGGCATGACTATTCAGCTTCTTCCAATTACAGGGATTCCACTTCCGTTTATTAGTTATGGGGGGAGTTCTCTAATGGGAAATGCGTTGGCTATTGGACTTGTGTTTAGTATGAAGTTTCATTATAGAACGTATATGTTCTCAAGCTTTGATGAAGAAGAATAAAAAAAATCCCGACTGGTTGCTCAGCCGGGATTTTTAAATATTCGAGTTAATTTTTTTAAAACTATACTTGCGGAGTTTGTGTTGGTGGTGTTAATACTTTCAAAATTTCTAGACGTGACTTGGTTACAGATGCAGTAACACCTAATTTTGATAATTTTTTCACAATGTTTTTTAAGTCTGCTTCTTTTTTCATACTTCCACCTAACCTTTCCTCGTTATTTATAACGTTTTCATAGTTAAAAAAGTTTCAAGTGTAAGTCGAGAGGTCTGACATGTTACTCTTGAAATATCATAACATTTTTTACCTTAAAAGTATTTTTCATTTATGTTACAACTTTAAAAAAGTCAAACATTTTGCTTTTAATGATATTAAAAATATTAAAAGTTCCCATCTATCAATGAGATAATTATATCCAATCTAACTACCTTCCAAACAATCAAAATACAATTTTAAACTCTCAAAATAACAACACGTTCATATTTGTTAGCTCGTATTAGTTAACGGTAAAATGGTCATAATTAATTGCATAAGAAAGCAGGTTTTTTTATGAAAAAAACATTCCTACTACTCATGTCAATTCAATTCCTTGTTTACCTAGGATTTGGAATCATTATCCCCGTATTACCTGAAGTCATCGTTCAATATGGATGGGATGAAATTCATGTTGGAGGTTTACTAACTATTTATGCAATAGCTAGCTTTTTTACTGCTCCTTTTTGGGGGCATCTTTCTGATAAATTCGGAAGAAAACAGCTTATTTTATTAGGATTAATTGGTTTTTCAATGAGTTTTATCATGTTTAGTATTTTTATTGACCAATTGTTTATTTTATATTTGTCACGGATTATTGGTGGCTTGTTCTCTGGAGCACTTTATACAGCAGTAACCGGCTATATAAGCGATATCTCTACAAATGAAAACCGTAATAAGTATATGGGCTTCATGGGTATGTCCATTGGATTAGGATTTATCTTTGGACCTGCAATAGGCGGCTTACTTGGTCATATAAATTTACAGCTACCTTTCGTCGTATCCTCCATATTAATAGCTTTACTATTTATATATGGATTGATTTTAATAAAAGAACCTTCTCGTAGAGGCGATGCGAATAAAAGAGCCATTATCCCTATTGGTGCATCCAAAATGTTTGAATATCGTGTTCGCTATTTATTTTTATTTTCTTTTTTTGTAACGTTTATCCTGGCTGGGGTTGAAGCAACATTTCAGCTTTTTCAAATTGAAAAAATTGCTATTACACCCCTTCAATTAGGCTGGTTATTCATGTTTAGTGGGTTTTTTGATGCAGCGATTCAGGGTGGTTTAGTAAGACGAATTAAGGATGGTTCCGAAACAAAGTGGTTAATCTGGGCACAAATCATCACAGCAATCGGGCTTTTTTCGATCGTGTTTACGACTAATTTATTTTTAGCAGGTCTATCACTATGCATTTTTACCGCTGGAAATGCCTTAGCAAGAACTTGTGTTGTATCTTTAACAACAAAAGAATCTGGAGGAAGGTACGCAACAGGGGCTGGTTTATCTTATTCAATGGACAACTTAGGTAGAATCATTGGCCCATTATTTTTCACTTCTCTTTTTAAAATTGATATTTCCTATGGTTACATCTTATCTATTGTTCTTGCCTTACTTTCAATAATCCTCATTTTCCTATTTACTCGTTCTTCTAATTCTCTAAGATTTGAACATGAATAGTCAAAGGGCCACTTATATTTTTATACGTGTTTTTTGTATATGTTTAACAAATGGAAATATGTGGAAAATAAAGAGATAAGAACACTTATTATTGTTATTTTATTTTAGCGGAGGATAATGTTTAATGAACATGTCGAAACATTTAGATTTACCTATACAGCTCGAAAGAATCAGATCACAGCTAGAACCTTCTTTGCTTGATTCCGTAAGGATAAACCCATCATTAAGTGTATCATCCTTACACGATAGTAAATTTTCTGGCTTACCTTATCTACCACTAAATCATGCATATCCAAAAGATATGGAAGGTAACGGAATGTATTTTCTAGCACAAATTAACTTTGCTCAATTACGTCTTGATCCACCTTTTCCGAATAGTGGAATTCTACAGTTTTTTATCTCGCCGATTTTATTTCATAATAAAATAGATGTCGATGAACATATTTTCCAGCATTATTTCAAAGTTCGTTATTTTTCAAAAATCTTGTCGGAAGGAATGTTGGTTCAAAGTTTTCCTTTAATGAACATATTTTCAACTGATTTTCCTATTTTAAGTGAAATGAAGTTATCCTTTACTCATAAACTAGAACCAGTATCGGCAATGGATTATCGAATAGAAAAGTTCCTCACTAAGCCCCTAAGCGATTTTTCTTTTGAGCTTGAAGACGGTCGATCGCTTGAAGATGTTTACATTCAAGATTTTTTAGGGGCAGAACATAAGGTCGGGGGATACCCATATTTTCTTCAAATTGATACTCGTAAAAATTCACCTTTTTTAAGAAGATTTGATACACTATTATTACAGATTGTTTCAAATGATGAACAGAATATAATGTGGGGAGACAGTGGTGTTATCAAGTTCTTTATCAATCAACAAAAATTGATAAATCTTGACTTCTCCGAAATTTACTTTGTTACTGAACAATATGTTTAGTATTATTGTATAGTGACTACTTGATTTTCCGCCTTTCTAGAATTTAATAAAAGTTATAAAAACTTAATATTGATAAAGTAGGTGCAATCTTATGAGTATCCTCTTTAATCCTTATGTATTTCTTCCAATTTTATTTATTTTAAACCTTGTATTTGCGATTACCGTGATTTTCCTGGAAAGGAAGGATGCTTCTTCTGCTTGGGCCTGGATACTCGTCCTTTTCTTCTTACCTTTCCTCGGATTCGTTTTATATTTATTGCTGGGAAGGCAATTACGAAAAAAACATTTATTCCGATGGGATGGCCAAAAAGATATTGGGATTGATAATCTAATAAGCTACCAAATACAAGCTATCGAAGAAGATAAACTCGAACTACATCAAGAATATGTGGAAGATTATAAAAGTCTTATACATATGAATTTAAAAACTAGTAACTCTGTCTTAACACAGGATAATCATGTACAAATATTTAATGATGGAACAGAAAAATTCGAAGCCTTAATTGAAGATATAATGGCAGCAAAGGACCATATCCATATCCAATATTATATTTTTAAACTTGATAATTTAGGACAACGTATTCTCGATGCTCTAAAAAAGAAAGCCAATCAAGGTGTAAAGGTAAGAATTTTGTATGACGAAATGGGCTCACGCGGTATTAAAAAATGGCGTTTTAAAGACTTAATAGAGCTAGGTGGAGAGGTTGAAGTGTTCTTCCCATCCATCCTTCCACTTTTTAATCCTCGTTTGAATTTCCGAAACCATCGTAAAATTGTTATTATCGATGGCCGTATTGGCTATATAGGTGGCTTTAATGTTGGGGATGAGTATTTGGGATTAAATAAAAAGTTCGGATATTGGCGGGACACCCATTTACGTCTAGAAGGAAGTTCAGTTCACCCGTTACAAACAAGATTTCTACTAGACTGGAACCAAGCGAGCAATAACAGTATCGATTACTCTGAAAAATATTTCCCTGCAATTCCTAAAAAAGGGGATGTTGCGATTCAAATTGTATCAAGTGGTCCAGATAATGATTGGCCATCAATAAAAAATGGCTATTTAAAATTATTAATGAGTGCAAAGCGTTATATTTATATTCAAACTCCATATTTTATACCTGATAGTAGTTTCTTAAATGCAATTGAAATAGCTGCCTTATCTGGTATCGATGTTCGCATTATGATCCCGAACAAACCTGATCATATGTTTGTTTATTGGGCAACGTATTCCTATATAGGAGAACTACTTAAAGCAGGCGCAAGAGTTTATATTTATGAAAAAGGATTTATACATGCTAAAACGATTGTGATTGATGATGAGGCATCAACTGTTGGTACAGCAAACATTGATGTTCGAAGCTTTAGTCTAAATTTTGAAGTAAATGCGTTTATTTTTAATCGAACTATTTCACATGAGTTAGCGGAAGTTTTTGAAAAAGATATATTTGATTGTACTGAGTTGACGTTAGAGCAATATAATAATCGATCAAATATGATTAAAATTAAAGAATCCGTTTCTCGACTTTTAACACCGATATTATAACCAGTTTAAATATTTAAGTGTTACAAATCATAAAAGGACTGTTTAAATTTTATTTTAAACAGTCCTTTTATATTATTGAATTCCTAAATATTCTTCTAATGTTACACCAGAATTTTTAACATCAGTTGCTAATGGAACACCTAGATAGCGGAAATGCCATGATTCATACATGTATCCCGTTATTTCTTCTTTTCCTTTAGGATAACGAAGAATAAATCCGTAATTATGCGCATTGTTAACTAACCATTTTCCTGCTGTCGACTCTCCAAATTCACTTGTTAACCATAAATCTTCTTTCCCAACTTCACCAATATCGAACGCTAAACCTGTTTGATGTTCTGAGTAACCAGGACGGGCACTATAACGATCTGCATTGTCTTTACCGTCACGGTCTACATATCTTTTATAAAGAGATTGTTGGTATTCAAAAGAACGAAATGTACTAAAAGCAGTTAATTCAATTCCTTCCTTACGTGCTGCCTGAGCCATTTCCTCAAAAGCAGCTCGAGCTTCAACATTTTCCCCTGGATTGTAATTTTGGGGTAAAGGATACTTTTTGTTTGCAATTAATACGCCATCTACATAAGTTGGCTCAGTTGGTAACATTTGTCCAACAATATAACCATTCTCTTTAGTTACCTTATCATCTTTTTCTTCTGCGGCTGGAGGAGTTTCATTTTGTGTTTCTTCTTCATTCGTCTTTTCCTCTTCATCAGGTGTACTTTCTAATCCCTCTTCTTTATCGGCTTCCGAATTTTCAATCGACTCTTCCTGTTCTGTACTTTCTTCAGGCTCGTTAGATTCTATATGTTTCTGATTCTGTTGTTCGACAGGATTATTCTGTGTAGAATTGTTCGAAAAGAAGACGATAAAACCAATTGCTACAGCTAAGGCTATAACTGTTATTACTGAAATTAGTATGTATTTTGTCTTATTTGATGCTTGAGATTTTTTCATATAGACTTTCTCACTTTCTATTTCTGTACTGTTTTATTTTAGCACTGTTTTACTTTTTTGACTGTACTATTTTTTAAAGAAAAGTATTTTATAAATAAGAAAATCGAGGAGTCGGGCTCCTCGATTTTCCTTATTTTTTATCTACTATTTCAGGATGGTCAGAATAAAATTTTCTACCAATGTATGTTTGAATAATTAATATTAAACCACTCACCGACCAGTATAGCGGAAGAGCTGCCATTGAAGAAAGTGAAATGATAACAATCATGATTGGCGAAATATATACCATCATTTTCATTTGAGCTTTTTGCGCTTCAGGCACTGTCCATAATGATACTTGTGCTTGTAGGAAGTATACGATACCAGCAATCGCTGTCATTAAAATATCAGATTCCCCTAAATTAAACCATAAAAACTCGTGAGATTTCACATCTTCCGAATGGGAAATTGCAAAGTACAGTCCCATAATAATTGGCATTTGAATAATAATCGGTAAGCAACCCATATTTAACGGATTAATACCATTATCACGATAAAGAGCAATCATTTCTTGCTGAACAGCCATTTGCTCTTCTTTCGTTGTCGCCTTTTTCATTCGGTCTTGAAGTTCGTCCATTTTTGGCTTTACGATATCCATTTTAGATTTCATTAAAGCTTGTTTACGGTAATTTTTTAACATGGGCGGCATCAAAATTAAACGAATAGCAACCGTTATTGCGATAATTGCTAACCCATAACTACCCCCAAATAGTCCTCCAAGATAATCAATAAGGAAATCCATCGGTTTTACAAATATGTTATAAAAAAATCCTTCTTGATTTTCTACAGACTGACATCCAGTTAATATGAACAACAGGACGCCTAGCATAGAAAATAGCAATATTTTTTTCATTTTTCCACCTACTATATGTTTTTACTATGTTGAAGTATACAGTACTTAAGCTAGGATTATCAAATAGCAGGCGCTTCAATGAAAGATACTAAAATATCCATTTCCTGCAGTAGCCACGTTCCGTATTCTTAAACATTTTCATGTTCCAAATCATTAATTTCAAATCGATAAAACTCATGATGTAATTCATCTCTAAAATGTTTCGGTGTAACACCAGTATATTTTTTGAATATGCGAGTAAAGTAACTTTGATTACAGAAATGAAATTGTTCAGAAATCGAAGTAATGCTTTTATTTGTATGTCTTAAGTAATACTGCGACTCTTCTACTCGTCTAACATTTAAATATTCTACCAGTGTAATTCCAACATGTTCTCTAAAAATACGTGACAAATGACTTGTGCTTATATGAAATTTATTCGCTATACTTTCAACTGTTAAATCATTTTCTAGTTCATCATTTATGTACATGATTACTTTATTCACAGTTTGGTGTTTGAAAGTTGGTTGTTTGCGATCTGCAATAAAATCTACATAAAACTCAATTAACTCGTCTGCAAATTGTAGAAATTCAGCATCTTTCATTTTGTTTTCTATCATATCTGAGCAAGCTAGATTAAATGCAAACGCCTTTTTTGAAGGGACTTGATTATCTAATAATTTTCTAGCAACAATTGATGACAGTATGACAAAATAACCACGGACAATTTTAATCACTTGTTTTCCAAATCGAATCGATAGGATATCAATGATTTCATGCAAAGATTTCTTTGCCTTCGCCGCCTCTAAGTGAAAGATTTCAAACAACAGCTTTGATTCAATATTGAAAAAGTCCTCAATCCCACTATATTGATTAATACCATCAATTTCTTGAAAGTATCTTTTAGAAATGGTTTCTGATATTGAATGTTGATGCTGCATAAATTACCCCATCTTTCTTCAGAATGCAATTTGCATAAATTATTTGAAAAATCACATTTTATTTTTTTACAATAAGAATTATATGCTTTATATGAATATTGTATCATCCTATACATAAATTGATATTTTTATCTTAAATTTTGGTTATGATATGCAAAAACTTAATGTTTTTATTCGTATAAATATGTATAAAGTAATTATTTTATAACTACAGTGAATATTACCATAATTTGCGATTTTTTTTCAACTCAATTTTAAAGATTGGTATAGAATGAGATATACTTTGCATACTCCATTGTATACGATTAATATTTGTTTTACAGTATAATATTATATTTTACGCATTTGTAAAATTATTACATCGATGTTATCTTTAAATACTCATTTTATCAATAGTTTTTTTTGAATTGTTCAAAAAATCCTAAATTATTCCTCAATCTTCTCTATTTCAATTAGTTTAATATGTAGTAAAATTAATATATACTATACATACTAAGCTAATGAAGAGGTGTTACTATTGGATCCAAAGCAAATTGAAGAAATCATGAATATTATAAAAGATTTCTTCCCAGAGGATACATCAATTGCAATTTCTGATACCAATGAGTATCTATACTATCAGCCAAGTAAAAAGGTTGATTTAAAAATTAAACCTGGAGATCCTATTAAAGAAGGTTCTGCTGCACATAAAGCTCTTACATATGGACAAAAAATCAGTTCATACATTGAACCTGATGTATTTGGAGTACCATACTACGGAATGAGTATTCCTCTTGTTGAAGAAGGTGAAACGAAAGGAGCAATCATAGCTATTTCTCCTCAAAAGCCATCTCCATTTTTAACAAACTATATTACGATAAAAATTGATGACTGTTGGTATCCTATTAAACACAATCAAGTAATATACCTTGAAACACAATTAAGAAAAACGTTTGTGAAAACGATGAATCGCGAAGGCTACCATAGACTTAACTTAAGTGACCTAGAACTTTTCTTAGCTCCTGATTCTTTTATTAGATGTCATCGTTCTTACATTGTAAACATTGATTTTATAGAAGAAATCCAACCAGACTCTCATTCCACTTTCTTGTTAGTGATGAAAGACGGAACTAGAATTCCTGTCAGCCAAAGATATGCAAGTTACTTCCGTAGATCATTAGGCTTTTAATTTAAAATTGTTTTTCTACCCAAATCGACCATTGTACTATATAATAATGGTCGTTTTTTTATTTTTTTGTTTTTTATTTGATAAAGAACAGAGATGGTTTTCTTATTTTTCTTCGTTTTTACGTATTTTTTCTCGTTCATACGCAAATTAAGCACTTTCATAAATTTGTTGAAGATTTTGTGACATTTTGGTGCTAATATTAGTGTATAAGAATTATATTAAGTAGTAACTTGATATAATGTAGAGACTATTTTTTTATATTTAAGGGGAGGATTTTTAATGGATCCAAGAGTCGAAAAACGTCTAGGTTTAAAACAATTAGTCGATAAAGTTGTATCTGCAGAAGAAGCTGCCGCACTTATTAGCAATGGCGCTGTAGTTGGTATGAGTGGATTCACTCGTGCTGGAGATGCAAAAGTTGTTCCTATGGCATTAGTTGAACGCGCTAAAAATGAAGAGTTTAAAATTGATGTTTATACTGGTGCTTCACTTGGCCCTGAAGTGGACAAGTATCTAGCTGAAGCTGGTGCAATTCGCAAACGCGGACCTTTCATCGCAGACCCAATGATTCGTAACCAAATTAACTCTGGCGATGTTTTATATGTAGACGCTCATCTTTCTCACAATGCTGAATTAGTACGCCAAGGAATTATCGGACCAATCCAATATTTAATTATTGAAGCTGCTGCAATTACTGAAGATGGTTTAATTATCCCAACAACATCAGTTGGTAACTCACCGATCTTCGCTCAATATGCAGAAAATATTATTGTTGAATTAAATATCGCACATCCTGAAAGCTTAATTGGTCTTCATGATATTTATGTACCAGAAGCACAAGGACAACGTGGACCAATTCCATTAACTGATGCAACACAACGCATTGGAGAAATCGGAATTAAAGTTGATCCAGCTAAAATTAAAGCGATCGTTGTTTCTGAAGAGCCAGATGCTCCTTCATTAATCGTTCCTCCAGACGAAGAAACTCAGGACATGGCAAACATCTTACTAGATTTCTTCCGTTCTGAAATTAAAGCTGGACGCTTAACGAACAAATTAATGCCTTTACAATCAGGTGTTGGTTCTGTTGCAAACGCTGTACTTGATGGATTTGCAGATTCTGAATTTGAAGATTTGATCGTAGCCTCAGAAGTTCTTCAAGACGCAGTATTTAACTTAATTGATGCTGGTAAAGTAAGCTATGCTTCTGCTACATCTATTACTATATCAGAAGAATTACAGAAAAAAGTATACGGAAACCTTGAGAAGTATGCTGACAAATTAGTATTACGTCCACAAGAAATTTCGAATCATCCAGAAGTAATCCGTCGTCTCGGGTTAATTTCTATCAACACTGCTCTTGAGCTAGATATTTATGGAAACGTAAACTCAACGCATGTTAGTGGTACAAAAATGATGAACGGTATCGGTGGATCTGGGGACTTTGCTCGTAACGCTCGTCTTGGTATCTTCGTAACGAAATCATATGCTAAAGGTGGCGCTATTTCGTCAATCGTACCTATGGTATCTCACGTAGATCATACAGAGCACGATGTAGACGTAATCGTAACTGAACAAGGTATTGCTGACTTACGCGGACTTGCTCCAAAAGAACGTGCTGCATTAATTATCGAAAACTGTGCACACCCTGATTATAAAGAGCAATTACGTGATTACTATAACCGCGCAGTTGAAGCAACTGGTAATGCGCAAACTCCTCATATTTTAGAGGAAGCTTTATCATGGCATGTAAACCTTGCTAAAAACAAAACAATGAAAAAAGAAGTTGCTAAAGCTTAACTCTGTTACATTTTTTTCTTAATAGCAAGCAGAAATAAAACCTCGACAACTAATTAAGTTATCGAGGTTTTTATTATTGCTTTTGTTGACTTTCATTATAATAGGCAAGTGCTGTTTGTCCTCCACCTTCACCTATAAAATTATTCCCTCTAATGTTTGTATCGCTTACACTTGCTGCTGTTTCCGCTAATTCTTTGAGTGTATCACCTGTACCAGTTGCACCTGATTTCTGAAGATTCAATTTAGCTCCTGCCTTATCTTTAATCGAATTAATCATATTCATTGTTTTTACGCGGTTGTCTTTTTTACTTAAGAAGGATGCTACACCTGCGACAAAAGCTGCTAAAACTACACCTTTACCTTTCAATTTTGCCAATTTAATCCCTCCAAACGATCTGATACTTTACTTTTTCCCTTTTATAAAAAAATATACTTGTTCAATTTCGACAATTGCACGATAAACTATGTAAAAATACCTCGAACGATTTTTCCAATCTATCTTTCCATTTTGGTAATATATTTCCATTGCCTTTAATAATATATAAGTATCAAATTTTTTATATGGAGAGGGCTGAACTTCATGAGAGATCGAGAAATATTTTATGATTGGAAAGAAGTATCCTCATTTTTGGTTGGAGCATTATTACTAACAGTTCTAATTTATTTTTTTATTCAAATTTAAATTGGATATTCATCTAATAATTACGCTAAAATTCATACTACTTTATAAATCAATATTTCAATATAATCCCATACTATTTAAAAAGGTGTAGATAATGAATTTATCCATTATCTACACCTTTTTTATGCTTTTATATCATCATATTCATTACTTTTATCAAATGCCGCCACTACATAAGAACATACAGCTTCCATCTTATAACCGTTCTCTCTTGCGTAGCTTGCAGCTTGATCTAATAATTTTTTGGCTACCCCTTGGCCTCTTAAAACATCAGATACATACGTATGGTTCATGACCATGACGTTCTCTTTTTGAACCCACTCAATCTCAGCTAACTTTTCTCCATCTTTTTTGTACTCAAAAGCAAAATGCTGTGGACTTAATTCATTCAAAGTAAATTCCATTTTACTTCTCCCCCTTTGCCTAAAATATACCATACTAAAAACAGGAGTTTAATTAATTTGCATCAACTATTACTGGAGCTCTGTCCAGCCATCCTTTTGTTGTATTTTTCCAGCCTTCATTAATGATCCAAGTGCACGTTTGAAGGCGCCTTTACTCATTTTAAACATTTCTAATATTTCTTCTGGCGTGGATTTGTCACTAAAAGGCATTTTTCCACCCACACTATTTAAATACTCTAATATCTGTTCTGCATCTGAACTAAGTCTTTCGTGTTTTCTAGGTAGCATTGAACCATTTAATGATCCATCTTCCTTCACATCGATCACTCGAATCGTCACTTCTTGACCTAATCTTGGTTCGGATTCCATTTCCGAATTATGCACAAAAATACGATAAGGATTATCTATTCCAAGTAGGAAAGAACCTACTGGTAATAAACGATAGGGTCTAGCTTTTATATTTTTATTATGCAAATCCCCTACTGCACCTTCGTACAGTTCATTAACTTTCTCTTCTGTAATTAAACGTCCAAATAAATCACCATTACGATCGATTCGCAACGTTGTATAAAGCTCATCGCCTACTTCTGGCCACAGATTATTTAAAGGTGGCAAGTCCTCTGATTTGATTAAAACCTCACGTGTCGAGCCTATATCTACATATGCACCTTCTTTAGATACCTTTATCACACGTGCCCAACCATACTCGCCTTGCGTTATCTTCGGTAGGGCAGTTGTTGCTTGTAGGTTTCCTCGACGATCTGCAAATAGAAATACCTTAATACGATCTCCTCTTTGAAGAGGTTGTTGGACTTCCGAACGATTTAATGGAATTTCTAATTCGCCATTTGTTAACATAAAACGTGAATCCTGTTCTTCTAATACAGTAAGTTCGACAACTTCACCTGATTTTAGTTCTAACATGTGTTATTTCCTTCTCCTCTTAAACAAGTTATTGAGCTTTCATCTCTTCAAGCTTTTTTACTAACTCAGCATCTTCTTCTAATAGTTGTACTAGATCAGCAATTCTGTCTATAGAATTCCAGCTCAAATGATGTTCAATACCTTCAACATCCGCATATATAAGTTCTTCATCCACACCAATTAAACGAAGAAATTGTTCGAGTAGTTCATGCCTCTTTACTAGTCGTTTACCTAGTCTTTCCCCTTTTGATGTAAGTGTTAACCCTCTATATTTTTCGTATACTAAATAGCCATCTTTATCTAACTTTTGGACCATTTTTGTAACTGAGGAAGGTAAAACTGATAATGCTTCTGCTATGTCAGACACCCGCGCATATCCTTTATTTTCTATTAGTAAATAAATTTGTTCGATATGGTCCTCCATACTAGGTGTTGGCATAAACGACCCCTCACTTTCAAAATCTTACTTTTAAGTTTACTACAACCTTACGTAAAAAGGTAATATTTCACGACATATCCATTATTGATATTCGCTAATAATCTGTTGTTCACTCATATTAAAAATTTTAATAACAACATACAAAGGGTGCCCAGAAATTATTATTTTCTGAACACCCCCCATATATCACTTTATATTAATTAAACCATCTTAGGTTAGGAATGATTCTGACTTTTTCCAACTGCATAAATGGCTCTTATGATTTCCTTATTTAACAAGCTAATGTATATCGGATTATTCAGCTTATTATACACTTCTTCTCTTGCTTCAGCCGTTGACACATAGTTTGATGGTAATCTATTCAGCGTGTAAGCTGCTATTTCCATCTCACATTTTTCGCAATGACAAAATGTTTGATATTCTGGACCGAATAATAAAAATCTAACAAGACCATGAACTATTTCTTCGGTTACATTGACTAAAATTGGCTCTGTCATAATTGAAAAATCGCTCCATAAATAATATTTCTAGTGAATTAATCATAAAACGAATAATCAATTATTACAATGGAAAATCGAAATAAATAATGCATCAATTAGTAAACATTTGATTTCACTGTGATTTCAATATTAATTCATAGGTTTTAATTAAGTTCCCATCAATATTCGTTTGATGGTATCGACCATAAACCCAATCTGCACTTTGATCATCATACCATTTCGATTTAACATGACCACTCTGACCAGGAGCAACCAATTGGAAGGAGTGAGATAAATCATTTAAATCAACAACGAATCTCCATGACGCACCATGGTTCACATTCCCTTGCCCATCATTACCTGCAGCTTGTACAGTAATTCTAGAGCCACCAACTGATTGTTTACTTGGATTGATATATTGTGCAAGAAAATCGGATGCAGCAGATAAGGGATGATCAAATGTTAGCTTATTATAGCTACCCCATGTCCATTTTGAAGCTTTTGTTCCATATTTTGATTTTATATCCGTTATTGTTATTTCAAATGAATCAAATATAACTTGATCGATTCCACCAGCTTCTGTAACCCACACACCTGGATTTCCTGCATACGCATCTCTTAATAGTTGATCAGTCACTTGATATTTTGCTGGCATCAACTCATAGATATCTTCTGGCAGTTTACCATCGTATAATGTTTTCTGCACATTATCCATCAGTAGATTAAATACTAATGGTGCTGCCTCATCCTTATTATCAAACATTTCCCATTCTTCAAGAAGTGTAATGATTTCTTCATACTTACCTTCTGTATCCATTTTCTTTAATGTTTCAAGAATATGAGGTAAAAATTCTTCTGCATAAAAATTTTTTTTATCTGATTGAATTGCTTTCATGTCATTTGAAGTTAACTTTGTTTCTGACCCATCAACAGATTCTATCAATTCAACGATTCTTTCATAACGATATGGTGGCGCCCAATAGTTTGCAATATGGTATGGATATTCTTCTCCTATTACTTCGTTATTAGCAGTAACAATATAACCTTCCTCAGGATTAATGACAGAAGGTAATTCATCAAATGGAATATATCCTTCCCATCCATATTCAGATGAATCTCCAGGTACAGGTAATTCCCCTTCCCCAGACTTACGAATCGGTATATTTCCTACTGCCTTATATGCAATAGTTCCGTCGGTTGATGCAAATACAAAGTTTTGCGCTGGTGCTTTAAAGTCCTCTAAAGCTTCTTCAAACTCATCCCAGTTTGTAGCTTTGTTAAAACCTAAGATTGCACGAAATTCATGGGTTGGCTCTAACGCTGTCCATTGCATAGAGAAAACAGCATCTGGTGTTTCTTCTCCAAACATATAATCCGATATAACCGGGCCATGTCTTGTTACAACAACTTCAAAATCAATTGTTTCTCCATTTTTAACTTTAATCGGTTCATTTCGAACTTCTGCATCTTCCCATTTTCCGTCATACTTGAATTGAGTTGGATTTTCTGGGTTTGGGATTTCAATATATAAATCTTGAACATCTGGACCGACATTCGTAACTCCCCAAGCAATAGATTCGTTATGACCTAAAATAATACCTGGAACGCCTGCAAAAATTACTCCACTAACATTTTGTTCAGGTGACTGTAAATGCATTTCATACCAGATAGAGGGAGTGCCTAGACTAAGATGAGGGTCATTTGCTAGTAAAGGCTTCCCTGTTTCAGTTTTTTCACCAGATATAACCCAGTTGTTACTACCATTAAATTCATTTGGTAATAACTCTGTATTAAATTCTCCAGCTACTTTTACAGAATTATTTAAATTTGCTTCAATAATGGATGGTGCACCTTCAGGATATTTTACTAACAGTTCCTTCGCTTCTTCTTCAGTTAGGTTTTGCATAGCCCAATGATTAAATGCCTGCAATTTCCAAGTCCCACCTAAATCATAGGCCATGTATTTCCCAATGGTTAGCGAATCTATTGGTGTCCATTCTTCTGGTTTATATCCAAGTAGTGCAAACTCATAAGTTAATTTCCCTTCATTGATATAAGCATTTACACCTTCTGCAAACCATTCTAGAATTTGTTTCGTTTCATCATCATATGTTTCCCAAGACTTTTCAGCTGCATTTCTTAAGCTAAATGTACGGAATAACTTATCAGACTCAATTGCTGTTTCTCCAACGACTTCTGCAAGTGTTCCACTAGCTTGTCTTCTTGCTAAATCCATTTGAAATAGTCTGTCTTGGGCTTGTACATATCCTTGCGCGCGATATAAATCGGCTTCTGTCTTAGCAGATATATGTGGAACACCATGACCATCACGTGTCACAGTTACATCCTCATCCAATATTTCTACAACGACGTCGCCTTCAATTTTAGGTAATGAGCTTGCAACATAAAAATGTATCCCAACTACAATTAGACCACCTAATATAATTAATATACCAACTGCCCAAATTATCCAATCTATAATTCTTTTCGGTTTTTTCTTCTTTATAGCTTCCGTTGACATTCTTTTGACCACCTCTCGTAGGCAATAACATTTTAAATATCGTTTTTTACGATTCGAATTAAACGTATTTCATTTAATTATTATTTAATTTCCTATTATTTAAATCTAATTTTAAAAGAATTGGACAATGATCGCTACCGTAAATATTCGAATGTATATCCACTTCCTCAATTTGGTCTTTTAATTGCTCAGAGACAATATAATAATCAATTCTCCATCCAATATTTCGCTCTCTTACTTTATTCATATAGGACCACCACGTATATGAATCTGTTTTAGTTGGATTTAAATAACGAAATGAATCGACAAATCCCGATGATAATAATCGGCTCATTTTTTCTCTTTCTTCTACTGTAAAACCTGAGTTCCCCATATTCGCTTTAGCATTTTTCAAATCTATTTCTTCATGTGCAACATTTAAATCACCACAATAGACGACTGGTTTCTGTTGATTTAAGCTGATTAAATAATTCGCTAATTTCTCTTCCCAATTTAATCGATAGGGCAATCTCGCTAAATCTCTTTGAGAGTTAGGTGTATACACATTTACCAAATAAAAGTCATTATATTCTAATGTAATGATACGTCCTTCCTGCTCCTCTTCCTCATCCCCCACGCCATATTTTACATGATTTGGTTGATGTTTTGTGAAAATAGCTGTTCCTGAATACCCTTTTTTTTGAGCATAATTCCAAAACTGATGATATCCATCAAGTTCAAGCTGTACTTGTCCATCCTGACACTTTGTTTCTTGTATACAGAAAAAATCCGCATCAACTTCATTAAAGTAATCTAGAAAACCTTTCGTTAAACAAGCTCTAATACCATTTACATTCCACGAAATAAACTTCATTTTAAACTCCTTATGTAATCAATTTTCCTATATGTATTTAAAGCGCCCTCGCTTACACGAAAGGCGCTTTTTAACATACTAGTCTTCACCAACAATTTTAACTTCTAGCTCTAATTCAACACCAAATTTTTCTTTTACTTCCTTTTGAACCATTTTAATCGTATTTATATAATCTGTTGCTGTTGCATTCCCTTTATTAATAATGAATCCCGCATGCTTTAGAGAGACTTCGGCATCACCGACTCCCTTGCCCTGTAATCCACTGTCTTGAATGAGCTTTCCGGCGAAATAGCCAGGGGGACGTTTAAATACACTACCGGCTGATGGGTATTCTAAAGGTTGTTTTGATTCTCGTTTATATGTTAAATCTGCAATTTTTGCATCAATTTCTTCCTTATTTCCCTTTTTAAGCTCAAAAATTGAAGAAAGAACAAAATAACCTTCTTGAGTTATGATGCTGTGTCGATAGCGTAAATCGAGCTCTTCTTTTGATAGTACGATTATTTTTCCTTCTTTTGTTAACACAGTTGATGATACGATGATATCTTTGATTTCCCCGCCATAAGCTCCTGCATTCATCGCCATTGCTCCACCAACGGAGCCTGGAATCCCACAAGCAAATTCGAAGCCCGTTAAGCTTTCATTCGCTGCTATCTTTGAAACATCTTTTATTAAAGCTCCGCTTTGAGCATATATTTGGTTTCCATCCACTCGAATTTCATTTAATTTTGAAAATGTGATGACAATCCCTCTTACACCACCATCTCGAACAACCATATTTGAACCATTTCCAAGCATTAATAGCGGTATATGATGATCATAGGCATATTTTACAATAGCACTGGCTTCTTCTTCTGTTTCAGGCATTACAAACACATCTGCTGCCCCGCCAAGTTTTGTCATCGTATATTTCTTTAATAACTCATTTGTCTTAATATTTTTTGGATTCATTAATTGAGCCAAATCATTAGCCCACTTTTGTATAGTCATATTGAAAATCCTTTCTACTAAACGTACATACTTAGTATGGGAAATTGAAAGCTTTTTGGCAAGTGGCTATACACTTTAATTTATCCATATTTTTGACCATTTTTCTACTTCTCGAATTGCTCCTTCAAGTGCTTTCCCCTTATCCGTTAAGGAATATTCCACCCTAATAGGTACTTCTGAATATACTTTTCGCTCAACAATATTTTCTTTTTCTAATTCTTTTAAGCGTTCTGACAACAGCCGGCCACTAATTGGTAAAGAGGATTCAATTTCGTTAAATCTTTGAGGACCTTCCAATAATTGATACAATATTAAAGTAGTCCAACGCTTTCCTAACAAGTCCATAGCTTTTGAAAAACGTGGACATATACATACCTCTTTCATGATATAACACCTCTAGATTTAATTTTAGAAAGTAGACTCACTCTTATCGTCCTGTTTTTTAGTGTACCATTTAAAATTTAGCTACGAAAAGTAACTTAATTCTTGGATATTTACTATTATTGTATATTTTTCCTTGTTAAGATATTATTAGGTAACAAGAGAATTCGATTGGAGGTGTCAAATTCATGGATTATGCAATCGATTTTCCTCATTCAGCAATTTCATTTACGGTAAAACATATGGGTATTGCAAATGTTAATGGTGTTTTTGGTTCTTACTCAGCCATCATTAAAACAAAGTCTATTGAAAGCTTAGAAGATGTATTTATATCTTTTGATATCGATGTTCCAAGTTTATCGACAAGTGATCAAAGCCGAGATAAACATTTAATTTCTGCAGACTTTTTTGATGCAGATCGTTTTCCAAAAATAAAATTCAACTCATCAAAAATTGAAAGATTAACAGACTCTACATTTAACCTTATTGGAGATTTGACAATAAAAGATATTACAAAACCTACAACTTTTTTTGTTGAATGTACTGGGCAAGTTAAGAATCCTTGGGGGCAGGATACTTATGGTTTTACTGCTAACTCTTCAATAAATCGATATGATTTTAATTTACGCTATAATAAAATTTTAGAATCTGGTAGTTTTTTAATCGGTGAAAATGTAGACGTTTACATCGATTTGGAAATTTACCCTCTATAGGGTTTATCTACAATTTATGAGAAATGTCATGAAAATATTCATTTCGACATTTAAATTCCTACATAATAACACCTTGTATCTGTACAATGCATTAAATAAAATAAATCCCCCAACGAAATTTTGAAGTGACCCCTTAAAGTTAGACCATCTAACAATTGGGGAGCAGTTCATTTTCATGGGGGATTTTTTAGTTAAAAATCACAATGATCGTCTGTACAAATAGCACCGTTATCATTACCAACCATTTTTAACTTCGGCTTTAAACCGGCCTCACTAGCTACTTTTTCAATCGTTTTTTCAAATACTGGTTGAGGTTGAGCACCTGAAATACCGTATTTATTATCAAATACAAAAAATGGTACCCCTCTTACACCTAGTGTTTGTGCTTCTATAATATCTTGTTCTACATCTTTAGCGTACTGCTCACCTTCTAATATGTCGGTTGCTTCCTTCGTATCTAAACCAAGCTCTTCAACTAGCTTTAGTAACACATCTCGTTTACCAATTGCCTGACCCTCTGAAAAATAGGCCTGTAATAGACGTTCGCTCATTTCAGAACCTTTTCCCTTTGTATCTGCCCACTTAGCTAATCTATGTGCAGCTACTGTATTCGCTGTTTTCATAATATCAAAATCGTATTCGAGACCTACCTCTTTCGCACGGTTCGCAACGTTTTTCGTCATATTTTTAGCTTCATCTACGGATACTCCAAATTTTTTTGCTAACGAAGAATATACGGACTCATCCGCATCTATTGGTGTTGTAGGATCTAATAGAAAGCTTTTATATTCAACTTCAATTTGACCTTCATAACCTGTATCTTTTAATGCTTTTTCTAATTGACGTTTTCCAATATAACAAAAAGGACAAACGTAATCTGACCAAACTTCTACTTTCATAGGGTCACTTCTCCTTTTTTTCTTATTCTACGGAATTCACTTACTATAGTTCAATAAAAGTGCTCATCTAAATATATTTATGCTACCAAAATAGTTTTAAATAGATGATACTTTGGCATTTAATTTAATTTTTCTTTCTCTTTAAAAGTGAGTTCTTATACACAACATTGAATAATGTACTCAACATTTTCCAATACTTCTAAAAAGAATATATATTGGAGGCAATTTATGCAAAACTCTCTTTGGCTAAGTGGAATTGAACCATTATCTTTAAATAAACTATCTACTTCTCTCAATTGCGATGTTTGTATTGTGGGTGGAGGATTAACGGGTGTCTATACTGCCTATTTACTTGCAAAAAAAGGTGTTAATGTGGTGCTTCTTGAAGCAAACTCTTCTGTAGCAATTGCTACAACAGGTCACTCAACTGGTAAGTTAACACCTCAGCATGATGCAATCTTTGCAAAATTATTAAAATCATTTTCTGAAGAAGAAGCAAGAACCTACTTTGATGCTAACCAAAAAGCCATTGATTCCGCATTACAAAGTGTAAATAGTGATATATTCCAAAAAGTAGATTCCTATTTATATTCAACTACTGATCAAGGAAAACAGAAACTTCAGGATGAGCTAGAAGCATATAAATTACTCAATATCCCAGGGCTTGAAACATTGGAAACGGAGCTTCCTTTTGATATTAACACTGCAATCAAAATCGAAAATACATCTCAAATTCATCCTACAAATTTCACACTACATTTTGCGAAACTCGCATTAAAAGAAGGCGCAAATCTTTATTCAAATACCAGAGTCACAAAGGTAGTGCCAGACAATAATACTATTTATACAGAAGATGAGCTTGAAGTATCATTTAATCATCTTGTACTTGCAACACATTATCCGATTGAAGCCATTAAAGGTTTGCAAATTGCTAAACTTTCGATTGAACGTTCTTACTTAACTGCAACTAAAAATACGGAACTATTGAAAGGACAATATTTATCTGTTGATAGTCCTTCCCGAACAATCCGAACTGCCCTTATTAACAATCAGCCTTATTTTATTTATGGAGGTAGTTCTCATAAGGCTGGTACTGTTGAAGATACACAATTATATTATGACACGTTAGAAAATGAGGTCATGTCAAAATTTGATTTACCTAAACCTGAATTTCATTGGAGTGCTCAAGATCCGGATACCGCTGACTCGATACCTTATGTTGGGCCAATTACTGCAAATGAATCGAACATCTATATTGCAACAGGCTATCGCAAGTGGGGATTATCGAATTCCCTTGTTGCTGGTGAAATCATTTCAAGTGCTATTACAAAGGTAAAACACCCAGCGGAAGAGATTTATCATCCATCCCGAAATCAATTTGGTATTACTATGTTACGCATGTTCAATTTAATCGGATTTATGACTTCTAATTTAGCCGAGGGGTATTTAACTAGAATTGATGCACCTAAATGCACTCATTTAGGCTGTAAAACACGATGGAATGAAGGGGATGAAACATGGGATTGTCCATGTCACGGATCAAGATTCGATAAAAATGGAAATGTTATTGAGGGACCTGCAGTATATCCATTAGATTTGAAATGAAAAAGGTGTCGCCCTTAAAGCGACACCTTTATATTATTTTAAAGCGTCTGTTAGCACTGGTACAACTTGTTTTTTACGAGATACAACACCAGGTAATTCAATTACATGATCATTTAATTCTTTTCCAAATGCTTTTGCTGCATCTTCTGAAGCACTACCTGCCACAACAACGACTGAATCATTATTTAAAATGTCCGTAACGATGAAGAAATATAAATTCAAACCATTTTGTTCAACTTTATTATTTAAAAGACTTACTAATTCTTCTTTACGATTTAATACATCGTTTACATCCACCGCATTTACTTGAGCTACAACAGATTTGACATTACCAAATGTAAATTCCTTCGCATCTAAAGAAAGTAAATCTTCTAACGCTTTATCAGAAAGATCTGCACCTGCTTTTAGCATAGCTAAACCATATTCTTCCGCATTAATGCCAGCCTTTTCAGCTAGTTCTTTTCCTGCCTGAATATCTTGCTCAGTACATGTTGGAGATTTGAATAATAACGTATCAGATACAATTGCTGAGAACATTAGCCCTGCAATATTCGCTGGTATTTCTACATTATTTTCTTTGAATAGTTTATTTAAAATCGTTGCAGTACATCCAACTGGCTCCGCACGGAAATATAGTGGATCTGATGTTTCAAAGTTAGCAATTCGATGGTGATCAATTACTTCTGTTACTTTCACTTCTTCAATGCCATTTGCAGATTGTTGACGTTCATTATGGTCAACTAAAATTACTTCTTTTGCTTCATTTGCAACATTATCGATTAATCTTGGAGCTTCAAAGCCAAATTTATTTAATGCAAATTGTGTTTCACTGTTCACTTCACCTAAACGTACTGCTTCTGCATCAGCGCCAAGCTGTTGTTTTAAATATGCATAAACTATTGCTGATGTTATTGTATCTGTATCTGGATTTTTATGACCGAAAACTAATACTTTGCTCATTAACCAAAGTCCTCCTAATATTTGTTCATAATTCGAATTTATTTTAACACAACTATTTAGAAATTAGAAAAATAGAACTACATTTCCAATTCACAAAATAAAGCGCATACGTAAATGCCCCCGCAATTTACGTATACGCTTTTTCATTTAATATTAACATGTTGATCTGATACTAGATTCAATATACGAAAAACTACTTTCAATTTGTTCATTTGACTTTTGGAATGTCATGTATTGCTTTCGATTATTAGAAATCATACCTTCAATTAAAGCGTTAATTAGTGAACATAATGATGTAGATGTTTCAATAGATATTTGCTTTTGCATATTAATTGTAAACATAGCATCAGCATAATCACGAATTGGTGATAAAGTGGAATTTGTAAGTGCAATAACTTTCGCCTTTTTATTTTTTGCTAAATTAGCAATCGTTAGGACATCTTCTAGCACGTGATCAACAGCCACAATGACTAATACAGAATCTTTATCTATATTACTTAATTGCTGTACAATATCTTCCATTTCATGTTGAATCTGCTTTACATGTTTCCTTAAGTTTTTTAATGTACTTGTCATAAAATTTGCAGCTGGTGCTGATTGTCTAAAACCAAGTACGTATACGAACTGGGACTCATGTAAAAGCTGTGTAGCCAATTCAAATTGTTGAGGATCAATTAATTCAATCGTATTTAGAATATTTGATACATCCTCATTCATAATCTCTTTAATGAAATTACTTTGCTTTTTGGAAACGACAACTTTTTGTTCTCCTTTTGAAGATATCCCATTGAACAAATCATTTCTTAGCTTCTCTTGTAGCTCGTGATAACCTGACAATTCCATGGCATAACAAAAACGGATAACTGTTGATTCACTTACACCAATTAGTTGTCCCACCTCGGAAGCTATATGAGTAGCTACTATATTTGGGTTATCAACAACAAATTGAGCAACTTTACGCTGACCTCTAGATAGTCGAATATATCGTTTTTTTATAGTTTCAATGATATTCATGTTAGCTTCCAAACCTCCCTTAGACATGTTAATAGTATATATTTGATAAATGATAGGTTAACACTAATAAAAATTAAATACAATGAGTTTTCTGAAAAATCTTTCATAAGCTAAAGTGAAATGTTCGAAATTTCGACAAAATTAGATAAGTATTATCTAAAATAGGCATAGGGTGGGTGAATTTGCATAGATTTCAATATTTTCGGAAATCGAGTAGGTGACTATTCATTATTTGAGTAGTCGACCTCTCACACCACCGTACGTACGGTTCCGTATACGGCGGTTCAACCTTTTAAGTATCGTTGCTCATAAAGTAAGGAGATATCTTTTAGTCTCCACTTTGTGAGCTTTTCTTTTGTTATTGCACGTTGAAGAATTTCACTTCGTGAAAGTCTCCAATATCCCTTTCGGGAATTAGCTAATTTCATTGCGTCATCATGATTTACTCCATATTTACGAAGCATCTTATATTTAGTCTTTGGTTTCTTCCATCTTTTCCATATAAGTTGCCTTAACCGATGGTTAAGCCATTTCTGTGTCTCAATAATGAATTTCTTCATTCTTGAAATCCCATAATAATTAATCCATCCAGTTGTGATTTGATTAATTTTCTTGACTATTTCTTCAAAATTTCCATTCATTTTCCGACTTGTACTTTTCTTTAACTTGTCTTTGAATCGTTGTTTGGCCGACTTACTTGGTCGGCATCCAACTTTCCCATAAGATTTTGAATGTTAAACCCAAGAAAAGTAGAAGTTGTTGCCCCGCATACCTTACTTTTGTTTTGGTTAATGACGAGTTGTAAGTCTTGTTCAATGAACTTTGAGACACTTTCCATAACTCTCTCTCCAGCACGTTTACTTTTCACGTAAATGACAAAGTCATCCGCGTATCTAATAAAACGATGCTCTCTTTTCTCTAACTCTCTATCTAATTTGTTTAGATAAACATTTGCTAATATAGGAGACAGTGGTCCACCTTGCGGAGCACCTTCTTTGGTTTCAATATAGATGTCCCGGTCTAGGATCCCTGAACGCAAGAATTTCCATATTAATTTTAAGACAATTTTGTCTGATATGAATTCTTCTAAATATGCTCTTAGTCTTTGATGATGAATTGTATCAAAGTAACTTTTTAAGTCACAGTCCACTACTACGCGGTAACCTTCCTCGTAATATTTTTCAGCTAATATAATTGCTTGGTGGGCATTTCTGCCTTTCCGAAATCCAAAACTATGTTCTGAAAAGTGTGGGTCTATAATGGGTTCAATCACTTGAAGAATAGCTTGTTGGACGACTCTATCTAAAACGCTTGGTATTCCTAAATATCTTTTAGAACCGTCCGGTTTGGGTATGGCAACTCTTTTAACTGGTTGAGGTTGATAAGTTCCATCTTTCAACTTCTTTTTGAGAGGTTCAAAATATTTCTTCATGTGTGACTTTAATTGTACTACTGTAATTCCATCAATCCCTGGTGCACCATTGTTTGCTTTTACTTTCTTATAAGCTCTCCAAAGATTATTATTTGCAATAACTTTATCAATTAAATTGATATTGATACCATCCTGTTCTTTCATATCCATATTAGTATTCCTACGCGCTCCTATTTACCCTTTCGTTTCCAACTTATCTCTCCATAGGTAGCCATCTTTCGGTCTTTACCACGATGTTTTCTGCGGTTATGCGGAATATCTATACCTCCTTGTTTTCCAAGATTTAAGATTGTTCAGTCCTTCATCACCCGAAAGGGAGACTACTATGACGTCTGCTGACTTCTCACGATTCATCGAACTATCACTAGTTTAATTGTTAAATAAATAACCCTCGTGAGACCTCCCCGGGTAAGAGCTATAACCTTCCTCCCATGTAACTGCTATATTTACTGTATGGGATTCGTGCAGTATTGGACTTCGTTTTGTTATGCAAACTCGTCCATCCCAATTCAGCCTTCTATATAGTTTCTGTCCGTCAGTTCGGGATTTTGCCTCCGGCTTCCTTCAGATTCCACCTCACGGTGGACACCCTTGCCATTAGCTAACAGTTCCTACTGCCAAGCCTGTAGTGGACTTTCACCACCAAGTTATAGCCCATGCCGGGCGCACATAAAAAATGACTCAAAAGTTTGGTTCACTTTTGAGTCATTTTCACTTTTTCTATTATTCAAGCTCTGTTTGCATTGTTTCTTTTCCTAAGAATATAACTGCTATTACACCAATGACAATCGAGATACAGAAGATCATAAAGATTAAACCGAAATCATATCCAGCAGTTAACAAGCTCCCAACTAATAAAGGACCAAAGATTCCTCCAACTCGCCCAACTGCTGCCGCCATTCCAGATCCTGTACCTCTTATAATTAACGGGTACTGTTCAGGCGTATATGCGTAAAGCGCTCCCCAAGCACCTAGATTAAAGAAGGATAAAAGTATGCCAGAAATAAGTAGTACTTCAATTGTTTCGGCATTCCCAAAAACTAATGCACTTCCAGCAGTACCTAGTAAATAAGTTACAAGCACAAACTTTCTACCTAATTTTTCAATAAACCATGCAGCTGAGAAATATCCTGGAAGCTGAGCAAGAGTCATAATCAATACATATCCGAAACTTGAAATTAAACTAAAGCCTTTATTAACCATTACACTAGGTAACCATAGGAACATTCCGTAATAAGAAAATACTACGACAAACCAAAGAATCCATAGCATGATGGTTGCTTTTGCATATTTTTTTTCCCAAATCCCAGCCATGTTTTGTAAAATACTTCTCTTTTTCGCTTCTGGCCTTGCTGTAAACTGTGGGGAGTCAGGTAAATGCAAACGAATATACAGGGCATAAAAAGCAGGAATTGCCGTAAGTAAAAGGGCAACACGCCAACCTTCAATTGGCCAAAAATCAGCTGGAATAACAAAATAAGATATAACTGCTGCGATTAACCACCCTGCTGCCCAAAAGCTTTCTAATAAAACGACTACTCTTCCTCGTTCTTTTGCTTCAACACTTTCAGAAACTAAAGTAGATGCTACTGGAAGTTCTCCACCTAATCCCATACCAACAAAAAAACGTAAAATGAGAAATGCAACAAAAGTGGTTGTTAAGGCAGACAATCCACTAGCTACTGAAAAAATAACAAGCGTCCATATGAAAATCGTTTTCCGTCCAACCTTATCTGCAAATACACCAAATACAAGTGCCCCTACTGCCATGCCAATTGAGTTAATACTTCCAATCCACCCCATTTGGCTACTGTTTAATCCCCAATCTGCTGCGAGTGCTGCAATAACAAAAGACAAAATCCCTACATCCATTGCATCAAACATCCATCCAACACCCGCAACGCCTAACAATTTGTTTCTGGAAATTGTTTTATTATTAGCGCTTGTCTCCATTGTGATATTACCCATCTAATCACCTGTCTTTACATTTGTATTAACACATATTAAAAATAACTATAATTTGAGAAACTTACAAGAGAAATTTTTATTTTTTTTAAATTTTTTTGGTGAAAACATTATTTCTTTTCCCACTTATACTCAAATAAAGCTTTTACGGCTGTATTTGAAATGGAAACTTAAGATGACATAGCAGGAATTCAGCCAATATTTCTCCAGAATGTATGAAACTTTTGAGATCGTTTAATTTAAACTTATATAGTTTGTGTTAATTTAGTAAATTCTATTGAAATGTACTATTGTGTTGCGTTAAAATGTCTCTTATATACAAACAACTGTTCATCTTAAGAGAACAAAAGGAGATCATGTTATGTGGAGAGGTCTTATTGAAGAATATAAAGAATTTTTACCCGTTACAGAGAAAACACCTTCTTTAACATTAAACGAAGGGAACACTCCATTAATTCATTTAGTTAATCTGTCTAAGCAATTAGGCATTGAGTTATATGGTAAATACGAAGGTTTAAATCCTACTGGTTCATTTAAAGACCGCGGTATGGTTTTTGCTGTTGCAAAAGCTGTTGAAGAGGGAACAAAATGTGTTATTTGTGCCTCTACAGGAAATACATCAGCTGCTGCAAGTGCCTATGCTGCACGTGCTGGCATTGAATCCATTGTTGTTATTCCAAAAGGAAAAGTAGCACTCGGTAAATTAGCTCAAGCTTGTATGTATGGCGCTAAAATTATAGAAATTGATGGCAACTTTGATGATGCTTTAAAAATCGTTCGTGAAGTAAGTGAAACTACAGCCGTTACTCTTGTCAACTCCGTAAACCCTTATCGTATTGAGGGCCAAAAAACAGCTGCTTTCGAAATTGTTGATGGTTTAGGCTCTGCTCCAGATTATTTATGTATTCCAGTCGGGAATGCAGGGAATATTACTGCTTACTGGAAAGGCTTCAAAGAATATAATGAAGCAAAAAATACTGGTTTACCTAAAATGTATGGATTTGAAGCAGAAGGAGCAGCTGCGATTGTAAATGGCGAGCCAATTGCTAATCCTGAAACAGTTGCAACTGCTATCCGTATCGGTAACCCAGCAAGCTGGCAATATGCAGAAGCAGCCCGAGATGAGTCAGGTGGTATTATTGATTCAGTTACAGATAATGAAATTTTAGCTGCGTACAAATTAATCGCTAGCTCCGAAGGTATATTTGTAGAACCAGGTTCTGCAGCTTCTCTTGCAGGTGTTATCAAATCTGTTGAAAATGGGAAAATCAAAAAAGGTAGCCGCGTTGTAACTGTGTTTACTGGTAACGGATTAAAAGACCCTGATACAGCAATGAAAGTTTCTACAATCGATTTAGTATCTTTAAAAAATAGTGAAGAAGACATCAGAAAATATATTGAGGGAATTCTATGATAAAAAAATGGCAAATTACTGTCCCAGGAAGCACTGCTAATTTAGGACCTGGATTTGACTCGATTGGACTTAGTTTGTCTCTATATTTACATTTAACAGTGTCGCTATCAGATAAATGGGAAATTATACATGTTTCTGAAGGTTTACCGAAGGAATTTGAAATAGAAGATCATTTAATTTATCAGATTGCTCATGAAACTGCTGCACGCTTTAATAAGGAATTGCCACCTTGCAAAATTGAAATGACGAGTGAGCTTCCCTTTGCACGCGGATTAGGTAGTAGTGCATCTGCGATTGTAGCAGGAATTGAATTGGCAAACATAGTATGTGGATTAAACTTATCCAAGCAGGATAAATGCAACATTTCTTCTCAAATTGAGGGACACCCGGATAATGCAACAGCTTCTGTCTTAGGTGGTCTAACTATTTCTTCAATGGACAAAGATGGAATTGTTGATACAATCCACGTTACTGATTTAGATACTTCTTTTGTTGTTTTCATTCCTCAGGTTGAATTAAAAACATCTGAAGCAAGAAGTGTATTACCAGAGCATTTTGAACGACCATATGCTGTTACTGCGAGTGCAAATGCCAATATGCTTGCTGCTGCATTAATTGCAAAAGATTATGTACGTATCGGTCGTTATATGGAAGCTGATAAATTCCATGAACCTTTTCGAGCTCAATTAATACCAGATTATTATGAGATTATACAAATGGCAAAAGAGCATGGCGCATATGGCACTGCTTTAAGTGGTGCTGGACCAACCATGATTTCTATGATTCCTACTTCAATAGGGCAACGTTTTGTTACAAAAATGGAAAAGCTTTTCCCGTCACATCAAGTATTATTAACAAAAGCAGATCAAACAGGGGTAACTGTTTCTGAAGCCTCAGTTCTTACTCAATAGCTAAAAAGGTGATTCAAACAGTGTCTAAGACTGTAGTGAATCACCTTTTTATTTTAAGTTAATAGCACTAAACTAATGGCCATTACTGCCATACCACCGACAACACCATAAATCGATAAATGGGTTTCATCGTATTTTTTTGCTGCTGGTAAAAGTTCGTCAAGAGAAATAAAGACCATTATCCCTGCGACTGCGGCAAAAATAATACCAAAAAGCACATCATTTAAAAATGGCATTAGGATTAAATATGCTAAAAATGCTCCTACTGGCTCTGCTAATCCTGAAAGAAAAGATAACTTAAAGGCCTTCTTTCTTATTCCAGTTGCATAATAGATTGGAATCGCCACGGCAATCCCTTCTGGAATATTATGAATAGCAACAGCTATCGCAATTGCTATCCCTACATTTGGATCTTGGATAGCAGACATAAATGTAGCAATTCCTTCTGGGAAGTTATGAATGGCAATTGCTAATGCAGTAAATAAGCCCATTTTCATCAATTTATCATGATCTATTGCTGTTGTATTTTTTTCTGCTGCTTGAACATCTTCTACTGTTTTTACTTCATGGGGATTTTTGTTCTTTGGAATAAAACGGTCTATTAATGCTATAAATACCATCCCTCCGAAAAAGCCTACAATTGTCATCCAATAGCCTTGTGAATCGCCCAATGCATTTGTTAATGAATCTTTTGCTTTTACGAATATCTCAACTAATGACACATAAATCATAACGCCAGCAGAAAAACCTAATGCAACTGACAAGAACTTTTTATTTGTTCTGGATGTAAAAAATGCAATTAATGCACCTACACCTGTAGCCAAACCTGCGAAAAGCGTTAAACCGAAAGCTAAGATTACATTACTGTCCATTTGGATTCTAATCCCCTCTTTATTTTTATAATAGTATTATATACTTAAATGTTTCCTATGTGCAACTTTTTTAGTTTGGGTTATATATTATGTACAAGGAAAACTTTTGAAGCGTTTTCATGTTAGTGAAGGGTTTTCATGTTAGTGAAGGGTTTTCATGTTAGTGAAGGGTTTTTCGTGGATCTTTTCATCGCTCGGCTGCTAATTTTTCTTTATTTTAAATCACATAAAAAAACGCCCTATTATAAGGACGCTTTAACTTATTCTACAACTGTGTAATTCCCATGTTCCATATTAATTACAAACTCTGGTTTTGGTGGTTTACCGCCATGCTCTTTAATTTGTTCTTTGTGCCCTGCGATATGCTCCGGACTCTTTTCCCAAGCCTTCCAAGCCTCTTCAGACTCCCAACGAATGATCATTAATACTTCTTCTTCTCCACGGCGTACATTCTTCACAAGTAGTTCACGGCTAATAAAACCTTCTCTTTGCTCAATCAAAGATGGGCCTTGACCTGGTTTCTTTTTAAAACGATCTAAAATCTTGTCTGAATTTCCTTCTGTTACCGTCCATTTTCGAATTTGAACAAACATTTTTTATTTCCTCCTTCATTGTATCCTTATCGGCTCCTCTTTTATCATTACTCTAAGGTTTATGCCGATAAACATAAAATCTTTCCTATCTTTAGAAAAAGCTGCCCATAATATGGACAGCTTGATCATTTAATTATTTTAATTCGTTAAGAATTTCTTGGATTTTAGCAAGCTCAGATTGTAAGCCGCCCCCACCTAAGTACCAAAGTGGACCATCTAAGTAAACAATTCGATTGTCCTTATATGCTGTTGTTTGTTTAACGATGTCATTTTCCATATCTGATTCAATATTTGATACATCACCAATAGCAGCTGTACGGTCAATAACGAATAATACTTGTGGGTTAAACTCTAAAATTGCTTCAAAACCAAAGTTTGAACCGTGAGAAGAAGATTCAATATCCTCAGTTACTGGAACAAATCCATAAATATCATAAATGTAACCATAACGTGAATTTGTTGAGAAACCTGATAATTTACCTTCATTATACATTGTTACTAAAGTATTATCGAATTGACCAGAAAGTTCTTTTATTTCTTCGATTGCAGCTTCGATTTCAGCAACATGTTCTTGTGCTTCAGCTTCTTTACCAAAAATTTGACCTGCGATATCTACTGATTTTAAGAATGTGTTCCAGTAGTCATCTTGTGTTGCACCAACAAAGATTACATTTGGTGTAATTTCTTTTAATTGCTCATAGAATACTGACTGACGGCCAGAGATGAAAATTACATCTGGTTGAATTTCAGCGATATCTTCGAATAATGGTTCTTTTAATGTACCAACGTTTACATAATCATCACTGCTATATTTTGTTAAGTGTTCTGGTAATTGAGAATCTTGTGGAACCCCAACAATTCCTTCTACTCCAAGAGTGTCAAGTGTGTCTAAGAAACCGTAATCAAATACAACAATTTTTTCTGGCATTTTTTCAAGAGTAACATCTTCAAATAAAATTGTGCCAGCTTCTTCAGACTCACTTTGAGAAATTGTAGATGAGATAGTTAATGGATATCCTTCTTGAGTTGTTTCTGTTTCGTTTGATGGCTCAGCTTCTGAGCTAGTATTTGAATCAGTTGATTCATTGTTAGAATTACATGCAGCTAGCACGAATACTAACATTGCCAACATTAAAGTTAGTAATTTAAAATTTTTCATTCTTTATTTCTCTCCTGTTCCTTTTATTAATGATAATGAGAATCGTTATCAACTAATTGAAATTATATCATCTTAAAATATATCGTCAATACCTTTTTTCAATATTTTTTTCCTTTTTTCCTTAAAAAAATGATTTAGAAAATATTGTGAACAATAGTTTTCTAAATCATTAATTTCTTACCTAATGTGAGTTAAAATATACGCAAATACGACATCCGTTTTGCTCTTGAACTGGGATATGCATATCATATATTTCACGAAGTGCATCTGAATTGATAATTTCTTTCGTTGCTCCGCTCTTTACGACTTTACCGTTCTTTAGTGCAACAATATAGTCAGAGTAGACGCTCGCAAAGTTAATATCATGCAATACAATCACAACTGTTTTGCCTAACTCATCAACGAGCTTACGAAGAATTTTCATTATTTGAACAGAATGTTTCATATCTAAATTGTTTAAAGGTTCGTCTAAAAGCACATAATCTGTATCTTGGGCAATCACCATTGCAATAAATGCCCGTTGCTTTTGCCCGCCAGAAAGCTCATCTAAATACTTATCCTGCATTTCTGCTAGATTCATATAATCAATTGCTTGTTCGATAAATTGTTCATCCTCAGGTGTTAAACGACCTTTTGAATAAGGATAACGTCCAAAAGAAACTAATTCACGCACTGTAAGTCGTACGTTTATGTAATTCGCCTGCTTTAAAATCGATACGCGTTTAGCAAATTCATTAGATTTCCACTGTTTGACATTATTTTTATCAAGTAATACTTCGCCTGTATCTGCATCTAGTAATCGACTAACCATTGATAATAGTGTTGACTTACCAGCACCATTAGGACCAATAAAGGATGTAATAGATCCTGGTTGAATCGTAACGGAAACATCTTCTACAACAGGCTTGTTACCAAAATTCTTTGTTAAACCTTTGATTTCAATCATCCTGCTGCCCTACTTTCCTTTAATAATAAATAGATAAAGTAAATACCACCAACAAAGTTAATAATAACACTCAATGTAGTTCGCATTTCAAATAAATGCTCCACGATAAATTGACCACCGACTAATGCGATTACACTCATTAAACCGGATCCCAAAATAAGTATTGAATGCTTATAAGTACTAAAGAACTGATATGAAAGATTAGCTACGATTAATCCGAAAAATGTAATCGGACCTACTAAAGCTGTTGATGTAGCAATAAGTACTGATGAAAGAATTAAAACATTCAACACAAGTTTATCGTAGTTAATACCTAGATTCATCGCATTTTCTCGACCAAGTGACATAACATCCAGCTGCCCCAAAATACGATAACCATAAAGAAAGGCAAGTAATAATATTGCTGTTGCTATATATAAAAGCTCGACTTTAATATTAGAAAAACTTGCAAATAATCGATTTTGTAAGCTTAGATATTCTACAGGGTCAATCAGCACTTGTAAGAATGTAACCAAGCTTCCTAGTAAAGTACCTATAACCATCCCAATTAGTAATAGTAAGTAAATTGGGTGTTTATCCGCTCTAAACAGGAATCGGTAAAGAATAAGTGCAAACAACACCATTGCGACAATGGAAGCTGTGAAGTTTAAATATTGATTTAACACCCAAATTGATAATGACCCCGCTAAGAAGTATATTAACGTTTGAACTACTTCATACATAGAGTCAAGTCCCATTACAGAAGGCGTTAAAATACGATTATGTGTAATCGTTTGGAACACAACTGTTGAATATGCAATCGCAAAGCCTGTAACGATCATTGCACCTACACGCATCATACGACGTGGGAAGGCGTAATCGAATCCACCTTTTATATCATAAAAGCCATATAACAAAATACAAAGAATTGCCACTACCGCTAGAATGATAAGTTTTATACTATTTTTTCGCATATGCTCTCCCCCTAAATAACATGATTAAGAAGATCGCACTGCCAATAACTGCGACTGTCACATTTACAGGTATCTCATATGGATAAATAACCACACGACCTATAATGTCACAAATTAATAGGAACACAATACCTAATACAGCTGTATGCGGTATCGTCTTTCTTAAATTATCCCCTAAATAAAGAGATACAATATTAGGTACAATTAGTCCTAAAAATGGAATAACACCTACTGTAAGTACTACGGTTGTAGCGATGATTGCAACTAAAACAAGGCCAATATTTAAAACAAATTTATAACTTAGCCCTAAATTTTTCGCAAAATCCTCACCCATACCTGCTACAGTAAATTTGTTCGCATATAAATAAGCTAAAATGATGGCTGGTACACTGAGATACAATAATTCATATCGCCCTGCGATAATCAATGTAAAACTCCCCATCAACCAAGATGAGATATTTTGTAGTAAATCTGCTTCATAAGCAAAGAACGTGGTAACGGAAGATAATATGTTACCATACATAATCCCAATCAACGGCACAAAAATAACATCTTTAAATTTAATGCGATCTAAAATCTGCATGAATAGAAATGTACCTAATAGTGCAAAGGCAAAGCTAAAAATTACTTGCTGTGTATAGGTTACATTTGTGAAAAATAACATCGAAATGAGAATCCCTAACTTAGCAGCGTCTAAAGTCCCTGCTGTAGTTGGAGAAACAAATTTGTTCCGACTTAAGCTTTGCATTATTAAACCCGCAATACTCATCCCAGCGCCTGCTAATATAATCGCTAGTAAGCGTGGTACACGACTAATTAAAAAGATTTGAGTCTCTTGTGATTCCCAATCAAGTAAATCAGTCGGCTTTATATCAATCGCACCAATAAATAGCGAAATAATCGATAGGATGATTGCTGCGATAATTAACATCCACAGTCTCATTTTTATCCCCATATTCTATTTAATCTTTTGAGTTTAATGAAAATGATTCTCAACTCGAGTACTTTCTTCATTATAATCACAAATTTCACAAAAATCAATACGTACTTGAGAATGATAATCAAATAGATATGACTATTTTCACACAGTTTTTATTTACTATTTAAATCAAGTTAATATTTAAATTTCCTTATTAATTCTATGTAAAAATTAAATGATGTTAATGCCCACAAAAAAAGATGACTCCATAAATAAGAAGTCATCTTTACATTTTTATTTCTTCAAGCTATTAAAATGTTAGTTCCGTTGCAGTATCGATTACTTCTTGAGGTACTTCAATTGAATCGATTCCATTTATATTAGAGAAAACCATTGATGTATTCATTAGTACAGACTCCTGCGCTTCTGAATCTGCTAAATCCATAACCATTGTAATCTCTTCTGTGTCAAATGTTTCTTTATTGATAATAAGAACATAGCTTAAATCATTAATTTGAATAGCTGCAACTTCTTCTTCAGATCCAACAACACCAGTACTTGCAATTTGATCGTAGATGAAGTCAGTAAATTTTTCACCTGATGCATCTAAGGATAAAATGAATTGCGTGTCATTTTGTTCAAAAGTAAAGTCCTCGACAAAGGACTGTAACATCTCTAATTGTTGAGAAGCATCAGCTTGATTTGCAGCCTGCCCCAGCATATCCTCATAATTGTCAATCGGCATTAGCATCCAAGCCTGCGACATATCATCATACATATAGAATCCATCTTCAACCATATACATTTCATAACCTAACTTTATATCTTCCCCAGTAGCTGGATCTACTGTCATTGAGGCACCTTTTGCATACATCGTCATTGGATCGATAGTCATGTCCATTACCATATCGCTATTGCCAGCAGTTTCTACACCGCCACTTTTGATGGTTTGATCCATTTTCACTTCAGCTGATAAACTTGTGATTTCATTTTGTCTTTCTATTGCTTTTTCAAAAACCTCTTCCAATGTTAAATCAGAAACACTAGATTCCTCTTCTGTAGACTCTGGAGTTCCTTCATTTGTATTTTCACTGTCATTTTCTTCAGTTGTATTTTCAACAGGTGTTGCTGTGCTGTTGCATGCTGTTAATAATAAAGCAAATAAGCACGCCAGCAATAATGTCGACCACTTTTTCATCACTTTCAATCCTTTCAACCCATCTTTATATCGATGGTTCTAATAATTAGGAAATATAATGCGGAGACGGTTTTTTCCCATATCGCCATTATATTGTAAAATATAAACTTTATGACATAGGCTGAAAGTATTGAAATAATTTCTACTTTATTATTGCATATTGCTCAAACTTTTTATAATCTGCTTCCTTCAATTCTAATGAAATCAATGTGCCATTTTCTTCATATTCAGTAGTGAAAATTGAGGCATTTTGATTCAGATAGGATACAATGTCTCCGCGGTCAAATGGGATTAGCATTTTACATTTTATATAGTCATCAAAAATTCTTAATCGTATCATTTCGATTAACTCGTCTAATCCAACGTCTTCTTTTGCTGATAACCAAATATTATTACCACTTATTAATGGATAAGACACATCGGCTCTATCAGACTTGTTATACACATAAATTGTAGGAACATCTACTACACCAATTTCCTTTAGTGTTTGATTCGTAATGTCCATCATGAACTGATATTGTTCATTCGATACATCTACAACATGTAATAATAAATCTGCATCTTTTGCTTCCTCTAGCGTTGATCTAAAAGCTCTAACGAGATGATGTGGTAATTTACTAACAAAACCAACCGTATCCGTTAGTAAAAATGACTTATTATCACTTAGTTCAATATTACGAACTGATGTTTCTAATGTAGCAAATAACATATCCTTTTCAAATACTTGTTTATTTTCTTGCTGTCCCATTTTAAATAGTAATTGGTTCATGATTGTCGACTTTCCAGCGTTTGTATAACCAACTAACGATACTACTGGCACTTGATTTTTACGACGTTTCTTCCTTTGTGTTTCTCGTTGATCCTTAATATTTTCTAATTCATTTTTCAGCTTACTTATTTGATCCTCAATTTTTCGGCGGTCTAATTCAAGTTTCGTTTCCCCTGCACCACGGTTTCTGAATCCTCCACCAGTACCGCCACCTTGACGAGATAGAGATGCATGTAATCCAACTAATCTGGGTAGCATGTATTGTAGTTGAGCGAGTTGAACTTGTAATTTCGCTTCACTTGTTTTAGCACGTCTCTCAAATATATCAAGAATTAACATCGTTCGATCTATCACTTTACAATCAAGATCGTGTTCTAAATTGCGAATCTGTGAAGGTGACAGTTCGTCATTAAATATAACAAGATTTGCATTCGTCTCATCATATAAACTTTTTATCTCTTCAATTTTTCCTGTACCTACATAATGGGATGGTGTAACCCGTTCTAAATTCTGTGTAATGGTTCCGACAACTTGAACATCAAGGGCTTCCGCTAAATCAGCTAACTCTTCCATAGAATATTGAAAATTACTTTCGTTTTGTAAATTTACACCCACTAATATTCCTTTTTCAATTAATACTTCTATCTCTTTCATATTACTCACAAATTTTCCTCCAACATTAAGAGTTAATAGTATTCCACTTCTTTATTATATCCTTTTACCGATAAATAAAGACCCGTAACAATTAGGTTACGGGCCTTTAAGAAGTTTTAGGTAAATTATTACTTTTCTCTTTCAGATTTTAAAAGAGCTAATGTTTCATCGAATTCTTTCTCAATCTCAGCATTTGGTTTATAAGTAATTAAACTTACAATAACAGCTGCGATAAGACCAAGTACGAACCCTGGTACGATTTCGTATAAACCAAAGAAGTTTTCTTTAATTGCTGGCACAGTACCCCATACGTAAGCAACGACTGCTCCGACGATCATACCAGCTAAAGCACCAATATTCGTAAGCTTTCTCCAGTATAACGCTAATAGTATTACTGGACCAAATGCAGCACCAAATCCAGCCCATGCAAATCCAACTAAATCTAAAATTGAATTCTCAGGATCTAAAGCAAGGAAAAAGGCAACAATTGCTACGATTAATACTGCTATACGTCCACCTGCTACATAGTGTTTATCTGAAGCTGTTTTATTGAATAGAGCTTTATAAATATCTTCAACTAAAGCTGAAGACGTAACGATTAATTGAGAAGCAATTGTACTCATGATTGCAGCTAAAATAGCAGCAAGCATTATACCCGCAATGAATGGGTGGAATAAAATTTGTCCCATTGAGATAAAGATTGTTTCAGCATCAAAATCAGAATTTAACATATCATTTTGTTGGAAATAAGCTAAACCAACTAATGCTGTTCCTATAGCACCAAATAAGCTTAGGATCATCCAGCCTATACCAATACGGCGAGCTTGTTTCGTTTCTTTAACAGATTTAATCGCCATAAATCGAACAATAATATGGGGTTGTCCAAAATAACCTAGTCCCCAAGCTACTGCTGAAATTACACCAGCAACTGTTGCTGTAGATGCAAATAGATTTAAATGTTCAGGATTAACAGCTTGAATAGAAGCCACTGTTTCACCAAGACCACCTGTTACAAAGATACCTACAATTGGCACTAGAATTAATGCTAAGAACATAATTAACCCTTGTAAGAAGTCTGTGTAACTTACAGCTAAGAAACCACCAAATAACGTATAACCAACTGTGACTATAGAAACCACTAACATACCTGTAAAATAATCCATTCCAAATGCACTTTGGAAGAACTTACCGCCAGATACCATACCAGATGATACATAGAATGTGAAGAATACTAAAATGATAATTCCTGAAACAATACGAATTAATTTTGTATTATCACGAAGACGATTGTCTAAAAAACTTGGAATAGTAATGGAATCACTTGAAACTTGAGTATACACACGCAGACGTGGTGCAACTAAAACATAGTTTAACCAAGCACCAATCGTTAAACCGATTGCTATCCATGCCTCTACCATACCAGATAGATAAATTGCCCCTGGTAAACCCATCAGTAACCAACCAGACATATCTGCTGCTCCAGCACTTAATGCCGTTACAGCTGGTCCAAGTCCACGTCCACCTAACATATAATCGTTTAAGCTAGACGTTCTTTTATAAGCATACCAACCGATTAATACCATCGCTGCCATATAGACAACGATTGCTATCGCTTGCCATGTTAATTCGCTCATATTATTTCCCCCTCTAATACAAAAGTAATGATTTTAGCGTCCTAGTATAGAAGTATATTTCATTTTTCAGAACACTTATCCTGTTTATTAATTTAACACATTTTGAACAATTTGTGACTAAAATTATTAAAAAATTCAATAAAAAAAGTTTTCTCTCAATAATTTATTTGTTATTATAATTTTCTAAAGATTCTAATAATATATTTTTTCTTTTTTGTGATAAACTATTTTTAACCACTCTTTCTGGAGGATGTTAATCAAATGGAATTTGAACAAATGAAACAAGAGATTATTACACGTGTTTTACAAGAGGAACTTGTAAACGCCACAATTAGCCAACCAAGACAAAAGTCTAATGAAATTAAAAGAATTAAATTAAAACCACTATTACTTAAAGATGTCTATCATATTCAATTTGAATATCAATATGAGCGCATTCTAAAACACGAAAATGTTATATTAGAAAACTTTATTGAACATTTTGAAAAAATTTTAGATGGGTTTAGACAACTACATTTCCAATTTACAAATGAGACAATTCAAATACAGTTATCAAAGAAAAACAAGGTCTTTTGGAAAAGTGAGGAAAGTCCCGATAAGGTGGTTAATTTATCCCACAATCGAAAAAAGAAATATTTACTCGACGAAGCTACACCATATCCTTTTTTAATACGTCTAGGTGTTCAAACAACTGATGGTAAAGTTAAGAAACAAAAGTTTGATAAATTCAAACAAATAAATCGTTTTTTGGAATTTATTCACGATTGTCTAGACTACCTTCCAAAAGATAAGCAAGTAAGAATTTTAGACTTCGGTTCAGGAAAATCCTATTTAACCTTCGCTCTGTATTATTATTTAAAAGTTGAAAAGGGATTAAACATAAAAGTTACTGGTCTTGATTTAAAAAAAGAAGTCATCGAAGAATGTAGACAGATTGCCAATGATTTAAATTACGAGGATCTCGAATTTTTAGTCGGAGACATCAACGATTATAATTCAGAGACTTCTGTTGATATGGTGGTTACTTTACATGCTTGCGATGTTGCAACGGATATGGCTCTTGCAAGGGCTGTTAGATGGGGAGCAAAAGTTATTCTTAGTGTGCCTTGCTGTCAACATGAGCTTAATCGTCAATTAGATGCACCGGCATTAGATATTATGACACAGCATGGTTTAATAAGAGAACGATTTGCTTCACTTGCTACGGATTCTATAAGAGCTGAAATTTTGTCTTTAGTTGGCTATGAAACACAAATTTTAGAATTTATTGATATTGAGCATACCCCTAAAAACATTTTAATCCGGGCCTTTTATACTGGTAAGAAACCTACAGTTGAACAACAATCTCGTTATCATAGTTTTGTTCAGTTTTTATCAGCGAAACCATTTTTGGAAAATGAACTACAGGAATATCTAAAATAGACACGAATATAATTGATAATAATTTCAGGCAAGTATATTTTGGTGTAAATCACTCAATCTATACTTGCCTATATTTATTAAATATATTTGTCTTTAAATGTTACATTTATGTAAATTTTGTAGATTTCAATGGTTCTATAGTATAGATTTTGTAATTATTTTGTTATTATTATATAGGTTTTCAAGTAAGATCTTACGTATAACAGGAGGCATTTCATGTTTAGTTCTAGAAAACAAGATCCATTTTTTATATCATTGCAAAAAATTGCTGAAAATATGCGAGAAGCAATTCATTATGCTAATAATGCGAAATTTGAATCTATATCAGATTTAAAAGAAATTTCAATTAAAATGAAGCAATATGAAACATATGGTGATAATCTGATCCATGAGTTAATTGTCATGTTAAACAAGTCGTTCATGACACCTATTGAAAGGGAAGATATTTTAGCCCTTGCTAATAGGCTAGATGATGTATTAGATGGTGCAGAGCATTGTATAGCACACTTTGAAATGTTCTCATTTACAGAGCTAGACGAATCCATGCGTACTTTTCTTGAATATATAACGAAAAGTGCTGACGAAATCGTTGCTGCTATTGAGTTACTAAATAAGAAAAACTTAATCAATATGAGAAAACATATCATTCTTATAAAGGATTACGAAAGAGAATGTGATGAAGTATCTCGATCATCTATTAAGCAATTATTCCTTAAAGAGAAAGATCCTATTCGCTTAATCAAGTTTAGAGACATTTATGATCAATTAGAGGACATTGCTGATTACTGTCAAGATGTAGCTAATACTCTCGAAACGATTATAATGCGAAACGCTTAGGGAGAATTTTATGGATACAATATTAATCATTACTATCTTAGTCGTAATATTTGCACTTGCTTTCGACTTTATTAACGGTTTTCATGACACAGCCAATGCAATCGCGACTTCTGTTTCAACACGTGCTCTTCCACCAAGAGTTGCAGTATTGTTAGCAGCGGTTATGAACTTTTTAGGAGCGATTACTTTTGTAGGTGTTGCAAAGGCAATCGCAAAAGACATCGTAGATCCATTTTCATTAAACAATGCTGCAGATGATACAACTGGGACAATCGTTATTTTGGCAGCTTTATTATCGGCCATCACTTGGAATTTACTGACATGGTATTTTGGTATTCCTTCTAGTTCATCCCATACATTAATAGGCTCCATTGCCGGTGCTGCCGTTGCTGCAGCTGGCTTTGATAAATTGAATTATGAAGGATTTACCAGCATCATCATTGGGTTAGTGGCTTCACCCTTCCTTGCTCTGGCTGTTGGGTTTATCTTTATGAGTATATTTAAATTACTGTTTAAAAACTTAAATCTTTATCGAACGAATAAAGGTTTTAGAACATTACAAATCTTTACCGCTGCACTCCAATCCTTCACCCATGGTACGAATGATGCGCAAAAAGCAATGGGGATTATTACAATGGCATTAATCGCAGCTGGGATACAAACCGATGATAGTGTTCAAGATTGGGTTCGAATTTCATGTGCGATCGCAATGGGACTAGGAACATCCATCGGTGGCTATAAAATCATCAAAACTGTCGGTACAAAAATCATGAAGATCCGACCAGTAAATGGGGCTGCTGCCGATTTAGCCTCAGCTAGTATTATTTTTAGTGCAACCCTTATCCATTTACCTGTATCAACAACACATGTTATTTCCTCAGCAATTATGGGTGTTGGTTCGGCTCAAAGAGTTAAAGGTGTTAAATGGGGCGTCGCAAGAAAAATTGTTTTAACTTGGATCATAACAATGCCAATTTCTGCTGTTATGGCAGCAATTATTTATGAGATATTAAGTATTTTCTTTTAGAGCTAACAAAAAACGACCGACTTTTATATCAAGTCGATCGTTTTTATATTTATTTCGAAATTTGAGTAGAAGATTCTTCTATATTATTCGTTGGTTCAAAATTTGAGAAAAAATATTGAAATGCTACAAATATTGCTATACAAACTAATAATACGATTACTACTACAGTAGTTGCCGCCTTTTTACCACTCATGCTAAATCCCCTCTACTATTTCTTTCTAAATCCTTCTTCATGTAAGTATGTGATTGCAGCTTCCTTCGTTCCAAAGCTTTCTTCTAAATTTTCATGATAATAAATATTCCAATTTCTTTTTTCATGGGCTAATGTAAGGATTGTCCCATTTTTTGAAATCCACTCTTCAACAATTGGCTGCTCATGATCCGAAGACAAATAAAAAATTGCGTCTTCAATAATTTCACGAAGTTTCGCTTCGTCGTATTCACGTATATTCACTAGACCCTTTTCATTTGACTCATCTTCATATTTGCCTAAATCACCAACAAATACAAAGCCATTCCCATTTGGATGAAGCTTTTCAACAACAATTGTTTTTTCATAAAGACTCTCATTAAAGTGGAAATTCAAACGATTTAATGAAATTTCTTTTTTAGAAAGCTCAGAAAATGACTCAATCACTTTCTTCTTTTGTTCAAATGATAACATATTTAGAACTCCTTTTTATCTAACTTTCGACTTAATCCTTCAAACAGTATACCTTAATAGAAAGAAAAACAGCACACCTTTATTGGTATACTGTATTTTTTCAGGACTAAATTGATTTTGTTGCTGCTTCTTTAATTTGCTTACGTTCCTCATAAATATTTCTAACGATAGCCTTAATAACAGCATAAGTAGGAATCGCGATAATAATTGCAATAAATCCACCAATATTTCCTGCTGCTAGAACAATTGAGATAACCGTTAATGGATGGATATTCAATTTCTCACCCATGATATTCGGAGTAATTAAATTGCTTTCTACTTGTTGTGCCACAAGCGTAATTACACAAACCCATACAACTAAAATCGGATCCTGGATAAGTGCTACTACAATAGCCGGCGCCAAAGAAATCCACGGGCCAATAAACGGAATCATGTTCATAAAGAATGCGAATATAGCAAGTAATAATGAATACTGTAGTCCAATAAATAGATATCCAATATAGATGGACACTGCTAGAATTGCACTAATTAGAACTTGTCCCTGTACATAATTTCTTAAAACTGTATCGATGTCTGCTAACGTATCTTTAATCCACGTGCGTCTTTCACCTGTAAAAAGATTATAAATTTGTGGTGCAAATTTTTCGTGATCCTTTAACATAAATATAAAGAAAAACGGGATTAAAATAAGAGTAAATGTAGCTGAAACTGCCCCGCTAATAAATGAGACAATCATTTGACTTCCTGCAACGGCAATATCTTGTATTGAGTTGGAAATCGTATCAATAAACTCTGCAGCTTGTGGAGGTAAATTTTCTTTATTATTTATGACAAAATCTGTCGCCTCCATGATCTTGTCACCAATATAAGGTGCATTCTTCGCTAAATTATTAATTTGGTTTGATACTGGATTCATGATTAATAGTGCTAACCCTGTTAACAATCCTAGTAAAACTAAAACAATTGTAATAATGCTTCCCCATCTTGGCATTCCCTTTTTTTCAAGAAGTCTTTGTAATGGCTCTGTGATGTAGTAAAGTACTCCTCCTATAAGTAACGGTATAAAAATTGTTTGTAAAATGATAAATAACGGGTTAAATATCCAATGGATTTCAAGTGTGTATTTTATAACTAATAATGAAATTAATAGTCCTACTCCAACTTGAAACCATACTTTCTTTGTCATCTTAGTTTCACTCCTCTCTCTATTCTTTTGTATTTTTTACCAAAACGATGTTATTAAAACCATATACGACTATATATTAACAAAAGTGCCAACTATTAATAACAAAAACCTCTCGAAAATTTTTTCGAGAGGCAAAAATTTTATTTTACGGTAAATTGACTTATAGTTTCTTGAAGAGCGGTTATTTCAAGAGAAAGGTCATTTGATGCTTCCGTTACAAGCTGTATCGCCTTTTGTTGTTCCTCAACCGATGCTGTTACTTCTTCAGCAGTCGCGGCATTATTTTCGCTTATTTTTGTAATACTTTCGATTGAATTAATTACTATATTTTTCGATTCATTTAATAGCTGTACACTTTCCGATACAGCCTCAATAGTACTGATAATATTTTCAACTGCTGTATCAATTTCTTTAAATGAGCTTTCTGTTTCAGCAACCGATTTGTTTTGATCCTGTACAATTATATTTGTCTTTGACATTTCTTCTGTCACGATGGTTGTTTCATTCACAATTCCTCTAAGTGTATTTCGTACTAACTCTGTCGCTTCACTCGTTTGATCCGCTAGTTTCCTTACTTCTTCAGCTACAATTGCAAATCCTTTTCCATGCTCGCCAGCTCTAGCAGCTTCAATCGATGCATTTAATGCTAATAAATTAGTTTGATCTGAAATATCATTGATTGTTCCTACTATTCCTTCTATCTCCTTTACCTTTATAATTAAGCTTTCAAAAACAGATTGAACAGTAGTTATTACCTGATAGGACTCATTAGAACGTTCTTTTAATACTGCTAAATTTCGCATTCCTAGCTCATTGGATTTCCGCATTAGATTGGATGATTCTAATACTGAAGCATTCTTACTACTAAGAACTTCAATCTCATTTGCTAATTCAATGGTCGTTTTATTCGTTTCTTCTGCGTCAGATGCTTGTTGTGAGGCACCTTTAGCTACTTCTGTAACAGCACTTACAATGTTTTCACCGTAGGCTGTTGTTTCCTCTGCAACGGCCGTCAAATTACTTGATGTGCTTTGTATTTCTGTTATCGTTGATTCAACTCCTGAAATTACATTTTTTAATTGATCTACCATATGACTAAAACCATTGTTAAGTGTCCCTACTTCATCTTTTCGTTGCATCTCTTTAATTTCAACTGTTAAATTTCCTTTCGCAACCTCAGAAACACGTTCAGATAGTTTTTTTAATGGTTTTGCCAAATGTCTAGAGAATACGAATGTTAATAAAATACCAAACACAATCGCGACAGCTATTGTAATAATGATCACCTGTAATAACCCGAATGCAGGAGCATTGAAATCTTGATTATAGGTTCCGGAAGCGATGATCCAGTCCCAATTGGGATCTAATTTCGAATAAATGAGCTTTGGTGCCACCACATCTTGACCAGGCAATTCGAATTCATAGTATGTAAAGCCGCCACCATTAAGCGCCTGATTCTTAACCTCGCGAATAAAATATTGACCAGAACTGTCTTGATCATTCCATAAATTATCACCTTCTCTTGTAGGATGTCCAAGTAGTGTTCCATCATGGCCTAAAATATAAATGTAACCGTTTTCACCAAGGTCTCCAGGATAGCTAATTTCACGAGTTCCATCTGCATTCATTTTACCAATGAGTGTCTCTTTAACTTGTTCCTTACCTTCTTCAAGAGTAATCGTTCCACTTTCAACCTGCTTATTAACATTTTCAATTAGTTGTAATGAAGATTCCACGCTGTTTTTGATAATAGATTCACCCAGCTCATCCATGCTGTTTTTTGCTTGATAGTAGCTTACAGATCCAATAATTATGCTTGGAACAAGTAGCAACGTTAGTGAGAATAATAAGAGTTTTCCTCTTATAGTACGAACATATTTCAATATACTCACCTCTTTAAAATATTATTTTTGATTAATATCATTATTACAATAAATTTCCTTTTACACAATCATATTTTGATAGATTCTACTATAAATACCTAATTTTTTACAATATTTTCTTTTTTAAACAGAAAAAAGCGCAGGGATATTTCTCCACCACGCCTTTTAAGCTAATCAATGATTAATAGCCAAATATATAAACTAAACAATGTGACAATTAAAGTTGGTATTGTTAAAATGATTCCTACTTTAAAATAAGTTCCCCAAGATATTTTAATTCCTTTATGCGTTAATACATGTAACCAAAGCAAAGTAGCCAAAGAGCCTATCGGTGTAATTTTTGGTCCTAAATCGGATCCTATAACATTTGCGTATATAAGGGCTTCCTTTACTACACCTGATGCATTCGTTTCAGCTATTGCTATTGCATTAATCATGACTGTTGGCAAGTTATTCATAACAGATGATAAAAACGCTGCAGTAAAACCAGTAATAATTGTACTTATTAGTAACCCTCTATCAACACCCCATTGCAAAACATTTGCAAGTAGAGATGTTAATCCTACATTTTGAAGACCATAAACGACCACATACATTCCAATCGAGAAAAAAACAATACTCCAAGGAGCACCTTTTATAACACGTCTCGTATTTACTGCTTCACTATAATTTGAAAGTATTAGGAAGATTGATGCAATACCACATAATATGAAGGAAACTGGGATATTGAAAAATTCACTTGTAAGGAAACCAACTAATAATAGTGATAAAACAATCCATGAAATTTTAAAGAGTTTCTCATCTTTTATCGCTTTAGCAGGTTCCTTTATTTGTTCTACCCCATAGTTGCGCGGTATTGATTTTCTAAAATAGATAAAGAGTACAATAATACTTGCTAACAAGGAGAAAAAATTAGGCACAATCATGACAATGGCGTATTCCAAAAATGTAATTCCAAAGAAATCAGCAGAAACAATATTTACCAAGTTGCTAATTACAAGGGGTAATGAAGTGGTATCTGCTATAAATCCACTTGCCATTATAAAAGGTAGTATCATTTTTTCTGAAAAGTTAAGATTGCGCACCATTGATAAAACAATCGGCGTTAGAATTAGAGCAGCGCCATCATTTGCAAAAAAGGCCGAGACGATTGCACCTAATATTGTAATATAGATAAACATTCGGATCCCGCTACCTTTTGCAGTCCTCGCCATATGCAGCGCAGCCCATTCAAAAAATCCAATTTCATCTAATATAAGGGAAATAATGATAATCCCTATAAAGGATAGTGTGGCATTCCACACGATTTCAGTAACTTCTAGTACATCTGAAAATGTTACAATGCCTAAAATTAACGCAATCGTTGCTCCTATACACGCAGACCATCCAATCGAAAGGTTGCGCGGTTGAACGATAACAAAAAATAATGTAACAAGAAATATAAGTAATGCCAGTACCGTTTCCACGACTTTCCTCCATTTAAAAATCCAGCAGCTTAAGCCACTGGATTTTATCTAGCTATGGTTAATTATATCTATGAATTAATCTTCTAAATCCGCATTGTGATAGACACGTTGCACATCATCTAAATCTTCTAATGCATCAATCATTTTTTCGAACTTCACTTTATCTTCGCCAGTTAATTTTACTTCTGTTTGTGGAAGCATTGTAAGTTCCGCAACAGTAAATTCTGTAATGCCTGCTGCTTTAAAAGCTTCTTGAGCAGCGTGGAATTGATCTGGTTCAGCATAAACGATTGTTACTTCTTCTTCTTCAAATACATCACGTGCATCAACATCTGCTTCTAATAGTATTTCTATTACTTCATCAGCAGATTTACCTTCAACCCCGAATACAGCTGTAGAATCAAACATATAAGTAACAGATCCACTTACACCCATGTTGCCACCGTTTTTCCCAAATGCCGCGCGTACATCGGAAGCCGTACGATTTACGTTATTTGTCAATGCATCAACGATCACCATTGATCCACCCACACCAAATCCTTCATAGCGCAATTCGTTATAATCTTCACCACCGGCACCTTTTGCTTTATCGATTGCTTTATCAATAATATGTTTTGGTACGTTATATGTTTTAGCACGTTCTAAAACAAATTTTAATGCAGCGTTCGATTCAGGATCTGGTTCACCCTTTTTAGCAGCTACATATATTTCAACACCAAATTTTGCATAGATTCGACTGGTATTTTTATCTTTTTCAGCCTTTTTGTCTTTAATGTTATTCCATTTACGACCCATTGGATTCACTCTCTTTCAGTTTTATAGATATAAAGCAAGGTAACTTGTACCTAATCATTAAGTATTTGAGACTGTAATATTATACACCAATTTCAGTAAGAAGAAAAAGTTAATAATTTACTTCCAGATTGTAGGCAAACTCAAAAGATTTAAATAGCCAGCTAATTCATTTCTTTCATTATCTTCTTTAATAAAACTTCGCAGCCTTCTTTAACCAAATCATACGTTTCTTGAAAATCACCTGTATAGTATGGGTCTGGTACATCTTTTTTGTGTGGAGTTAAATCTAAAAATCGGAATATTTTAGGATGATCAGGTTGACCTAGCATTTCACGAATATTACGGACATTACTCGAATCCATTCCTATTATGTAGTCAAATTGTTCAAAATCACTTTCCTGTAGCTGACGCGCTTTAATTCCAGTGGTTGATATTTGATACTCCTTCAACTTGGACAGAGTCCCTTTATGCGGCGCTTCCCCAACGTGCCATCCGCTTGTGGCAGCAGAATCAACTGTAATTTCGTCGCTCAATCCATTGTTTTCAACTAAATCACGCATAACAGCCTCCGCCATTGGTGAACGACATATATTTCCTAAACATACAAACAAAACTCTCATCAATTTCTATTCACCTCTTTAACGATATTCTAAAGAAAACACTCTCCGAATTGTTGGAGAGTGTATGGACCAATACTTATTTCTTTTTCAATTCTTCTAAAACCCCGATAAGGCGATTTAACTCATTTTCTAGATGCTGTGTTGCTGCCTCTCTACCTTCTTTGCCTGCCTCAACAGTAAAAGGTTCTCCATAAATTAAATATCCTTTTTTTCGTTTTAATACTTCTTTTACATTACGCGGACCTATATAGGCAGCAGGCACAATTTTCCCCTTTGATAGTTGCGCGATAGTGATAGCACCTTGCTTTAGTTCCGTATTTTCCGTCGATCTTGTTCCACTTGGGAAAATACCTACAATCTTACCTTCTTTAATTAATTGTCGTGGTATTTTAATAACACTTGGTCCTGGATTCTCACGATCAACAGGAAATGCATTTAAATTTTTTACTAAAGGTCCTAATACTTTCATATCGAATAATTGTTTTTTAGCCATGAAATGAACTGGACGAGGATATATAGATACACCTAAGTTTAAAATATCCACATAACCGTTATGAGTACATGCTACTATAAAGCCCTCATCTTTTGGCAAATTTTCTTTTCCATACACTTTTGCCTTTGCTCCATTTATTGTTAAAAAAGCGTTTACAAGATTTGCACCTAAATTATATAACACGGAATGTCTCCTACCTTATTTCTATTTGTCATACCATTATTGTAATCCATTACATATAGATGATTCAATTTTGTTTTTAGAATTCACCAACTAATATATCTAAATCAATGGTAATTTCATTTATTGCTACGTCTTCATTATTTTCTATATGCCAACCTAATGGAGTCATTTCCAGAAGTTTCGGTAGTAAGTGATGTTCTAACGGTTGGTCATATATGATTCGTTCTATATAAACTTTTGAAAATTGATCTTTAAATAATGAAACCGTTTGTTCATTCGAATATTGCTCTTTTTCTGATTTGGCAAATGCCTGCTCTCTTAACTGCTGTAAGTAACTTGCTTGTGGCACCACTTTGATAACCTTTCCATTTGGCTTTAATATTCTTTTAAAATCAGTGTAATTAGCTGGAGATAGGAAATTTAAAATATAATCAATCGATTGTGCCTGAAATGGGCTATTTGCTAAATCTCCAACACACCAAATATGACGCTCATAATGTTTAGCCGCTGTAAAGATTCCTTCTTTTGATATATCAATGCCAAGGGATACTACCTGTGGATGTAGCTTTTCACAAATTTTTGCCAAGTGTGTTCCCTCACCACAACCGGTGTCTAGTATTGATTGTACACCAAAATCTATTAGATTCGCGATTTTTTCATGTACAGGATTGTATAGTCCACTTTGAATAATTTCATAACGAGACTGAAATAACTCTTTGCTATACATTGAATGAATCGCTTTTGTCATAAAGTTTACATACCCTTGTTTCGCTATATCGAACGAATGCTTTTGTTCACAAGTAATGTTTCCATTCTCTTGAACCTGCATATTCGTTTTACATATTGGGCATTGAAATAGTTTTTCATTTTCCTTCATATAAGAAATACTGGATTCTCTTTTAGAAAGTTTCGCCATGTTGGTTTCTCCTTCTTCTTTCATTTGTTGTATCATAACATTCTAACATTTTTGTATAAATAAACTCCCTTACACAACAAAAGAGTCATAAGAAATGACTCTAATAAATAGTTTATATTTGTTTAATTAACTTACTAAGGCTTTGAGCAATTGTTTCAATCTCAGTTTTAGTGATTGTACTATCTTTATGGTCCCAGTAATTTTTGAGTTCACTTAGTTTTAAAACATCTACATTTTTAGAATATAATTCAATCATTTTAAAAGAGCTATTCTCTGAAAAAACAGCTAAGGAATATATCGATTCTTCTTGAATCTGTGGAAAGATCTTAGAAAAAACTGCAATGATATTTTGATGGTCAGTTAAAGGATTCTTCACTGCTTCCTTTTTATCACCATAAGTAGCGATCGTCCACTCATTATCAGTCTCTCTTCCATACACCCATCCATCTTCTTTTGAAATATTTATTAAATATATGCCTGATTCATGTAAAAAAACAATATCAATTATCTTCTCCTTATTCGTGCTAACTGGAATATGTAGATTTGTTAAAATCTTAAAATCTCCTGACGCCTTCCTTAACGTGCTTACAACTTTATATGTATGTCTAACCGTTTTATCTTTCCATATATCCAAAAAAGAGTACCCTGTCATATTACTAAATTGACTATCTTCAAATTTATATATGGAATAGGCTATAAAAATTCCAACTATGAGTATTAATAAAAGTATCCAGACTATCAATCAAGTCCCCCCTAGAACTATACTTTAGCTTTTATTTTATCAAAATAAGGAAATGTTTTCTATGTATGAAAGGATATCTCTATATCCTGAGGTAGAAAGAATACTTCCTTGCTGTCTATTGTAAAAGCATACTATATTTATTAATACCATCATTAGAACTTTGATGAAATTTTTTTAATAAAATTAATAAATTATTAATTATTGTAAATAATAACGTTGATGTCTCAATACACCTAATATACGGAGGTTTTATGAATGGACATTATTAATGAATATTCAATACCTGCATATCTGGAATCAAATGAATTAACTTATGAATTAGAAACAGTAGTTGGGTTCCATCATATTATTTTTCCCGTTCACGCAAATGACTATGAAATGAAACCTCAAGTCGAAATTAAGGTTGATCTTAAAATAGAAGAGAATATTCAAAAAAGTGTTGATGAAGGCCATTCTCCTTGGAGACTTGATCCACTATTTACAGCGCAAGTATTTACTAGTCTACACTTATTTCCTGAAGGAATCATTGGAGATTATCCTATCGAACAAGAGAATTTAAAATTGAGCTATAGTAATATTGAGATTGCTTTAGTTGAAGTGAACGATGAGGACACTAACATTAGTATGGTCTATTTAAAACGCCTTATCCGTCAAGAAGAAGGTGGCATTTGGACTGTGGTCGGATATGATGTTCTTAAAAATCAATAATGCTTAAAAAAGGAGACAAAGGAATGTATGCCCCTTCGTCTCCTTTATTAATTATTCTACATCTTTTGTCCATTCAGCAACTTTATCTGGGTTTTCTTCAACCCATTTCGCTGCAGCTTCTTCTGGATCTGCGCCATCATGAATTTCTAGCATTACTTCTTCAATATCAGCACTTGTCCATTGGAATGCATCTAATACTTTAAATGCTTCAGGCATGTCTTCTTCTAACCCTTGACGAGCAAATGTATTAATCGTTTCTGCCCCACCAAATACACCTTTTGGATCTTCTAAATACTTTAAGTCATAAGAAGCAAATTTCCAGTGTGGAGACCAGCCTGTTACAATAACTTCTTCTTCATTTTTAATCGCTTGATCTAATGCAACTGTCATTGCACCTGAAGAAGATGGCAGCAGTTCCCAATCCGCTAGGTTTTCATATTCGGCAATTGCATTTTCCGTTGCAGACATTACACCTGCACCTGCTTCAATACCTGTAATTGTCATATTCGCTTCATCTGTTAAATCTTCAATTGAGTTTGCTTCCATATAAGTCGGAACTACTAAACCAATTTTTGCACCCTCAAGATTTACGCCTAATTCTACTAAACTATCTTTATATTGTTCATATTGGGCAGCATGTGTACCTGGTAACCAACCAGCTACCATTGCATCTGCTTCACCAGATGCTACCGCTTCCCACATAATCGCATTATCTAGTGGTGTTACTGTTACATCATAACCGATACCTTCTAACACCTCTGCTACAACATGTGTAGAAGCAATTTCTGTATCCCATTCTACATAAGCTAAGTTAATTTCTTTAGATTCTGTTGTTGTTTCCGTGTTGTTATTTGTTTCTCCTTCATTAGCTGGAGTTGCGCTTTCAGAACCACAAGCTGCAAGCATTGCCCCTAAACCTAATGTTAAACCTAACATTTTAAATTTTTTAAAATTCATCCAATCTCCCTTTCTAACCTTGTTTTTTATTAAAGCTTTGCGTTAAACGGTCAATTATAATGGCTAATATAACTAAGCTTAATCCTGCTACAAAGCCATTACCTACTTGAGCTCGTTGCAAAGCAGATAAAACCTCTCTACCTAAACCTGGCGCACCAATCATGGATGCAATAACAACCATTGATAATGAAAGAAGTACCGTTTGGTTAACCCCTGCCATAATTGTTGATTTAGCCAAAGGCAATTCAACTTTAAATAGTTTTTGTCTACCAGTACTTCCGTACGAGTCTGCTGCTTCAACCAATTCTCTTGGTACTTGTTTTATACCTAGGTTGGTAAATCGAACGGTTGGTGGTAATGCAAAGATTACTGATGCAAATACCCCTGGTACGACACCGATTCCAAAGAAAGCAACCGCTGGGATTAAATACACAAACCCAGGCATTGTTTGCATAAAGTCCAATACCGGTTTAAGGATTGCTTCAGCAATTGAGCTTTTAGACATTAAAATACCTAATGGAATACCAATAATGATCGCAATAACACTAGCAAAAAGTACTAACGTGATGGTATTCATCAGTTCATCCCATAATCCCTGATTGTATATAAAATACAATCCAACGATTGAGAATATTGCTAGCCCAAATTTTTTCTTACTAGCAAAGAAAGCAATAATCGCTACAATTAAGATAAAGATAATTGCCGGGATAGCTAAAAGCATATCCGTTATCGAATCCATCGAATTTTGACCCCATTTTTGAACAAAGTCAAATAACGATGCTAATGAATCTGTTAGTATTTCCATTACATATTCCACTGCATCTGATACTGGCAGTGTCGGAATGTTATCAAGAAACTGATTCATTCTCTGTCACCTCCTCGTGACTTGCCGCGAGGGTCTCGATGACAACGCCTCTTATTAACACTCCAACTAACTTTTCGTCTTGCACAACCGCAAGAGGTGTTGGAGAATCCGAGATGATTCCTAGTACATCCTGAATAAGCATATCTGGTGGAACAACCGGCATGTCCTTTCTTAAGAAGTTGACAACACCTTTTTCCCCTTGTTTAGATGCTTCTAATGCATCGTCAGCAGTAATATAACCCTGGAATTCACGTTTTTTATTAACAGCCAACAATACACTGACTTCTTCTTCTCTCATTCTTTGTAATGCCACTTTCGGACCATCGATTTCAATGTTTACAGAAATTGGACGAATCATCGCATTTTCAACTGTTAACACTTTTGAACGGTCTACATCCTCTAAGAATGTTTTTACATAATCATTGGCAGGGTTTGTTAATATATCTTCTCCTGTACCAATTTGAATAATTTCTCCGTCCTTCATTAACGCAATGCGATCACCAATTCGCAATGCTTCATTTAAATCATGGGTGATAAATATGATTGTCTTTTTCATCTTTTGTTGTAAATCTAGTAATTCATCTTGCATGTCTTTTCGAATTAGTGGATCGAGCGCAGAAAAAGCTTCATCCATTAGTAAAATGTCAGGGTCGTTCGCTAATGCCCTTGCAAGACCAACACGTTGTTGCATCCCACCTGATAATTGTTTAGGATATTGATCTTTGTATTCTAATAGCCCTGCGTTGTCTAAAGCCTTTTCTGCTTTCAATCTACGTTCTTCTTTAGTAATACCGCGCACTTCTAATCCGAACTCTGTGTTGGCAAGTACTGTTCTTTGTGGGAATAAACCAAAGTTTTGAAACACCATACTCATTTTTTCGCGTCGAACTTTTATAAGCTGCTGTTTATTCATTTTGGAGATGTTTTCACCATCTATGTAGATGTTTCCACTTGTTGGTTCAATGAGGCGATTAAGGAGACGAACTAACGTTGACTTACCACTTCCTGAAAGTCCCATAATAACGAATATTTCCCCTTCGTTGACGGTGAAATTCGCATTATACACACCTATTGTTGCGCCGGTTTGCTTTAAAATTTCTGTCTTACTCTTGTTTTGTTGTACGAGCTTTAACGCACTATTGATATGTTTCCCGAAAACTTTTGTTACATTTTCGACTTTTATTTTCTCCATACCATTCTCCTTTCCTATATTTCTATAAATATTTCATTTAGATTACAACAAAGTGACAACCTAATCGTAACAAAGAGTTGTTACTTGTGTCAAATTTCCAATTTATGAATCCATCTAAATAGCATTAAAGATTCATAAATAAAAAAGGTCTACAGATACTGGTGCTTTAGTATCTGTAGACCTTTTAAATTGGGTATAAAAATTTCTCTACTCTGTCTATACTTTCATCGTTTCCAATAAAGTAGATAATGTCATTTTTTTCAATTGTTGCATATGGACCTGGTGATAAAATAAGCTCACTTTCTCTTCTTATCCCAACAATTGTCGCCATTGTATTTTGCCAAAAATTGATGCTTCCAATTGTTTGGGAAATATATGGAGAACTTTCTAAAATTTCAATCTGAAACGGTACAAATGGATTCACTGATCGGAATCTCTCTGTCCTACTCACTAATTGCTCCGTTGTTTCCTGTAAGTAAGCTAACTCATCTCGCTGTCTCTTTATACTTTCTAACATTTCCATCTGAATTTGTTGTATCGATTGTACATCCAAAAATTGATGGACAAATTGAGCAGCCTTTTCCGAAGATTTTATCATGACGCCGCTACCCTTTGTCGCCTCTACAATTTCTAAATCCTGCAGCACTGCAATAGCTCTTCTTGCCGTTTCAGAAGACACACCATATTGACTTGCAAGGGATGATCTTGCATAAATTTTTTCGCCAATTACATACTTTTTATCAACAATTTTTGACGCAATATCAGCAGCAATCTTCATGTACTTTGGTTGTTTTACTTGTAGCCTTCTGTTATCCATTTTATACCCTCTTATATTTTAAATATCGTTTGTTATTCATTTTATTATGTTCTAATATTAATCCAGTTAAAGTAAAGATTCTATCATATTTTAAGCTTCATTTGTATTTAATTTTTGAGTTATTAGTTCTTTTGTTAGTAACGCATTGGTTTTGTCCAGTTAGGAGTACGTTTTGTCCAGTTGCAAGCGAGTTTTGTCCATTATGGAAAGGTTTTGTCCGTTCACGTAAGCATTTTGTCCAGTCAACGCCACATTTTGTCCACCCACTCATGTTTTTAGTCCATTCACTAACAGTTTTGTCCACTCGCAATTTTTATGTTTAGTTACAGCATGATATGGTCTACTCATACAACTCTTTTTTCTATAGAAAAAATTCGCCGATCTATCCATTCTACAAATGAAACAAATAAAAAAATCCAATTTATATATTGACCTTCTCGTTACGTAAACCTTTATGATGAAATCACAGGAGGGATTTTTTATGGAGTACACAATTAGTAAATTAGCAAAACTAGCGAATGTTAGTGCACGAACATTACGCTATTATGATGAAATTAATTTACTTAAACCGACAAGAATTAGTAGTGCTGGATATAGAATTTATGGTCAGCAGGAAGTAGATCGATTACAACAAATACTGTTTTTTAGAGAATTAGATGTTGATTTAGAAACGATTACTTCTATAATGAATGATCCTAATTTTGATAAATCTAAAGCATTACAATCACATCTCCGTGAGCTCATTCAAAAAAGATCTCGACTGGATAAACTTATTGGGGTGGTTGAAAAAACAATCGCTCATGAAAAAGGAGAGTTAGTCATGTCAAATAATGAAAAATTTGAGGCATTTAAAGATAAATTAATAGAAGACAATGAAAAACAATATGGGGAGGAGATTCGCCAGAAATATGGAGAGGAAGCTGTAGAAAAATCCAATAACAAATTTAAAAATATGTCAAAAGAGGATTACGAAGCATTTACGAAGCTCGGTGAAGAAATTCTCGAATTACTTCCAACTGCTTTTGAAACCGGTGATCCAGCTTCTCCAATAGCTCAAGCGTTAGCTGCTAAACATAAACAATGGCTAATATATACTTGGCCTTCTTATTCGGAAGAAGCTCACGTTGGACTGGCAGAAATGTATGTCTCTGATGAACGATTTAAAGCATATTACGATAAGGCAACTAAAGGCGGAACTGAATTTTTACGAGATGCCATTGTTATTTTCACTCAGAAAAATTAATTTTCAAAGCATGGTAGGACTGTATCCTACCATGTTTTTCTCGTATCCATTATATTATTCCACTTACTGCTCGAATGATTTTTTGTATATTGGAAAACATAAAAGTGAAATTACCTGAGTCGTTAAATTCACCATCAATTATAGGTCTTTATAAAGGAGAAACCTTCAACAATGCAAAATAATGAAAAGAAATTGATGAAAACTCAATACGAATTCGACAATCAGGAATACATAATCTTAAACAAATGTCCTCATTGTAATTTAGATATTCATCCAACTGTTCAAAATACGTATTATTTTGAAAACAATACGTATAAAGTATATGCATTATCTTTAACATGTCCCTCTTGTAAAAGAGATTATTTTATTTTGAACGATTTGCGCGATCATTCGAAAGAAAAGTTTATTATGTCTATCCCAAAATATAGTTTCAATGAAAATGCACTTGTAAAAAATACATCTAAAAAGTTTCAAAATTTATATATGCAATCGATTAATGCTGAATTGTTAGATCACGAAGATATCGCATTTTTTGGGTACATTAAAGCGCTTGAAGTGTTAATTAAGGAAATCGCGATAATTGAACATCCCGAAGCTGAGGATGTTATACTCTTCTCCAATTTAAATGCGTGTCTTGAGCAATTTCACGCTACAAATATGCATCTTTTTTCCAAAAAGTTGCTTGAAGTATTAAAAAACGATTATCTTTACTATCACAATACAGAAGATTTCCATACATCTTCAGAGCTTGTAAAAGACTGTATTGATTATTTTTTACATTACCTAGAATTACTTTTAAAAACGTTTAAGCTAAATAATACAAGTACAGATAAATAAAAGGGATATTTTACAACGAGTAAAAAAAGTATTTCTATTAAATAAGCTAATGTGAAATAGCAAAAAGCTGTTCTGGGTCGGATCAACACTTTCAGAACAGCTTTTTATATTATTCCTCCGTCACCTCAAATGCCATACGAATTGCTGGCATTGCTGACCCTGGATGATCTGTTGAATAAGTTAACTGTGGAATTAACGTCATATCTGTATCTTTTATTTCCTGTTTATAAACACCTGGATATAAATCGATTAAATGATAACCTGGCTCCCCAGTTGCTATCACGTCAAATGTAAGATCTCCCGCACTATTAAAGGCACATAGATAACCTGTATAAGCATTGTCATATGTTAAATAATAGGCATTATCGAACTCGGTCCAACCACCACCTTTAATGGTAATCGTAATCGAAGTACCGACTGGCCCAGATTTCGGCTCCATACTCACTATTGAAGGTAAAATACGTAAGTAAGTTTGACCATATACTTCACCATCGACTACTAAATCGATTCTATGAGGAATTCCCCCTAAATCATCTGGGACAGCAAAGTCATATGTTAAATTCCCTTCCACATCAATTTGGGCTGAGCCAAGTGACGTTGTTTCCTCTCCAAAACCATTTCCACTTACACGGCTACCGCGCATTGTGTTGAAAATTAACTCCACAGTCTTTTCTGCTGGTAAACCCGAAGCAGTCAATGTAACAGGTGAACCGACTACACCTTCCGTAGTACTTAAATCCACAGCCACTCCCTCTTTATTTTGAAGTTTAGGCATAACCACTCCACCATCTGCAGCCACGGGCGTTTCCTCGACATGATTTTCGATTGTGTCTGCTACTCCTTCAGTTACTTCAAACATAAAATCCGGTGCTGGTTTATCAGGATATGGGGATTGTAAATAATTAATATACTGCATACCTAAATAACCAGTACGTAGGCGAATTGCGTGTTTTCCTGGCTGTCCGGCTGCTCGAATTTTTGCTTCAGCTGTACCATTTGTGGAAATACCCGTTATTAAGCCCGTATATTTATTATCATAGGTTAGCTGCCAGTTTCGCATATACGTACTCCAGCCAAGACCCTCCATTTTAATGGTGATCTCTGTTCCAACTGGTCCGCTAGTTGGTTCCATAACAAATGATGGATCCACTGTATAGCCTACCTGACCAACCTTTTTACCCTCTTGCTTTACCCAAATGGTAAAATCGCCACCAAAACCTTCTGGTATGATAAATGATCCTGACCAATTTCCATTAGCATCAGATTTTCCGGACGTTAGTACAATCTCTTTTTCTATAAACTCTGGACCTACAACTGAATATAAATCTTCAACAATCCAGCTACCATCGATAGAATTCCACGTTAATTCAGCTTCTTTATTCGGTTGTAATTCTGTAACTTCAAATTGGATTTCATCACGAACAAAACCGCGTTCTGCTGAAAGTTTAATATTATTTTTTAACAATTCTAGTGTTTCTGTACTTTGAGTTATATTTTCTGATTCTGTTGTTGTTTCGTTTTTTTCATCTGAGCAGGCAGCTAAAACTAGCAAGCTTGCCAAACTAAACATAAGTAGCCACGTTTTATAGTATGGGAATTTCATTCAATTTCACCCGTTCTATCATTCTACTACTACTAATTTCGCTGTCATATCTCCATGTCCAGCACCACAGAATACACTACAAGCAATCTCATATTCACCTGGTGTTTCAGGTGTGAACTTAACTTCACCTTCTTGATCCAATTGGACGTCAAGGTCTGCAATTGCAAGGCCATGGAATCCTTCCTCATTTTTTAATGAAAGTGTTACTTCTTGCCCTGCTTTCACATAAAATGTTTTTTCACCATTTGGACCGTTTAACTCAAAGTTTTTTCCTACTATTTGTACATTTTGATTTGTTTCTACAGTTGATAAGTCAACCTCTTCCTCGGCTGGTTCCTCTGGTCCTGGTCCAGAAGTAGCAACTGTTTCAGACACGATTTGTAATTTTGAAGGTGCTACATTGAACGGTGTCCACTCAGCTGTTTTACCATTAAATTCAGCTGTCACTTTATAATCAAGTTGGCCAGTTGGCGTATCAGCTGTTACTGGATATGCGACTACCCAGAACATATCATCGCCATGTTGCCCATATGCCATATCGAGAACTTCCCCTGTTGATAAATGAAGTTGTACTTTTGCATCCGTTACTTGCTCCCCTGAAATACCGTCAACAACATTGTTACGAAATACAATTTTATCCCCCGCTGTAAAACGACTGTTTAGTACACAACCTAATTGCTCTGAAACAACATCACCAGAAATAATGATGGAAGATTCAGCTGTTTGCTCAGTTTGTTCCTCCGTTGTTGCTTCACTGTCATCTCCGTTACAAGCAGCCATTACCATCATCGCTGCAAATAACGACGCAATAATTGTTAGTCTTCTCTTCATTATAAAAACACCCCCTGTTTTAATATACTTTTATTTCCAAAAGTACAATATTATTATATTCTTAATTTCTTCGTCACACAATATCCATATTTTATTTTATTTGCATTCTTTTGTAATTTTAAATTTTCCCTATTAATACAGTGAAAACCTTGTTTCATTACACTTTTTTGTCAATAAAAATATTTTTACTATAGTGATATAAAGAAAATCATTGATATATTGATATAACATTCAGGCGGTCTAATTCCATTTCTGCATATTTCATTTAGTTCACGGGGAAACTATGCAATAAAAAGGGGATTGTTTTTTATGCCAAAAATTGCTTCCGTAAGTACATACGAGCCTCCCTATACAATTGAGCAATCAAATGTTGAACAATTAATAAAAGAACTATTTCAACATAAATACAATAATCTTGATCGATTACTAAAAGTATTTAAAAACGGAGATATAGAGAGACGTCAATTTTGTGTACCGATGGAATGGTACAAAAATGAACATACATTTGAAGAACGCAACGATTTATATATCGAATTGGCAACAATTTATACCGTTGATGTTATTAAAAAATGTCTCAATAATTTAAAGTTTTTTGAGACACCTATAGACCCTTCAGAAATCGATGCATTTTTCTTTGTAAGCAGTTCTGGAATTTCAACGCCAAGTATCGATGCTCGCGTTATGAATCATTTAAAATTTTCCGATCGTATAAAAAGAATTCCTATCTGGGGATTAGGATGCGCGGGAGGAGCTGCTGGTATTAGTAGAGCTTTCGACTATTGTCTCGCCCACCCTACTAAAAAAGCTCTTGTGGTTTGCGTAGAATTGTGTAGCTTAACATTTCAAAAGAACGATTATTCTAAAAGCAATTTAGTCGGTACGTCATTATTCTCAGATGGCGTTGCTTGTGCACTTGTATGCGGTGATGAAGTAAACTTACCTACCAATAAATCTATTCCTTATATTATAAATACCGCTTCAAAATGGATGCCAAATTCGTTAGATGTTATGGGTTGGGATTTTAAAGACGATGGATTACATGTCATTTTTTCTAAGGACATTCCTTCAATTATCGAAAAATGGCTTGGACCGTTTATTCATGATTTTTTAAAGGAAAATGATATCCCCTATAATCAATTAGCCCATTTTATTGCTCATCCTGGTGGCAAGAAGGTTCTGAAAGCATATGAAAGTACATTAAATTTAACAGAGCACCATACGGAAATATCTCGTAATGTATTAAAACAACATGGAAATATGTCCTCTCCAACAGTTTTATATGTACTCGAGCAATTCATGTTAAACAATAGGGCACAAAACGATTATGGATTAATGGTTGCACTTGGACCTGGGTTCAGCGGTGAAGCAGTTTTACTTCAATGGAGGAATTCAAATTGATTCTATTTAGTATTATTTTAACCATTGTCATTTTACAGAGGCTAATTGAATTAATGGTAGCAAGGAAAAATGAAAGAATCATGCTTTCCAAAGGTGCGTTTGAGGCGGGTTCTTCTCATTATCCTTATATGATTGCTCTGCATGTATCATTTTTTCTAAGTCTAATAATCGAAGTTGTTTTATTTGATAAAGAAATTTCTTTGATTTTCCCTTATTTATTTACATTATTTATCTTTGTTCAATTGATGCGAATATGGTGTTTGATGTCTTTAGGAATATTTTGGAATACTAAAATTATTATTTTGCCTGGAGCTAATATTGTCAAAAAAGGTCCTTACCTTTTCATGCGTCACCCAAATTATTTAGTGGTTTGTTCTGAAATTTTAGTACTACCGTTAATGTTTAATGCTTACTTTACTGCAATTTTGTTTACTTTACTAAATTTTCTTATGCTTTCTGTAAGAATCCCAACCGAAGAAAGAGCATTAATAGAAGCTACAAATTATTCAGAACAGTTTAAACGAGGTTTCCAACATCAAGATATTAATTAGTTTCGCTTGTACTATTTAAGGGTCTAAATTATCAATTAGTGAGATATTATCATTTATTAGTTAAATTCAATAAATATTTATTAGAAATTAATAGAAATAAGTCGTATAATTTCATTATATGGCACACAAAATTCAGAAATTCTCAACATTTTTGTAATAAAAACGCTCATTTATTTTTACATAGGCTAATGAGTAAGTTTCTATTGTTACATTTTCCTACTATCAGATTGATTTAATAAATATTTATATTATGATGATATTGGTAAACAAATGTTTTTAATTTATAGGGTCTAGTTGGATTTTTTCGTTTGTGTGACTATTTGTGAATGTATTTTCAAACTTTCTAATCTAGATTTGTAAAAAGGTAAAAAAGCAAAATGTAAAGGAGAATTGGAAATGTCAGAAGAATTGGTGAATCAAGCTCAAAGCACAACTGCAAGCCCACAAGATTTACTTGATCAATTATTAAAACCTGAAGTTCAACAGTCGCTTACAACATTAGTGGAGCAGCTACCTAAATTGACTGAAGTTGTTACTCTTTTAACAAAAGCATATGACTTTGCTCAATTGGTTTCAACCGATGAAGTATTAAAAAGTGATACTGTAAATAGTATTAAAGAAGTTACAGAACCTGTTATTAGCGCTGTTAAAAATGTAGCAGTAACAGCTATCGAAGCAAAAGATCGTGCTGAGGTTTCAAATGAATCAATAGGATTATTCGGCATGTTAAAACTATTAAAAGATCCAGAAGTACAAAAAGTATTACGTTTTGTTAATGCTTTCGTAGAAGTTTCTGCAGAACGTAAAAATCAATAAATAATGCTCGTTTAGATAAATTATTAATTCAAGGACGGAGGATAAATAATGTCAAAAGAAATCGTCATCTTAGGTGCTGGTTATGGCGGTCTATTAACTGCTCAAACATTACGTAAATACTTAAGTAAAGATGAAGCGAAAATTACTGTTGTAAATAAATATCCAACTCATCAGCTTATTACTGAATTACATCGTCTTGCAGGTGGAACAATTGCGGAGAAAGCAATTTCTTTCCCTCTTGAAAAGCTATTCAAAGGAAAAGATATTAACGTTTTAGTTCAAGAAGTAAAGTCTTTCTCTGTTGCAAACAAAGAAGTACACTTTGCAAATGGTTCAGTTATTGAATACGATACACTTGTTGTTGCACTTGGAAGTCAAACAGGATACTTTGGTATTCCAGGCTTAGAAGAAAACAGTATGGTATTAAAATCTGTTGACGATGCTAACAGAATTTATAGTCATATCGAAAGTCATATCGAAAAATTTGCAAAATCAAAAGATCAAGCAGACGGAACAATCGTTATTGGTGGCGGCGGTTTAACAGGTGTTGAGCTTGTTGGTGAAATCGTTGATAACCTTCCAAAAATTGCGGAAAAACACGGTGTTGATACTGCTGATATTCAAATTAAACTTGTTGAAGCTGGTCCAAAAATCCTTCCTGTATTACCAGATGATTTAATCGAGCGCGCTACTAAATCATTATCTGCTCGTGGTGTTGAATTCTTAACAGGTCTTCCTGTTACAGGTGTTGAGGGTAACGTGATTTCATTAAAAGATGGTTCAACAATTACTGCAAACACATTCGTATGGACTGGAGGCGTTGCTGCCCTTCCATTTGTACAAGAATCTGGTCTAGAATGTGACCGCGGAAAAGCAATTGTAAACCACTATTTACAATCTGTTTCTCATCCTGATGTTTATGTTGTTGGTGATGCTTCTGTTATCCTTCCAGAAGGTGGCGGTCGTCCATTATATCCACCAACTGCTCAAATGGCATGGCAAATGGGTGAATTCTGTGGATACAATATTTTCGCATCTATTAGAGGTCAAAAACTGAAAGAATTTGCACCGATCAACTCTGGTACTCTAGCAAGTCTTGGTCGTAAAGATGGTGTTGCAACAGTTGGTAAAAACAACATTCCATTAAAGGGACTTCCTGCTTCATTAATGAAAGAAGCAAGTCATGTTCGTTATTTATCACACATTAAAGCTCTATACGGCTTAGCATATTAATCTTACTATTCTTAAATAGGATGCTGTTCTCAACAGCATCTTTTTTTTGTATCAAAAATCAAAACTTTTCCAATTTACAGGAAAAAGTTTATAATAGTAGCTATCATCCAAGTGACGAGAAGGTGTGAGATTAATGAGCGAGAAACAAGCTACTCAAAACAATCCAATTTATCCTATTATGATAGCGATTGGTGTAGCCCATTTGATAAACGATACGATGCAATCTGTTGTACCAGCAATGTTCCCTATTTTTGAAAGGGATTTAGGATTATCATTTACCCAGCTCGGGGTTATTACCTTTGTTTTAAACATGGTTTCATCTGCACTGCAGCCTGTTATTGGTTTTGTAAGTGATAAAAAACCGATGCCCTATGCACTTCCTATTGGCATGATGAGTGCCTTTGTGGGAATTCTTATGCTTGTTTTATCTGGGCAATATTGGATGATTATTATTGCTGTTGTCTTTTTAGGATTTGGTTCTGCCATATTCCATCCTGAAGGTTCTCGTGTATCATTTATGGCCGCAGGAAATAAAAGAGGATTATCTCAATCCATTTATCAGGTCGGAGGAAATTCTGGACAAGCACTTGCTCCGTTAATTAGTGCATTTGTTTTAGATTCTTTAGGTCAACATGGTGCTGCTATTGTCTTATTGTTAGCTGCTATCGGAATTGCCATTTTATTAAAAATTTCTCGATGGTATATTCGACAGTTAGAGGCAGAAAGAACATCTCAGAAAAAGAAAAAAATACTCATTTCCTCTTTACCACCGTTAACGAAAAAACAAGTTAGTTTTGCAATTATTTTATTATTAATAATTATTTTTGCACGCTCTTTTTATACAACAAATATAACAAGCTTCTACGTCTTTTATTTAATGGATCACTATGGTCTAACTTTACAATTTGGACAAGTCTTAATATTTATCTTTATGGCTTTCGGGGTTGTTGGTACCTTTTTCGGAGGATCTCTTTCAGACCGTATAGGACGTAAAAATGTCATATTACTTTCAGTAGTTGTGCCTATGCCATTTTGTCTTATTCTTCCCTACATGCCATTATGGCTAGTTCCTGTTGTTTTGATTATTATAGGGACTCTGATTATGATTAGCTTCTCTGTTACGGTCATCTATGCACAAGAATTAGTACCAACGAAAATTGGAACGATGGCTGGTTTAACGACTGGTTTTGCTTTTGGTATGGGTGCAATTGGTGGTGTAATCATCGGTTTTCTTTTAGATAACATCGGCATCGATACGACGATGAAAATTATATCGTTCCTACCGCTAATATTAATAGTTGCTTTCCTTTTACCTAAAGATAAAGTAGAAAAGCTTGCATAAAAAAGAAGGAGTTTGATAGGCTCCTTCTTACTTTTTATTTTTTTTTGATTTTCTACGGATAATCCAAATCACAAACAGTATAAATAATATTGCTAATAAAGCATAGGCAATATTTGAATAAGTATCCATGTATTCAACAATAGTATCCCAGTTTTCCCCTACCTGAGTTCCTAAGTAAATCAAGATAACATTCCAAATAAACGTTCCGATTGTAGTTAATAGTAAAAACACCCAAAAGTTCATATTGGACATACCGGCAGGAAGGGAAATTAAACTTCGAATTAGCGGGATGAAACGACAGAAGAAGACTGTCCAGACGCCATACTTTTTAAACCAATCATTTGCCTTATAAATATCCTCATTGGTTAAACGTAATACGCGTCCCCACTTATCTACAAATCTTCCAATCCGCTTAATACCAACAACCTTTCCAACATCATATAGCGCGATTGCGCCAGCAACTGAACCGAGAGTAGAAGCAATGACAACTCCTATAAACGTCAGATTTGATTGAGTGGTCATATAGCCACCAAATGTTAAAATGACTTCAGATGGGATAGGTGGAAATATGTTTTCTAACATAATTAACAAAAAGACCCCGATATATCCGAAATCTTCCATAATATTTATAATCCAATTTTCCATCTATTAGGCTCCTTATTGTCCGTTCTTATTTCTATGTACTCACTGTGACTTTGCCACAAGTTGTACTAAAAAATCAAATATATACCATTAATTATTTACTAGGATGATGTGCTTGTAAATGTAATCTTGTTTTTTTTCGTAACAATTTACATTTTTTACACTCAAATTATAAAAAACGAACTTTCTCTCTCTAAAAAATGGTTATAGCTCAATAGAATTTTTGCACCTTCCTTTTCTTTTTACTTTTCCATTCTCTATTTAATGTTAAAATTTTCTTGTATAGACTATATTCCTTTAATTTACTTTTACTGAAAGAGGGACCTTTCTATGTATGTAGCTAATCAAAATAATATGCAACTTCTTGATCAATATACTATCGAAACATTAGGTTTACCAGGGATCGTGCTGATGGAAAATGCCGGCTTTTCCGTAGTCCAAGAAATAATCAATCGGTATCCAGATCGTTCAACAAAAATCATCGTATTTGCAGGTAGCGGTAATAATGGTGGCGATGGTTTCGTCATTGCAAGAAGACTTATTGACTTCGGCTATTCTGTTAAGCTCTTTCTTTCTGTTCCAGATTCCAAGTTAAAGGGGGATGCAAAAGTTCACTATGATGTTTATAAGATGCGAAAATTACCTATTCATTATTATGAAAAACAAATGGAATTACAAAATTTAATTACACAGTACGATATTATCGTGGACGCATTACTTGGCACTGGCTCAAGGGGTGAAGTCCGAAAGCCTATAAAAGACGTTATACAAGCAATCAATGATTCGGGTAAACCTGTTTACGCCGTGGATATACCTTCAGGACTTAACGCAAACACTGGAGAAGTTGCAAATATCGCTGTAAAAGCAACTTATACAATTACCTTCGCTATGCCCAAAGTAGGTTTTTTTGTAGGACAGGGACCACAATTTATCGGAGAGTGGAAGGTAGTCGATATTTCTGTTCCTCCAAGTGCCGTTGAGAAGCTACAGCTTAAATTACCTTATCTTTTAGACGATCAAAAAGCAAAACAATCTTTACCGAAACGAATACAACATGGTCATAAAGGAACCTTTGGCCATTGTTTAGTTATTGGTGGATCGAAATACTATGTCGGAGCTCCAATTTATAGTAGTAAAGCGGCGTTCCAAACAGGGGTAGGCTTAGTATCTTTAGCGATTCCTAATGACATTTATCCTTTTATTGCAGCTCAATGCCCAGAATCACTTTTAGTTCCTTTACAATCAAAAGATGGATTTCTCGCGAGTAACGCCTTTGAATCTATCGATTTTTCACCATATAAATCAATCGCATTTGGTCCAGGGCTTAGTAGAGAGGTCGACGGTGAAGCATTATGGAATAGTTTATTATCAAAAATAACTAATCAAACTCTTATCGTTGACGCGGATGGACTTTATTTTTTCAAAAGACAATTACAACGGGCAAAGGACTATCCAGGCAATATAATACTCACTCCCCATCCAGGTGAGATGAGCACTTTAACGGGGTTATCGGTGTTCGAAATTGAATCCAATCGCATTGAAATTGCAAAGGAATTTGCGATTAAATATGGCGTTTATTTAATCTTAAAAGGCCATAGACCAATTATCGCAACACCTGAAGGTAATATTTGGATTAATCCTCACGGTAATGATGGCTTAGGAAAAGGTGGTAGCGGTGATGTGCTTACTGGAATGATTACTTCTTTTGTAGCTCAAGGTGCAGAGCCTCTTCAAGCCGTACTTGCCGCTAGTTATTATCATGCGAAAGCAGCGGAGAATTTGTCTTTACAAAAATCAACCTATGGTATCACTCCATCAGATATTATTGAATATGTAGCCACAAATTTATAATTAGGAAGCAAATGGATGCCCTTGTTAGGCTTGAGCATTTGCTTTTTTCTTTGTATAAACTTAAAAATTATTATTCAACTTGGAATTTTCCCTTAGTCGGATTTTTCTTATTTTTCTATTTACTTCAATGTTAAATTCATATAACATTTGTTTGTCGTCATTAGAAAGAAGGTACATACATATGTTTTTGGATTTAGAATTATCTACTATAATTCTACTATTTGTTTTAGGTTTTTTAGCTGCCTTTATCGATTCCGTTGTTGGCGGAGGCGGACTTATTTCCCTCCCAGCACTTATGTTTACTGGCTTAAGTCCATCTGCTGCGGTTGCAACAAACAAACTAGCAGGAACAATGGGTTCTTTTACGAGTACAGTAACCTTTTATCGTTCTGGTAAACTCGAATTAAAAACAATCATTAAATTATTTCCCATCGTCTTTATAGCTGCAGCAATCGGGGCTTGGATTGTCCATTTAATGGATCCTACTCTATTAAAGCCTTTAATGCTTATAATGCTTGCAGGTGTATTAGTATATACCATTTTTAAAAAGGATTGGGGAAGTATTTCCACTTATGAAAAGCTATCGCCCATAAAATACTTTGGCTTTTTCCTATTAGTATTTGCTATAGGATTTTACGACGGATTTTTAGGACCTGGAACAGGATCGTTTTTAATTTTTGCTTTTTTAATGATTGGCTTTGATTTTTTAAGAGCAGCTGGTAACGCGAAATTCCTTAACTTTGGCAGTAACATCGGTGCACTTATCATGTTTATGTTTTTAGGGCAAATCAATTATGCATATGGATTAATTATGGGGGTTGCACAAATTATTGGTGCAATTTGTGGGTCAAAATATGCAATAAAACGTGGTAGTGGATATGTACGAGGTCTTTTCATCATTGTTACTATAATATTACTTGCTAAAAATGCGTATGATTTTTTTATTTAGATTGAAATAAGTTTTAAACAAAGTAGTGAAATCTAATGAATATTAGTTAATTCTTAAAATAAGAGGAGTCTACAAAAGAGGCAGGGGATACAAAGTCACATATGTACTTTGATCTCCTGCCCTTTTACTTTACTCTAGCACTTCACTTGTCTTTGGATTCCCTGCTTCAATGAGTGTTTTACTTTTAATTAGGAAAATTAACATAAACATCATAACGAGCCCTGTCCCAATTAATAACCACTCTATTGCAATCACATCAGCAATCGGCCCAAAAATTAACATTCCTATTGGCATCATGGATGTTGAAATCATACCAAATACACCAAATACTCGGCCTAAGTAATCTCCATCCACTTTTTCTTGAATTAACACAGTTGTTGGTGTATTAAAAATCGGCATCGCAATTCCGAAAATCCCCATGAAGAGTAAATAGATCCAAAATGACGGAACAATTCCAAGGGCTACTGTACAAATCCCCATGATAAGTCCTGAGAACGCCATTGTATGAATTCGATTTTTAAATCCACCCCATGTAGCTATTACTCCACCACCAGCCATCATTCCTATAGAAAAGGCAATTTCAATGGCCGTTAATCTCCAAACATCATCACCAAAACTACGGGCGACCTGGAGTGGGGTTAAAAATGCTGCCGGTGCCATTAATACAAAGAAAACCGCAAACATTATAAATAGAACTTTCAAGAAACTATTATTACTAATATATTTTAAACCCAATTGAAAATCCTTAAAGTAACTCACTTTTTCACTTTGTGCTGCTTTTGCATGCGTTGGGATACGTATGAACAATAGCAAGATACCTACAGCTATTGCTGCAGTGATTACATCAACAAAGAAAATCACCTCAATTGCGGTTGTAGAAAGCAATGCCGCACTAACCATAGGTGATACAAACATAATAATTGCTTGTATCGAACCATTAATACCATTTATTTTAACGAGATGCTCTTCTGGTACAATTTGTGGCAATACAGCTCCTACAGCAGGGGTTTGGACACCCGTTCCGAGCGCTCGAATTGCAGCTACTACAAATAGTAGCCACATAGAATCGTACCCCATCAAAAATATGATTGCTAATATTAAAGTTGATAGGGCAATTAGAGAATCCGATACAATCATTAATACTTTACGATTGTATCTATCCGCCCAGACTCCTGCAAATGGTGATAAAAGAAATGTTGGGATAAACCCACATAATATAAAAATGGTCATCATTATACCGGACTGAGTCGAAAGAGTAACATACCACATAATGGCATACTGTACTAACGAAGATCCAAATAATGAGATTGTTTGACTACTCAAAAAAAGAATGATGTTCTTTTTCCAATTCTCCATTGAGTTATTTGCTGTAATAGTCATTGTTATTCCTTTCTGTAACTATTGTATTAGTATTTCAATTATAATCAGCAATAGAATCAATAAAACAATAACATCATCATTTGAAGATCTCTCCTTTTTAATTACCTTAAATTGTTAACAAATTCTTTGAACCGATTTAAATCCGTTAAAGCTTCATTGCAGGATTCACTATTTTCGCAAATATAATTACCTTTTTTCGTATAAGTCCCAAGAGCTGTTCCATTTTTTGAGACCATAAGCATACCAACTTTTGAATGTTGATTACAAACAGAGCATATTCCCATTTTTTCAGTATGACTGAATACGCCACGTACACCTTTTAAAACCCCATCATCATAATAAACTACATACTTACGATTGGAGCCCGAATCAATCCAACTTAAATAGGATATTTCGCTCCAGTCAATGGCTTCAGTCTTTGGTAGCTTTAATTTCTTATCTTTTGGAAATAGCTTTTTAATTTCACTATCTGTCGGTGCCTTGAAAGGAATCACGTATTGTTTTATTTCACTCGCAAATAATTCAAACTGTTCTTTTGTTTGTATGTTGAAAATAGGTTGTAATAAAAGCTGTTGTTCGATGTCATGGAAGGTTAATTTCTCATTAATCTCCTCTTGCACTAGAGCATAAATCGCATTGATTACATTTTTATCTTTAGATGTCGTATTTGCATTTAATATTTTTTTTGCTTGTTTTTTAATAAATTGATATTGCTCGACATTCATAAATTTTGTCATGTTGAACACTCCTTCTGCTCTAGGTTACAGAAAAAGCTTTCTAACATCAATTATGGAAAATGATTTAAAATAAACTCGCCATAAAAAAGAGTACGAGTCAACTTTGAATCGCACTCTTTATTAATACCCTAATAATGTTTAGATTCACATTTTTTATAAACAATTTTTTTAATCGTTTCAACAGATAAAGCAAATTCTTTTGAAAGCCTTTCTAGAGAAACGCCTTCTTTAAATAATTGTCTTATTTCAGCATTTCTATTTTCTAATCGTTGACGCTCACCAGAAAGAACGCCCCATTTGACTTTATTTTCGTCTTGTTTTGGAATATAAATTAAATCACCTTGAACATACTGCTGCAATTCTGCAAGTAGATGTTTAGGTAAGATATCGTTTGCATTTACATAACGCATTGTAAACTCTCCTTACTTTATATTTTAAAGTTAAGGGCAAAGCGTTATGAACAATAGACTTTCACTTAGGCGATGAATAGGATTCACCCCATGCAAAGTATCGCCATATTATTCATAGGCTTTGCATGAGTTTTTGTAGTAAGTGGCACAATATTTTGAAATGCCATACCGTCACTTCCTTTAAATTAAGTCTAATGAAATATAAATATATCCCATATCCATATTTTATTTGGAACAGTCACATTTATCAATTATATAGCAGCTTCCTTTGTATTTTTTACAATCACGTTTGACCGCTGCAACCCTATCGGATAATTCTTCAGCAACTTCGTAATGTTGTTCTTGATTTGTTATTACGGCTATTGATAATGACATTATTGAAATATTCTCCATCTGCCCTGATCTTCCCTTTATTTTTAGAGTTGGATCAGATAAATGGTCTGAATCATAAAATTCCGGAATAGTTCCATCAAATTCTTCAATAATTTTTTGGCAAATTGGTTCAACGTCGTAATGGGGGATGATAGCCATAAAGTCATCACCCCCGATATGTCCTAAGAAATAGCCAAAATGAAGAACATTTCTTTTCAATATTTCGGTTAGATGTAAAAGTACTTTATCTCCTCTATTAAAGCCATATAAGTCGTTATAGGTTTTAAAGAAGTCAATATCAAAATATAAAATACTATATTGTTCAAGGGATATTGTTTCGACAAGTTTTTCATTGATTAAGTGATTACCTGGCAAACTACTTAACGGATTAAGGAAACTCGCTAATTCGACCTGTATTTCTACAGATTTCATCAGTAATGCACGAATACTTACGACACCTGAAAATCTCCCGTCTTTCGTAACGATGACATCATCATATAAATCTTCTTCTTCTCGTTCCATTGCTAAACGGCTGACTTCCGTAATCGATTGAAAATAGTCAACAATCAGAGGATTCGTTTTTGCTAAAAGTTTACTTTCCCGTCCCATAAAAAGATTATATCCATACAAAGTCCCGATTTTTTGATAAAAATGGGTTCTTGTTATATGTGCAATCGGCTTTTCATGATGTACGACAACTATGCCTCGCATATTAGGATTAGCCGTAAACATTTTATCCACTTCTTTATTTTTCACTGATGGATCAATATAAGGGACCTTTTTTACGATTTTCCCTATATTTGTTTCTACTTCTCCTATTTCCGTCACCATTTGATCACCTTATTTTTCAATGGGATATTTTAAAAATTGGGGATTTTTCCAAATGAAATTTCTTGCTGAGGTTTACCCAATGCATAACCTTGAGCATATTGAATACCAACCGATTGAAGATAATGCAATTCTTCAACTCGTTCAATGCCTTCTGCAATAATTTTTGTTTTTGATTGTTCAGCAAAATTATTAATTAATGACACTAACTGTTGCCCAGCTACGTTTTGATCAATATTTTGAATAAGGGAGCGATCTAGTTTGATAAACTCTGGCTTTAAATAAATGAGCGTTTTTAAGCTATTGTAACCCGACCCAACATCATCGATGGCGATTCGATATCCTTGTTCTCGATAATTCGATAACACTCTCTCGAATTCTTTAAAGTCGGTTACTGCACTTCTTTCTGTTAATTCAAACACTACATGCTCTGGCTGAATACCCATTTCTTTTATAAATTTAAAGGTCTCTCCAGCATGGTAGTTTTTATCAAGTAATACATAGGGATGTATATTAATAAACAAGACAAAATCATCTTGAAAATTTTGTTTCTTCAGCCTTTCTGTATATCTTTTAATAGAAAGATTTCTACAAAAACGTTCGAAGGGAAACACAATATTTGTTTGACCAACAAACTCATAAAATAAATCGGTATTTGAAAAAAGTTGTGTCCGTATGGGACGATTTAATGCTTCAAATCCAAAGGTCTCACCGTTTTTAATATTCACGATAGGTTGAAAATAAGTTTCTAAGGATTCTTCCTTAATAATTTTCATCAATTCTTTATATCTCTTAAAATATATCAGCTCTTCATGTCTACGACTAAATATATGCTTAATATAGGAAAAAAGATTAATTGAGCTTGTTTTGGTATATAGGGCTGACTTCATAATTTTCTCCTAATTATAAAGGGATTATTTCCTATACTATTCTTTTATTGTTAACTTGATATTAATCTTACATTAACCTTTGTAAAATAAGACATTCCGCTAATATGTTAGTAATGCAATTCCCTATTTCAGTTCATTAATTTTCTTCGTAAGCTCTTTAAATCGTTGATCCAATTCTAAGTATTGTGCATCCTTTGGTGTCATAAAACTCAATTTCCCCAGTACTTCCTGTCTTTCTGTCTCGTATTTCAGAAGTTGTTCCTTTTTATTGTCGATTGGTTCGGGCGGATTTTCGATGACTTTGACTACACTTTTATTTTTTATTTCTAGTTTATGATTTGTCGTTTTTTCTATAAAATATCGATCGTGGGAAACGACGATTAGTGTACCATTGTATGTTTCTAGCGTTCTCTCAAGCTGCTCTCTTGACGGTAAATCCAGATGGTTTGTTGGTTCATCCAAAATAAGAACGTCTTTTTCTTCCAATATATATAACATGAGCTTACATTTAACTCGTTCACCCATACTCATGTTTTGGATGGGCTGGGTCCAAGCAGATTTTGAAAACCCAAGATGCTTCAGGAGATTTCGAACTTTTCCTTGTTCTTCAAAGGATTCACGATGAAATAATTCCTCAGGTGTGTTCTCTAAAGGTAAATCAAATACTTCTTGTGTTAAATAGCCGATTGAAGCAGATGGCGATATCCATAGTGTACCTTCAGCATGTTCTTCACCAATCAGAATTTTTAAAAGTGTCGTTTTTCCACTACCATTGGAACCGACTAAAGCAATCTTCTCTCCGTGTAAAATCGTAAAATTAACATCTTCAAATAAAGTTCTCTTTCCAAAAGTCTTTTTCAGACTCTTTACTTCAAAAAAACGTTTCCCGCGCTTTTCATTGGCTTTTAATGTGAAGTGAACTTCATATTCATCATCAACACGTTCTATTTTTTCTTTTTCTAGCTCTTTTTCGAGTCGTTTTCTTTTTGATTTTATTTGAGTATCCATTCTTTTTGCTTTTACGCGATAAAATTCTTTAAATCCCTCTTTTTTCGTCGATTCTCGATGTGCCTTTTCTGACCAGCTTGATAATTCATTTATTTGAGACTCAATTTCTGCAATCATTTTCTGCTGTTTTTCGAAGGCCCTTTTTTGAGATAATCGTTTTTGCTCTCTTTCTTTCATATAACTCGTGTAGTGTCCAGTATGTTCAATTAATTTCTTGTTCTCAATAGACCATATTTTAGTGACTACTTTATCTAAAAAATAACGATCATGGGATACTAAAATAACGGTACCTTTATATTGCTTTATTTCCTCAATTAGTAACTGAGCACCTTCTTCATCTAAATGATTCGTTGGTTCGTCAAGTAATAACAAATTCGCATTAGTAGTAAAACCTTTCGCTAGTCTTGCCTTTAGCTTTTCACCACCACTGAGATGGACATACTCATTTGCTGGAACATGCCATTTGGATAAAAGTGCCGCCTCCTCTGTATTCAGTTCATTCGGAGTAAAATGCTCCTTCTCCTGTTCAACAAAGGAAGTGGTTATATTATCCTGTAGCCATTGAATGTGGCCTTTCGTTGGCTGTATTTCACCCTTTATCATTTGAAGCAAGGTTGATTTACCAGCACCATTTTTGCCGATAATACCAATAACGTCTCCCTGATGAATTGAACAACTTACATTTTCAAATAGTCTATTATCCTTTATTTCAAATTGAATATCCTGTAATTTACAAATCTCTTTCATAATATCTCTACCCTTCTTAAGGGAGAAAAAAATCCTCCCGTTTTTTTCGGAAGGATTAGTCTTTTTACATCTCTAAAAAAGCTATCTTTAATTACAGATAACTTGAATTTATAATGAAAATGGGCAGACTAATCCTATTTTGTTGAAATAAACATTTTATTTATCTCAGAACTAAAATAAGATTATTTGTCCATTGTCCACCCATCTTCCCTTCATTTCGTAGTTGGCATCATTGTACCACAGATTTATCGAATAGTTCTATTCTTTCCACCATGATTGGTAAAATGAAACTTCACCATTCACTAATTAGAGTTATATTTTTCTATCGCAATTTTTATATGTGCTAAATGATGATTTGCGTGCCATGCACATTTTAACAAAGTTTCAGCTACTGTGACTTTACCATCTACTGAATGGATGAATCCTCTATTTAATTCCACCTCTGATAAATCTCCTCCTAAATGCACGATACGTTCATTAATTCCTTCCATCATTTTTAAGGAACTCTCTAAAGGCATTTCAGTATCTGGTAGTATAGCCCACTTTTGCTGGTCGAATGCAGAAATTGAAGGAGCATCAACGGTTAAAGCCAATTTTATCCGCTGATATAAATTCAATTGAGCATCTGCTATATGATGTACAAGTTGTTTCACAGTCCAGCTTCCTTCTCGATAAGTACTTTGAAGTGCCTCATCACTTAAAGAGCTAACAGCTTGTCGTAATCTAGTAGGTAACGTTTCAATCTCTTTAAGCCACCCTTGAATATCTTCGGATGTAATTGTTTCTGGAATTTCCATTTTTCCAATCGGATATCTTTCGTCCATTCTTACTCCCCCTGTTCTTTGCTTTAAATTATTCATATAGACATACATTCATGCTTACTTGGAATGTTCTAATAAGTAATCAACAAGCTTTAGCAAAATAATTGCATTTTCTTTCGGTGGATTCTTTTCCAATATTTCTTCTTTTGTTTGGACAAATTCTCCGCCATCTAAATAATCTTCATCTGCTTCAACTAGAGCCTTTAATGTTTCAACTGTTGATTCAAAATGAAATTGAAGACCAATCACATTCTCCTTATAAAGAAATGCCTGATTTTTGCATATTTCTGTTGAGTAGAAAGTAATTGCTTCCTTTGGTAATGTAAATGTATCGCCATGCCAATGCAATACCTCTAATGTATCTGGCAAGAAATTAAATGGCGTTTCATTAGATGTTTTATGAATAGGCCACCAACCAACCTCTTTGCCAGCTCGATTTTCCATAACTTCTCCACCAATGACTTCTGCAATTAACTGCGCTCCCAAGCAAATCCCTAGTACGGGCTTATTTTGATTGATCACATTTTTAATAAATGCTTTTTCTTCTTTTAGCCAATTATACGGATCATAAGCTCCCATTGGGCCACCTAAAACGATTAATAAATCAACCTCTTCAACATTAGGAAATGTATATTTTTCAAACATCTTAATGATTTCATAGTTAGATAAGTTTTCTAAAATTCCTGGCGTTTCGAATGGAACATGTTGAATAATATATGTTTTCATAGTTATCGCTCCTAAGCTATATCATTAGTCCTATTCTACCTATTATAATATTCCTATTTATTTATTGGAAGATGTCAACTAAAGACTTATTTTATTCCATCTATAAACACTTCTATTAAGTAATGAAAAAATCCTTCAAATCCGCAATAATCTATCTAAATTTTCAGAATTTAACATTAACACGAACCTTTTATTTTTAAGACTACAAATTATTTCATTCTAATAAAAGTAATTTTCAGGATTCGCTCATATTCAGCAATTTTTAAGTTAATTAAGCTAGTTGTAAACAAAGGCTAGAATATTACATGATATAATTTGAAGTAAGCTTTTTTAACATACTAAATAAAGGACGAAGAATTATGAAAAGACCAATGGATATCACCTATGAATATTTAAAAGAAAAAATATTAAATGGCACTTTTCTTCCCTCTCAAAAGCTAAACGAAATCGACCTTTCTAAAGAAATTGGTGTGAGTCGAAATACAATTAAAAAGGTTCTGTTAAAGTTAGAAAAAGAGCATCTCGTCGTGACTGAGGATAATAAAGGAGCCACGGTAAAAGCCTATACACTTGAAGAAGTGATAAATTATTTCGAAATACGGGAGGTGCTTGAGGCTCTAATTATAGATAGTGCTATCAAAAATATAACCGATCACGACATTTTAAAATTAGAAGAAATTTATAATAAAATGGAATCCACCTTAAATGAAGTGAAATTTGTTGAATACCCCACATTAAACAAACAATTCCACAATATCATTTACTCCTTAAGCTCAAATAAACAAGCTGTTGAAATGGTAAATATGATTAAATCCCAGCTACAAAAGTATCATTTACGTACAATTTTAATACCGGGTAGAAATGAAAGTTCTTGCCATGAGCATAAAGCAATTTTAAGTGCAATTCAAAACCGTGACCCTTCTGCTGCTAAAATAGCCATTCAAACACACATAGCGAATATTCGAAAAACAATCGTGTCAAATTATAATCTTTTAATGTAACTTATAATCTTGTTGTTTAATCAAATTTTAGTATCTCGAAATTGTTTAGTAAATCGGATTCAAAACGGCTAGTTTATAGTTAAAATAAATGGTACAAAAACAAAGAAGGAGCATAGTTCATAAACTGCTCCTTCTTTCATTATTGTTTATTGTTATTTTCCTTTTCAATAACTTCCCGCATTCTCTTAAGTCGCTTAATATCACTTTTCTTTATTGGGATTATTTCATGTTTTAGCATCTTCCACATTGTAATTCCAAGCAATAATAAAATGATCGCAAATGGTAGGGCTGCTATTAATGATGCTGTTTGTAATGCATCTAAACCACCAGCATATAGTAACACTGCTGAAATTGCTGCCATCAATACCCCCCAAGTTAGCTTTGTAACAACTGTAGGGGACATGGAGCCTTTTGACGTCATACTTGCCATGATAAATGTTGCTGAATCCGCTGAAGTAACTAGGAATGTGAAAATTAATACAATTCCTATGATAGATGCAATTGTTGCTAGCGGTAAATTATTTAAGGTTTCAAAAAGTGCCACAGTAATGTCTTTATTCACTAATGTTGCAATATCTGTTTCTTTATATAAATCTAACCAAATAGCTGTTCCACCGAATGTCGCAATCCAAAAACACGAAATAACAGGTGGGACTATCAGAACCCCGATAATAAATTCTCGTATTGTTCTTCCCCTCGATACTCGTGCAATAAAAGCCCCAACGAAAGGTGACCAGGCGATTGCCCATGCCCAATAAAAGACTGTCCAATCCTTTACCCATGATCCATGTCTATACGGTTCCAGTCTCAAGCTGTATTCCACAAAATGAGTAATATAATCGCCAATTGCTAATGTAAAGGATTCGAGAATAAACACAGTTGGCCCCATGATAAATACAAAGGCTAATAAAAGAATGGCTAAACCCATATTTACGTTACTGAGAATTTTTATCCCTTTCTGTAAACCAGTTGTTGATGAAAGCATGTAACCAACAAACATAACCGCAATAATTGCTATTTGTACTCCAAAATGGACTGGTAAGCCGAAAACTGCATTTAAACCGCCATTCGTTTGGAGAACACCTAGTCCAATAGAAGTCGCTACACCCATTACAGTTGCTATAACAGCAAAAATATCAATCGTATTTTTTATGCCTTTTTTCGATCCTGTAATCGGTTCTAATGATGTAGAGATTAATAAATCCTTCTTTTTATTAAATTGCATATAACACATTACGAGACCCATTAACGTGTAAACGGACCATTGACTAATGCCCCAATGGAAAAATGAATACCCCATCGCAAGACGTGCACCCTCTGCTGTTAATGGCTCAACATTTTCTGTAGGTGCAGTAAAGAAATGACTCATTGGTTCTGCAACACCCCAAAAGACAAGCCCTACTCCTAGACCTGCTGAGAACAACATAGAAATCCATGTAATAAAAGAAAACTCAGGTCTTGCTTCGTTGCCTCCCAAACGGATTGAACCAAATTTACTAATAGCTAAAAATAGTAAAAATAAAATGATAATAAATACGGTAAGTAAGTAAAACCAAGAGAAATAAGTCGTGGTTAAATTAAATACATATGTTGCGACTTCACCGAATTTTTTAGGAACAATTGCTCCTATTGCAACTAAAATTGCGATGACTATTGCCGATACGGAAAATACAGGATTTTTCAAGATATTCTTCACTTCATACACTCCTAACATAACTTAAGTTTATATTTTACTATTCCATTCATTATCATGCGTAAGAAAAATTGTTATGTGGGATATGTAAAAAAAGAGCCCAGTAATTAAAGCCCAGGCTCCTGTTGTTGACAAATAATTATAACATACTAAAATTCATCAATCGTTCACTCAAGTTTTGGTTCTTCTTTTAACTTTAATATCGGAATAATAAATAATACACCAATTAGGAATAATACTCCAGATAAAAGATATATTCCAGAAAGTGTTAGTGGAATTTTAAGCATTCCTGAAATGGACATACCAATAACCATAGTTCCCATAAACATTGGTGACAGTACTCCATTTACCCGACCAATAAATGCAGTTTCTGTATTTTTTAAAATTAAAGTATTAATCCCAATTTGAATACAAGGTAGGAACAAACCATTGATAAACTGTAAAATAATCGTTAACACAACATTAGTTGAGTAACCAATAATGATAGTACCTATCATACTGACTGAAATCCCGATCATTAATAGTACTTGTGGCGAAATTTTCTTTGATAAAGAAAAAATAATTGCACCACCAAGCAACATTCCGATACCACTTGCCATTAGCAACCATTGTAAAAACTCTTTTGTCATCCCTAAGTTTTCAATCGCTATAAAAATAGCCAATGGTTGAACAATCCCTACTGCCAAACCACAAACTGCAAAGATTATTCCCATTGCTTTTAAAATTCTACTAGATAATACATACTTGAACCCGTCAATAAGCTCTTGTTTAAAATTAGCTTGAACATTTTTCTCATTTTCAATATCCTTCGGTAAAAATAATAAGACAAGTGCTGAACATAAAAACATTACGCCCATAATACCGATGGAAATATAAATACCGTATTTTTGATATATTAGTGTTCCAATTACCGGACCAATTACCATAAAGATGGCCATTAACGATTGGAACATCGCCATAACTGATTGAAGTTCACTTCCTGGAACATGCTGTTTAAACAACCTCATTGCTGACGGCATAGAGAATTGAGATAAAATTGCAGAAACCAATGTCGCAAGGAAAATCATATACCAAGATCCATAAAATAAAGTTATGAGTACAACAAAAATTGATACAGCGGATAGGAAGTCACACCAAACCATTGTGAGCTTTGGTTTCCATCTATCTGCAAACGTCCCTCCAATAAACGAAAAGATAAAAATTGGCGCAAATTCCGCTACGGATATTAAGGATATATAAATAGGGTCATTGTTTGTTATTTCCGTAACATACAGTAGGATTGCAAAGTTTCTAATCCAAATACCGAGCTGTAGCAAAACGTTTGACGCCATTATGGCTAACACTATTCGGTTAGCAAAGATTTTCCTTGATTGCTGTTCTGTTAGCATTGAGACCTCCAAATGATATTCTTGATATGCTTAAATACTCTCTTTTTTTACTAATCTAGTGATACCAAAGAAGAATATAAAAAACAATAAAACACAACTCATTTAAACGTTAATGAGCTTCCAACCAATATTAGTACGTTATATAGACGATTAAGTTTCACTTTTCGTGTAAAGTTTATTTCGCTTCTAAAATTATTTCCTACGAAATAATAAGTGCAAAAAATATTATCCATATGTAGAGATATTTCCCTCAATGAAAAATTTAAAAGACCCGGAAAATAAATTCCGGGCCATTCTCACTCATCCTCCATGATTACCTCACCCTCAATTTACAAAGTCTCAAGATTCAATTTTTTGAATTAGTGAGATGTATGCTTTTCTTGAAGGTGCTTCGGCGGGTAGTTCATGACAATCCCTCCTGAATTCATATCGGATAAAGTGAATTAGTGATTCACAAAATCCTAAATGATGTTACCAGTGTCTTGCTTTCGCATTTATTCTCAGTATTTGGGTATTCAGAGGAACCTCTGTTTTACCATTTACTAGAGATTTTTGCAGCTTCGGCTTAGACCAGTTTCGGCTTAGCTTTTGAGCTTTTGGATTGAAATCTCCTGGACCACTCAAGTGCAGCTCACCTCTCATCATTATTGGATTCCTTTGTGAAACCGATTTTAGTATGAGTAATCAATACTAACTTATTCATCTTAATTTAAAATCCAACGTAAAGAATATATCATTTATCATGCATAACGTTATTATCTTTGAGAAAAATAAAACTAGCTTGTATTTTTCAACAAGCTAGTTTTATTATCCGTTTGCCTTAATCTCTTTCTTTTGGTTTTTTAACAAATAAAAGAAGTAGAATAAAGCAGCTATTCCAAAAATAGTAGCACTACCTTGAATCGTTGTTAATGTTTGATAAGAGTCAGCTAGGACACTTCCAATTGCAGGACCAATCATTACACCCAGACCTTGGATGCTTGAGAAAATACCCCATCCCACCGCTTTTAATGATTCTGGGATATATGCTGCAACAAAGGAATTCCAAGCTGGTAAAAATAGCGCGTAAAACACCCCTAAAACAACTACAACTGTAATAATCACTGCTAAACCTGGCTTTGTTCCAAGCGCAAATAATGCAGTAGCAAAAATGACAAATCCAATGATACACAGAATGATCTTATTCTGAATATTATCAACCAATTTACCAAGTGGAAACAGCGCTACTACTAGGCTCGCTCCACCTATTAATATTAATAATGTGTACTGATTTGTTGTAAGATGTAAATCATTCTTTGCAAAAACAGGGAGAATCGGTATTAGCATCCCCATTCCAATCCCTTGGAAAAGGATACCTGGTACAACGACTTTACTTTTACTTACTAGCTCTTTTGTAATATTCCACTGTTTTTTAACGTCTATCTTTTCCACACAAATATTTCCAGTATTCACGATAGTATACATGAGCCACGCTACTATTGTTAACCCTGGAAGTAACCATAATAAATTATCTATATTAAACTGCATTAAATAGTTCAACGTAACGTAGCCCGAGCCTAGACCAAGCAACCAACCAAGATAAACGACACTAATTCGTTGCCCTCTTTTTTCTCCTGCTGCTTTCGTTAGCAAGTAAATCCATATCGGACATGACGCAATACCTGAAAATAGAGCACTGATAATCAATGTAAAGCTATTAGGCCATAAAGTAAACATGCTTAAACTTGCTGTTAATACAAAAAAGCTTAAATGGAGTACCCGATTACTACCTAAGTTTTCTATAATATATCCCATGACAAAATTTGCAAATGTATCACCTATAAAGTGAATTGAAATTGCTACTCCGACAATCGCTAATGATATTCCAATTGGATTAATGGTTAAACTTGGAAGATAACTTATTACATAAGCACCTCTAACAAATTCAACTAATACTAATGGAATAATTAGTAGATAGAATTCATATTTAATAGATTTCATAAATTACACAATTATCCTGTTCATTTTTTCTTTATCAGAGTATAAAGCGATGTCTAAAACATCCTGACATATTACCTCTGAAGAATTTTCGTTGTATAGAGCTTTCATACTCTTTTTCATGCTGAGACGTAACTTTTCATCTTCTAATAAATTTAGGATACTTCCTAGTAAGAGTGATGGACGCTCTACTTGGATTGCTGCGCCTTTACTTTCAAAGAAAAGAGCATTTTCTTTTTCCTGACCAGGAACTGGACGATACAGAATTAATGGCACCTGAACAGCCAATGCTTCACTTAAAGTAATGCCACCTGGCTTTGTCACCATCACAGTAGCCATTTTCATTAACTCATCCATTTTATTCGTATAGCCAAAAATCACTACGTTTTTATTTCCGGCAAACCTTGTTTCCAAAGTATTTTTCAACTCTTCGTTCTTACCACAAACAACCATTATCTGATTTCGATTTCCATCTAACAATTTATTCATTGTTTCATCAAAATCTTTTAAAACACCATAAGCACCAGCAGCAATTAATACAACGGGACGACTGCTATCTAATTGATATGCATCAAATAACGCTTGTTTATCGTACTCTTCCTCAAAAATCGAGTCGATTGGAATACCCGAAACCTTTATTTGTTCACATGAAAAACCTTGATTCATTAAGTCACATTTCAACTGTTCCGTTGCTACATAATATCGGTCAACCTCTTCGTGAATCCAATTTTTATGTGCATAGTAATCAGTAACTACATGAACAATCGGGATTTGTGCACCTGTTCTCTTTCTGAATTCAGGTACAACTAACATCGGAAACGTATTGACAATAATATCAGGCTTTACTTCATCAACGAGTTGTTTCATGGTACTCATACCGTATTTATTTAGGAAATCATACGATACAATCCTCTTATTTTTACTTCCTCCATAATAAAGGAAACCGTAAATCTTTTTACCATAAGTAAAACTTTTAATATATAAATATTTGGAAGCCTTCGTTAGGATAGGATGGGAGGCTAAGTATAAATCGGACTCCACTATATTGTCTTGATCCACCCCTAGTTTCAAGAACATATCTTTTAAGGTTTTTGTCACCTTTAAATGACCATTGCCATAGCTACCTGTTAATAACAAGATCTTCGGGTTCCATGTCATGTTTGTCACCTTTTATCACCTTCGTTAAAATATATATCTATAAAAGAATACATTGCAATTATTAACCAATTATAAAATAAACATTAAGTTTAAGATTAAGATTTGCAAAACTACCCCCTATTTTCAAAATAAAGGTAAATGCATCTTATAATTCTTTATTATATGTGATAAATGCATTTTAAGTATAGTACTTTTTTATAAGTGTACCATTCACCAAACATCATTTCACCCATTAAAATTTATCTTACTAACTGATATTATACTGCGATGGATAAATATTCAAAATTCTAGCCCTCATTATTTTAAAATAACATATAAAATGAGAGCGCTTAACTGCTAGGTAACAGTTGAACCCTCTCATCTCTAACTTTTAATGGCTAAAAGCTTCACTATATTTTCCAGTCATTTTTTCAATTTCAATTTCAAAGAGTTCTGTTTTCGGAAGTGCTGGATAGCCACCCTTTTCGAATTGCCAATTAGGGTCTCCATATTTTTTCCAAAGCTGATCATAGAACCATTCTTTCTTTGAATCCTCTGTTATATGTTGAATCGTCCCAAAAATGACGACACTCGTATATGCTAATGCAGATTGACAAGCATATTTTTTCCCCGGAATGATTTGCCCCATTTCACAAACTTCAACAGATACTTTTTGATTATTTTTAACGTTTGTCCAAAAGTGACTTTCTCTCAAGTTCCCTATATGTATATATAGTTTAGATCCACCTTCATATACGTATACAAACGGAATAACATATGGATATCCGTCTTCCCCGACACTTGCAACATGTGCCACTTGCGCCTTCATTAAAAAATGCTCTGTATCTTCTACTGAGAATTCTCTTTTTTTATTGTTCATTATCCCTTTCATAAATCCCATCTCCTTTATAAATATATATTCTAAATACATCTTTTAATTTCCTTTCTATTTTCGAAATTTTTTCATTTACATATGTTGGTTGTTGATATTTCTAAATTTCTTAAATTATGATAAAATTGTCTTGATTAATTGTAGGGGGTTAGGTTAATGGGAAGCAAAGTACAAAAATTAGATGCAAAAGTAGTGCCAGAGCGTTTAGAAGAAGCTTTAGTTATTCGTGATCGTTTAATTCTTCAGTTAATTATTAATGTTCTAGATGAAAAACAAGTTTTAGAACGCCACATTGTTAAAGAACGTGTAGCAAATTTAATTGAACTTTCTGATCATGATGCAGACTTAAAAGAAACATTACATGCATTAGTTAACAAAATTTAAGATTACTTAATCGAAAAAGATGTACATAGATTTTATATATGTACATCTTTTTTTCTAATCTAACCTATTTCATAACTGAAAAAGGAGGGTAATATGAAGATTGTTGCATTTATTGGTAGCTCTCGGCCAAATGGAAATACGGAAGTTTTAACGGATGTGCTTTTAGAAAACATAAATGTTAGAAAGGTATATTTAAAGGATTTAACGATTAAACCTATTGAGGATATGCGTCATACAGAAGAAGGGTTTCCTATTGTAGATGATGATTATGATTTAATCCTAGATGCGATTTTGGAAAGCGATATGCTTGTTTTTTCTACGCCAATTTATTGGTATAGTGCAACAGGCCTGATGAAAAATATGATTGACCGTATTAGTCAAGCCATTCGAGATCAACGGTATCCAAATTTAAAGGAACATCTTAAAACAGTTGAGACGTTTGTCGTTGCAGTTGGTGGAGATAATCCCCGAATTAAAGGTTTACCATTGATTCAGCAGTTTAAATATACGTTTGATTTTTTAAATATGCCTTTTACGGGATATGTAATAGGAAGAGCGAGTAAGCCCAAGGAAATTTTGCAGGATAAAGTCGCTTTATCCCAAGCTCGATTAATGAATGAGCAAATTAAGAAGCTCATACAATCTAGGGAGCAAAGTTAATATCGTCATATAAAAACCTTTAACTTTTCATTTCAGGAGTTAAAGGTTTTATTCTGTAAAAAGTATTCTATATGGCCTATTTTCTCTATATAAATGGGAAAACAAAAGGAACAAAGTAAACAAGATTGTGAGTATAGTGTATTTTACTAACAGATTGATTGTTGTTTAAAAGCGAAAACTCTATTGTAATGGCCGTTTAGACATTCTACAACTGGCGTTTTGTCTTTGTATAAATGGTTTATTAAGGTTATATTGTAAATTCCCATTTTATATAATAATTTCTATTGGACAATCATACACTTTGTTAAGTTTAAACTGAGAAAGTGGAGGTTAATCCTTTGGGAAGTGCATTGTTATATATGGTATTATTACGTATTTTATCAGGAAGTATTGATATTGCAGCTGCAGGACTCATGTATAAATTTCAGAGCTTAGAAAAGGCTTTAACAATTAATACGATGCTTGCTTTAGTCGGACCTACAGCAATGATTATTACAACAAGTATAGGTGTAGCAGGACTAGGTGATCGTATATCCCTCGGGAAAATTATTTGTTTATTTAGTGGTATTGTTCTAATTTTAATCAGTATGCGAATGAAGTAATTTTGTATAATTTTAGATTTATGTGTTGGATTCGTGATTTTATGTTCGATTTCGGCAAAATACTGTGCGACCTAAGTCTTCCAAAGCTAACATTCATTCGCCAATAATATCAATCACTTAAACCAACCTCTACGCCAAAACCAAAGCAGCATCGCTACACCTATAAACCCCATTAAACCTAGTGATAAAAAGTAGCCGTATTCCCATGTTAACTCTGGGATGTTTTCAAAATTCATTCCGTAAATACCGGCGATAAATGTTAAGGGTGCAAAAATAGATGTAATAATCGTTAGCATTTTCATCACATTGTTCGTTTGATGAGAGTTTAAAGATAAATAACTATCTCGAATATCTGCCGTTACCTCTCGATTTGTCATGACCATCTCAGATAGCTTTAGCAAATGGTCATATATATCATTAAAGTATTCTTTTCTTTCTTCAATTCGGTTCAAATTCAAATGATGCGAATTTAACATCCGATAAAGCAAATCACGCATCGGATTAACGATATGCAGTAGATTTAAAAGCATATTTCTCGTCTCGAATAATTCATCCATTAATTGATTCATTGATTTATTTTCAGTTCTTTTTATCATGGATTCTAACTCATCTTCTATTTTATAGACGATTGGGAAATAATTATCGACGATTTTATCCAGTACTTCATAAAATACATAATATGGATCCCATTTTTCAAGCCTTTCTTGAGCTAATAACATACTCCAAACTTTATTCACTTCAATAGAAGGATTTTTATGAAATGTAACGATGTATTTTTCGCTTATAAAAAAGTCTACTTCATCTTTAATTATATCGTTTTCTTCTTCATGAACCGTATGTGTGACAAAAAATGTATACTCCCTGTAGTAATCTAATTTTGAGCGTTGAAATTCTTGTACACAGTCCTCGATGGCTAATGGATGAAAATGAAAAGTATCAGATAAAAGCTTAATTTCATCCTCTGTTGGTTCACTAAAATCCACCCAATACCATTTAAAGGACATTAAGTCGATGTTTGTGGTGAACGTGTTTTTTTCAAGATGATCTTCATTTGTTATACCAATGAAATTGATCATAATTTTACTTCCTTCTTTTTTATAATTATTTCAATTCTTATAAAGCTTATTATTTGTTGAAGAGGTGTCTTTTACGCATCAATTATTTGGACAACTCTTAGAATCAATAAAAGAGTATCAAATTCCATATGAGGTTTTTGATACTCTTTTATTTTGACTAACTAAGACTTTTAATTGATTACTTCAACTTCCTTAACGGCTTCTATTTCTTCATTTTCCACCGTGTTATCACTAATTAAACTTGCAAGTACATGTACTCTTAAGATAATGCCCTGTATCTCTTCCTCTTCATTTACGACCACTAGAGGATATTTTGACTCTAACGCATATTGAATAATGTCTTGTACATAGTCTTCTGGACGGACAGTTTTAACGTTTGTAGATAACACGTCCACCAGTGCTTTTTTCTGTTTTATTCCATCAATGGCTCTGTCTATCGTAATCATTCCTTGTAGCTGTCGATTTCGATTTGTGACAAAGGCACTGGAAATGCCATTCTCGCGCATGACTTTTACGGCAACATTTAGACCTTCTTCTAGCGATACAAGCCCGTATGGATTCACCATGATATTTTCTGCCTTTAAAATCTTGGATCGATCAATATCACGTATGAAGTCTGTAATATAGTCATTTGCAGGTTCCTCTAAAATTTCTTCAGGGGTTCCAATTTGTTCAACCATTCCATCCTTCATAACGGCAACTCGATCGCCGATTCTAAACGCTTCGTTTACATCATGGGTAATAAAGATAATCGTTTTTTTAAGACGATTTTGTAGGTCGAGTAATTCCAATTGCATTTCTCTACGAATCAGCGGGTCAAGGGCACTAAACGGCTCATCCATTAGTAATATGTCTGGATCATTTGCAAGAGCCCTTGCAATACCAACTCGTTGTCTCATACCACCAGAAAGTTCGTCTGGAAACTTATGCTCATAACCCTTGAGCCCGACAATTTCCAGCTGTTTTTGAGCAATGTTATAGCGCTCTTCTTTCGTTAAACCGCGAATTTCAAGGCCATATGCAATGTTCTCTAATACTGTACGATGACTAAATAAACCAAAATGCTGAAATACCATAGCGATTTTTTTCTGACGGAATTCTTTTAATTGAGTGCGGTTATACTCAACAATATTTTCTCCATCAACATAGATGGCACCTGAAGTTGGCTTATTTAATAAATTCAAGCAGCGAATTAAGGTAGACTTACCACTTCCCGACAGCCCCATAATGACAAAGGTTTCACCTTCCATAACCTCCATTGAGGCATTGAAAACCCCCACTGTATGACCTGTCTTTTTCAAGATTTCGTCTTTAGGCATTCCTTTTTCTACTAAAGGAATTACCTTTTTTGGTCTTGGGCCGAATATTTTAGTGACACTATCAATCTTTATTTTTAATGTCATGCGAAATTCCTCCTTTGTCTTTGAAGACGATCCGCAATGCCATCTGTAACTCGATCAATAATGATTGCTAAAAATACAATACTAATCCCTGCTTCAAAACCTAAAGATATATCAATTCGGTTAATAGCGTATAATACCCGCTCTCCTAATCCTTGCGCCCCAACCATAGACCCGACAACAGCCATTGCTAAGGCCATCATAGTAGTTTGATTGACCCCTGCCATAATTGTCGGCAATGCTTGTGGCAGTTGAACTTTCATAAGCATTTGGAAATGAGAAGATCCAAAAGATTGAGCTGATTCAATTACTTCCTTATCAACATTGCGTAATCCTAGCTCTGTTAAACGGATGACAGGAGGAAGTGCATAAATGATCGTAGCAATTACTGCTGGGACATTTCCTAATGGGAAGAAAAAGATGACAGGAATAAGATATACAAAACTTGGCATTGTTTGCATTGCGTCAAGAATTGGCCGCATTATAACTGACATAGCTTTGCTAAAGGCCATACCGATCCCTAATGGAATCCCTATTAAAAGAGACAACACTACAGATATTAAAACAACGGATATGGTCGTAATGGTTTCCGGCCAAAGTTCAAAGGTCCCTATTAAAAACATGAAAAAGGCATAGAGTACCCCACTATATAAACTTTTAAAATACCAGCCTATGGCAAAGACAATTACAATAAAAATCCACCATGGTATTGCTAATAGTCCAGATTCTAACCACTTAATTAACGAAGATGCGATGACAAATATGAAATCAAAGAAACGTTCAAAATTATTTGCTAAAAAATCAATAAATGCTGCAACACCATCTCCGATTGGTATTCGAATATTAAAAAAATCGTCCATTTTTACAGACTGCCTTTATCGCAGTCTATTCACCTCACATTTTGGAGTTTGGTTAACTATTATTGAAGAGAAGCTTTCACTTTTTCAGCTACTTCCTCTGGTACCCATTCAGTCCAAATAGCTTCATTCTCCTTTAACCACCACTCGGCCGTCTCATCAGGGTCTAACTCATTTTCACCCATATACTTCAGCATTTCTTCTGTTGCTGCGTTACTAGATTTATAGTTGCTTAAAAACTCTGCTACTTCACTAGCTTGATTAGGAAAATCCTTATGAACAGAAATGACAACATCGTTTGGCGGGAATTCAGTTCCTTTTGTACTTTCCCATGTTTCTGCTTCGTAAGGATTGTCTTCAAGCAATGTTAAATCGTAAGAAGCCGTAACCCATGTCGGCGACCAATAATAACCTACCCATGGCTCTCCTTTTTGGTATGCACCAGCTAATTCTGCAACGATGGCAGCATCCGAACCCGGTGCTAAGTAATTGTAATATTCGTCAAGTCCATATGTTTCAAGTTTCGTCTCCAAGTGTTCACTAACTGCCCAACTCGATGGCGCACCGATTACACGCCCTTTACTGCTATCTTCTGGGTCTTGGAAAATTTGCGGATACTTTTCTAGGTCTTGAACCGTTTTTAAGTCTGGTGCAACTGGTTCAATACCTCTTTCTGCATCGCCTTCTATCACGTAAGTTGGAACATATAATCCTTGTGTATTATCAGCAAAATTTGTTGCTAATGTAACAATATCGCCTTTTTCAAGCATCTCTTCATAGATATCTTTTACATTATCTGTCCATACTTCCATATAAACATTGATATCTCCTTGCTGAAGTGCCTGCATTGTAGCGGCGGTTGTACCATTTGTAACCTCAGTCTCGTAGCCATAGCCTTCCTCAATAATAGTTTGTGCAATACTATTATGGACTCTTATACTATCCCACCCGGCATCTGCAAACTTAATTACATCAATGCTATTTGCGTTCTCCTCGCTATTACCACAGGCGGTTATGAGAAATACCGCAAATAATAAACACGTAAAAATAATTTTTTTCATAAACTTTTGATCCCCTTTATTCATTTTTTTAAATTAGATGCTCCTATAACACCTCTCTTTCATTATGTTTTCTAGAATAATGCTGCACTTTTGAGCAAAATTCACTTAGATGCAATTTTCAGAAAAATGAGCTCCCAATTTATAGTCATCTATGATACATCAATTTCTGAAAATTATCAAGTTTATAAACTATTAAACAATTCGCTTTATTTTTCTAACATAATAAAAAACTTTTCGATAATAGGAAAAAATCAATTTTCTGTAGATGATTTTTTGTTTATTGTTTATTTAATGTGTCCTTTTCAACAACATATTTTCGTTTTGTAATTTGTTATGCCAGAATTGTTCGAAGTAATGAAAATAAATAAAAATGCTCACCTAAAGTTCAGGGAGCATCATTGGTGTTGTATTAAATTATTTTATGTAGCTTTGTATTTCTTGCACGATTTCATCAATATTTCGATTTGTTGTTGAAATACGGATAAACTCGCCTTCCAAACTATTAAATTCTTTTAAGAAACGATTTAATAGTTCTTTGTCGTCTAATTGATTATCTAAGAAGCCTCTTCCTCTTAAATTTAAACGTTTTTGACGCTCTTCTTCCTCAACATCCAGATAGAAAATGTAGTCTGGTTTACGAATGGAATATAAATTTGTCTCATATTCGTAAGCCACATCCACACCTTTTGCACGATGTGATACGACTGTATCAATAAAGTATCGCACACAATAGACGTTGCCATCTTTTTTACTCATTGTGTCATTGATAAGCTCTGATAAATAGACATTTGAAGCTAAATAGTATAAATAATGGGATGCTGGTGATACACTATACAATTTTTCATCCAACTCATGGCGATTTGTCGAGAATGGAAAAGGTGGTGATTTGAGCTTAGTAGAACCTGAATCTGCCATATGTAAATGTTCAGCTACAGTACTTGTACCGCTACCATCAAGACCTGTTAATACAATTAGTTTACCCATGTTGTACACCTCAATTTAATCGAGTTTTCTACTATCCTTTAAGAGTAGTATACGATATTTCATAGTAGATGGCTTTAGAAATTTTACCCTTTATGTATCGTACTTGATTCCATTGCTTCAACACTTGTTCTTGTATACTTCTCTTTATAGATTTCTATAACTCTACTAAATTGAGCTGCTAATACTTGTTGGAACATCATCCCAAAGACCACAGGCATAGCGACCTTAGCGGGGAAATAAGTACTTGCAATAACAACTCCTACCGCAATGTTTCGCATTCCTCCAGCGAATACAAAAGATGTTACAATACTTTCCTCTCTCCATAGAAAATGGCCTGTGACTAAACAAAAAACATATCCCGATATAGAAATAAACAATACAACCAATATAATCGCGATAATATCCCACGTAATATTTTTTAAGTATGGTGCAATAACACTACTATTTATCATGACGATTAAAAATAGACTGATTTTCTGAAATGGCGCCAATGTTTTCCCCAATGTTTTTTCGATACGTCCTTTTGTATATTCATTAAGAATCAAGCCGACAATCGAAGGTAATACAATCATCCACAATAAATCAACCATCAGTGATAAAGTATCAATTTCAACTGCTTGACCTACCACTATATGTACTAGCGTTGGCATCACAAGTGGCGCAATAAGTGTATCGATTAAAATGATGGACAGACCTAGAGTTAAATGTCCTTTACATATACTAATCCATATAAAACTGGTAACTCCTGTAGGCACAGCAACAGACAAAATAAACCCTAATGTTAAAAATTGATCATGAAAAAAGAAACTAGACACCAAATACGCCCATAAAGGCATTAAAATATGTAAAAAGGCAATAGATGCTAAAATAACCCATGGATATTTTATAAAACTTTTTAATCCTTGGAGGTTTAGACTTAGACTACTAGCAAGTGTCATAAATGCGAAGATCCAAGGAACTAAAAACATCACTTGACTACCTACTTCTTCTAAAAAAACCCCTATAACAAGACTTAATGGCGTCAAAACCGGCATTAACTTTTGAAGCCTACTATTTATTTGCTCTAACATTCCGAGCCTTCTTTCTATAAAATCATTTGATTACAATTATTACTCACTAAAATAGTTTTGGAATGGGACTATTTTACTTTTAATTTACATTAAACTACATAAATACCAGTCTCTTCGAATCAGACGGTTGTTTTATTTACAATCCATACTCATCTTTTATTTCCCACCACTTATGTTTCAAAATAATCCACTTACTTAAAAAATACAATATGTAAGTTTTACCCATGTTATAGTTGTTTTAGGAAATGGAGGATGCATATGCAAATTAAGTTAATTATCGATGATCGATATGATGAAACTGAAATCCATATTCATACAAAGGCCTATACACCTGAGATTGAACAGCTGATGAAAACACTAAAGTCTTCTACGACTGAAGTAATAGATGGCTATGCGGATCAGCAGATTCACATGCTAAAAATTTCGGATATTTATTTCGTTTATTCTGAAGGGGCTAAAATTTATTTTCAAACAGATGAAGATGAATACGAGTCAAAACGGAAATTGTATGAGCTAGAAGAATTGCTAGAAAAAGAGTTTGTCCGTATAAATAAATCCACGCTTGTAAATGTATCAAAAATATCCTTTTTGAAAATGGAAGGAATCGGGAGGATGCAGCTTGTGATGAAAAATGAGACGACAGCTCATGTTAGTCGCAATTACTTAAAAGGATTAAAAAAGCGACTTGGTATCGGGAGGGAGCAGTAATGAAAAAAGTAATTCAATTTATTTTAATAGGAGCACTTATCGGATTAAGTACCTCGTATATCGTGATGACATTTGTGCTATTAGGTGACTCCACATTATCACTAACAGGGGAAGAGCTTTTATTACAACTAAGTTTAGCTTTGTTATTAGGGATAGCCTGTGGTCTTGTCTCACTTATTTTCACTGTTGAAACATTACCTTATTTAGCTAAACTTGCAATTCATTACGTTGTCACTTTGCTCTTGGTACTTATTTGTGGCGCGTTTGGTGATTGGTACGAATCACCAATGGAAGATCCTATTCAATTTATCTTCTTCATTTTTTTACAACTCTTTATTTATCTCGTAATCCTAGTTGGGATTTATTTAATGGACCTAAAGCAATTGAAAGCAATAAATAGGCAATTACAAAATCGAAAATAAAGGGTGAATTTATCGGGTTCATTACCATCTCAGCAATTGTATTAACAGTGAGTTCGATTTGGATATATAAGCAAAAAATAAATAAGAAATGGATAAAGGTTATATCCATCTCTTATTTATGGAGCATTTCTATATTAGAAATGCTTTTTGTGATTACTTAAACACTTTTATAATGGTTAGTTATTTTTCTTCTTGATCAAACCATAGTAGTTCTTTATCATCTACATCGCCATTATAATTGATTAGAATTTCTTCCCCTGCTTTTATATCTTTGTATGCATAAAAGTCAAATGTGTGATTATTAAAGTTTATTTCATAAGTCGCATTTGGTTCATATGAATGGTTAAACAACATTCCATATCCTAAAAGTATTGCAGTATGATTTATACCATACTCAAAGGCATAGTCAGCAAGTAATGTTTTCTCAATGTGTTGATGCTGATCGTTTGGATAAGCTATGACTGGCGCTTCATGGATTAGCTCTCCCTTTTTAATATCACATGTTGCAAATACCCCTCTATTGAATTCGCCATCACTTACAGTAGATGTTCTGATTTCGATCATGTTGTTCTCCTACTCACTTTTGAATTTTCTTAACTAACTGTAACATTAATTTCACTAAAGATATACTGTAACTAATGGAAACTTTCGTTTAGAAATACCTTTATTATTCTCCCACCAATTTCCCACTAGAATTTAATCATCAAAATACTCACCCCATTAATCAATGCTACTCCTTTTGAGCTAGCATAATTTCATTTTCACTATCCGATTTTTTGGGCGTCCACATTAATATTCCAATTCCAAGCAATAAGAGGAATATCCCTATCCATGAAGTGATGTTCAATGTTTCCTCTAATAAGAATACACCTAACAATGCAGCTGTTAATGGCTCCGCTAACGCAAGCGTAACTGCTGTTGATGAAGAAACGTTCTTAAGTCCTCTTGCAAAAAGGAGATACGCTATCCCCGTTGCCATAATTCCTAATTGAAGGCTTACACCCACACCTTGCAAGCTCATAATCCATGACATATCAAATATAAATAATAATGGAGATAACCAGATTGCACTAAGCGTGAATACAATCGCCACAACAGATATAGATGAATGCTTTTCAACTAAAGTTCTGCTTATTAAAGTGTACCCTGCGAAGGATAATCCAGCTCCAAGCGCCATCAAGATTCCAAATGGATCAACGTTTACCGACTCTTTATTACTAAAAAGCATTAGACACCCTAAAATTGAAAGAAACGTGGAACACCACCACACCTTAGAAGGACGAACTTTTAAATAGAGCCATTCAATAATCCCAGATAAAATAGGTGCACTTCCGATAGCTACAACAGTTCCAACAGCTACTCCCGTAATCGAAACAGCTGAGAAAAATAACGGCTGGTACAAAGCCATACTTAAAGAAGCTAAAATCGTAGTCTTGATAGGCCAATTTTTAAAATCGAACTTACCTATAATTAACACAACGACTATTAAAAATAAACCTCCTACAGCTAAACGAGTGGCTCCAATTGCAATCGGGTGCGCTGTTTCAGGTGCAAAGGCTTGTGTTGTACCGGTCGTTCCCCAAAGAATAGCCGCTAATAATATTAAAAAAGGAGATAATTTATCCTTCAATTTTGTTCACCTCGATAAAAAATAAAAAGAATATACATTTGATAATAGAAAATTACTTAAAAGCTTTCTTTACCAAATTTAATATTCTTTTTATCTATTATTAAGGACTCTATATTTTTGTGGAGTAATTCCCTCACAATTAACAAACCATCTTGTAAAGGATGAAGAATTCATAAAACCTACTTCTTCACTAATTTTTGATATCGACCACTCTGTTGAAATCAATAAATGCTTTGCCTCTTTCAAGCGAAGTTCGTTTATGTATACCTTTGGGGATTTCCCTGTTTGTTTCTTAAACCATGAAGAATAATATACTGGGTGATAATGCTCTATATTTGCCAAAGTTTCTAATGTAATGGGCTCTCTAAAATGTTTATGAATATATTCTATTGATGGTGGATTAGAGATTTGAAGTTTGTTCGTTACATACCTCGTTAAATCCACTAAGGCGGCTGTACTCGCCTTATTTCTTGACTCTTCTAATAGTAAATATCGAATAGAAGCCCACTGTTCATCCACCTGAATATACATATTGCTTGTGTCCTCTGGTAAATATTGCGAAGGAATATCTAAAATTAAAAATTCATTCCTATCAACTGATCGATAATTATGATCACACTTGGGAGGAATATACAAGCAATGATCAGGGTCAAGATTTATCTCTTGCCACTTCGTTTGTAGTTCTAAGGAGCCTTGTAGTGGAAAAAGAAATTGCCCAAACTCATGCTGGTGAGATTTAAACTCTTTAGAATAGGATCTTTTCTCACAAATGACTTGGTTTAAACCGTCCATTTTATTCCTCCATAATCATTCATATCTATTATTTCCGCCAAAATGTTGTGTAGTCTGCCTTATCCCAAATATTAAACTCAATTAGCTTCTGAAGCAATTCATAATTTACGGGCTCATTCCAACCAATTCGAAACAAACCTTTCGTAGCGCTATAACCCGCTTGTGCAATATCATCAGCAAAATGCTCCATAACCACTTCTTCCGGTGATACACTCATATGATTCTTCGCCGTTGAAAGGCCGATAATAAATGTGCCATGATCAGAAAACATTGGTGTATTCCACTTGATTTCTGGCTTTAAATTAGGAAATTTATTAGCAATCCACATCAAAATCTCCTCAGTCCTTGCTCGATGTTCGAGGTTCTCAATTTTCGTTAAATAGTCTGCAAATACTTCCATATTTTCCTCCAAGATTAGAATTATTTATGATCGATTTAAATTATGAGTAAAATTATATAGTAGTAATTAGTAAATTAGCTATTTTGCACTTGCATTAGTTCATATATTTTACGAGTGGTGTTAACATTTCTTACTGTAACTTGTTTGTATATTTTTGAACCAATTATCTTTGACATGCCACTCTTTGTTACATTTTTCTTGTCTACTGACCATAAAATTGCACCAGGGACATATTTTACTGTGTCAATATCCGGTTTAATAATGAGTTGTTCAAGTATAGTCTCGTCATCGATTTCATCCCATAAAAACAGTACATCACTTTTCATGTCTTTATCATTTTTCCATGTTTCAGGTAAAGCATTTACGATTATTGCTACATCATCGATACTGCGAACTACTACTTTAATTTGCAATCCGAAGTCATTATGGATCGCTTCTTCCAAAATTTTTGACAGCTCATTTTTTGATAAGTTTTTAGAAGTGAAAATGATGTTTCCTGTATTAATGTATGTCACTACATCCGTCATTCCTACTTGTTCAAAGGATTGCTTAAGTAATTTCATATCAATTTTATTATTTCCACCAACATTTATCCCCCTAAGAAGAGCAATATAAACCATAGCCATCCTCATTTCCTTTATTTATAAAATACTATTTAAATAACTTTAACAATCTCTTTCCTTAATTTAATCGGAAAACAGAAATTATTTATACAATGACTTTCATCGTTATTTCAACAAAAATGCCATTAATCCTTCTTATCGCATTAACTTCTTTTTACCGAATGAACGCCCATTCTTTATTAGATAATGCATCTTTTAACCATCTAGGATGCATTTTTAATAGATCTGATGGTAGGTTTTCCTCTGAAAAAAACTTGATATCCAATGATTCATTCGAATTGCACTTAAGTTCTCCTCCTATCATTTCAGCGAGGAAACAAGTTGTTATAAAATGTACTACTTGACCGTTGGGATATTCAAATACCTGCGAAGTAGGGTCTGAGTATACGCCAATTAGTTTTTTTATACGTATATCTAAATCGGTCTCTTCTTTTACTTCTCTGATTGCAGCTTCGGAAACAGTTTCCCCCACTTCTATATGACCTGAAGGAATACCCCAAAGTTGAACATCCGACCTTTTTTGTAATAAAACTTGGTTCTTCTCATTCAAAATAATCACTGCAACAGCAGCTTTCAACGCATCAATTCTTTTCATACGATAGTCCTCCTTCATATAAAAAAGGTCCGAAAAGAAAGATTTCAACGCATAACAAATACGCTGAACCTTTCCCCTCGGACCTTTTGTGTCAATAGGTGCCTTTTACTAAATTGTAAAAGATGCAGCCCTCGGTCACAAGACCTATCAAAATAGCGGAACCCTAGCTGCAATTTTCTAGTTCATAAATTAAATATTTTTTATAGTACACATATTATTTTACAACTAATAACAAATCAATTAAAGGTGTTATTTGCTATCTGTTCTTTAGTTAAAAAATTTTAAGTATCCATGCTTGAACATACTTTTCTTGAAATTTGGATCTTTATTGATTCTTTTTAACCTTCCTCTCCATCAATTGCGCTATTTGTTGCGAATGTAAATCTCCTTCTTCATAAAGTTTATTTATAATATTCTGATAATCTTTTTCATTACGATTTTGACTTAGCTTATTGGCAGCTTGAATTTCTTCTACTTTCATCTTAAATCCTACAATACCTTTAAGCTCTTTCTCTAAAATTTCTGGTGATAGCTTCTCCCATAAAACTGGATTTTCTCGGTGTTTTTCATATTTTTGTAGCAACATTGTTAAGTCCTGCACTAACTCTTCATTTTTCAAAATGCTAACTGTACCATAAATATGTACTGCTTGATAATTCCATGTTGGTACATTTTCCTTTTCATACCAAGAGGAAGAGATATAAGCATGAGGTCCTTGAAACATGACCAATACATCTTCACAGGTTTCAAAGGTCCTCCATTGGGGGTTCCCATAAGCCATATGACCTGTGAGGTAATAACTTTCTCCTTCTTTCACTAACTGCAATGGTAAATGAGTGGCAATGGGTTTCCCTTGTTTTGTTGTAACAATCGTGCCAAAAGAGTTTTTCTGAACAAAATCCCAAATTTCATCCGCATTTGTGACTTTATAATATTTTGGAATATACATATTACTCATCCTTTCGAAGGTTATATAAGTGCTTTGGTCATAATAAAGTCTAGTTGCTCTTCATCGCCCATATAAAAAGAGTGGGTACCCGTTTGAACAAATCCCATTTTCTGATAAAAGGCGATTGCATTTTCATTTTTTTCCCACACACCAAGCCAGATTTTCTTTTTATTACTTTCTATAGCAATGTCAATCGCTTTATTTATAAGCAATTTACCAAGTCCATTTTTTTGAACTTTCCCCTTTAAATAAATCCGCTCGATTTCAAGTGATTCATCGCCCATTTTTTCCGACTGTGCATCACCAGTATTGAGCTTAAGATATCCTACGATTTCATTATGAAAAATTACAAAAAAGAATTGCGAAGAAATATTAGTGAGCTCTTTTTTTAAGTGGTTTAAGCTAAATGCACTCTCCAAATAAGCCTTCATATTTTCTGTTGAATTTTGATCTTTAAATGCATCGTAAAATGTTTCTTTACTTATTTCTTGAAGTGTTTGTAAATCTTCAATGTTGCACTTTTTAATTTCTACAGTCATTTTTTATACAGCTCCTTTATGGTGTATCAATAAATTCTCTTATTTCCCTTTTTTACATATTCCCAATCTTTCTCAACATTTTTTCTTACTTTTTGAAGAAGCTTAAATAAAGTTTCAACCTCTGTTTCGGAAAGTCCAGCTAGCGCGACACTATTTGAATGATCATTTTCTCTTTTTAAAAATGGGAAAACTTTTTCCCCCTCTTCTGTAGGAAAGAGTTTTTTAATTTTTTTGTTATGTGGATCTTCTCTTTTTTCTATAAATCCATTAATTACAAGCTTTTTAATTGCACGAGCAGCCGTTGTTCGATCTACTTTTATCATTTCGGCTAACTTTTCTTGAATGATTCCAGGATTTTCACATACTCTTACAAGATACAAATACTGTCCTTTTGTAAGGTCATATTCTTTAAATTCAATATTACTAATAGAATCTAGTGCCCTTGCGATCATACCGATTTCACGTAGAATTTCCTTCATATTTATCTCCTTATACAAGATTTTTATTGCAATTACAACAATATTTCGCTTGTATTTAGTGTAAATCCAATTTATTGCAAATGCAATAAAATATACTAATCCAATATAAAAAAGGCTGCTTAGAGAAATTGAACTTTCTCCGACAGCCTCCAAACATTTTGATATACTATTTATTTATTCGAATCCCATTAATTCTTTTACACGGTTCGTATTATCAGATGAAGTTAGCGTTTCTAACAATTTAAATGCGACATCAAATCCTGTTCCTGGGTTTGATGATGTAATAATGTTATCATCGACAACAATTCGTTCATTGACAACTTCAACATCGTATTGTTCTAATTGTTTAAGCCGTTTACTTGTTGGATGATTGTATGTTGTGGCTCTTCTATTTTTTAAAACTCCGCTATGGGCAATCATAAGTGAGGCAACACAAATCGCTGCGATTGGTTTTTTGCGATCATTAAAATACTGGATAACTTGTTGAAATTTTTCACTAAAAGCGTCTTTATAAAATCCCGCTTCTTCAAATCCTCCTGGAATGGCTAATGCATCGAAATCGTCAAGATCAATATCTTCTAGCAGCATCTCAGGTGTTACCGAAAAATTCCATGTACATTGAAGCTGTGGCCACATCCCTACAGTTACTACTTCAGTAGAGCCATCCCCTTCCCATTTATTCCATCCAAGCACATCAGTAAAAACACTTGCTTCTACTGCTTCAAATCCATTTGCTAATAATAATAAGGTTTTCTTCATCGTAAAACCCCCTTTTTTTGTATAGTTTATTGAAAAGCTTCTATGCTTTACATAATATCAAAAAGGATTTTTTACAATTTTTCTTAATTTTCCCTTTAAAAAACCTTATAATACTTTTTAAAAAAAGGTAGGATTCCATGGACACTATTGATTATGAAATCATAAAACATTTACAACTGAATGCTAAAATTTCGATGAAGGAGCTTGCATCTTATGTACACTTATCAGCCCCTGCTGTCACTGAACGAGTCAAAAAGCTAGAAGAGCAAAATATTATTGAGGGTTACTACACTGAGCTCAATTTAAAATCGCTTAACCGCACAATTGTTGCATTAATTCTTTTTAAATCTACGGATTGTAAGAAGTTATCGAAATTTTGCAATTCACATCCAGATGTACTTGAATGCTATAGAGTAGCCGGAGAAATTAGTTATATTGTAAAAGTTGCAACATCCTCAGTCGAAACGTTAGAACAATTTATCGACCAGGCTATGCCATACGGAACGCCTTCAACAAATATTGTATTATCTGAATATGTAAGGAAGCCTTTGTTGTTTAATAATTTTGAAGAATAATCCTCCACACAGGAATAAATAATAAAGCAGAATATATATCCATTAAGTCACATGTGAAATAGAGTGATTGATAATCATTCTTAATTGTAATAAAATATTATTTATGCTTTCATTTAAAAAATAGGTAAGAAAGAATAAGAGGACCAAGTATGATATCTCGTTTTTTTACATATTACAAACCACATAAACGGTTATTTTTAATTGATTTTACTAGTGCCATAATCGTTGCTATTTTAGAACTCGCTTTCCCATTAGCAGTGCAATGGTTTATTGATGAGCTTCTCCCTACACGTGAATGGGACATGATTGTGAAGGTCAGTATTTTATTATTATTAACTTATATCCTTAGTACGGTGCTTAATTTTGTCGTGAATTATTTAGGACATAAGCTTGGTATTAATATTGAAACTGATATGCGTCAGCAATTGTTTAACCATTTTCAAAAGCAGTCCTTTTCATTTTTCGATAATATGAAAACGGGGCATGTGATGAGCCGCATTACGAATGATTTATTTGATATCGGAGAGTTTGCTCACCATGGACCAGAAGATTTCTTTATCGCTATCATGACCTTTGTTGGAACATTCATCATTTTATTTACAATAAACCCGATGTTGGCCTTAATTGTTCTAGTAATGGTACCATTTTTAATTTGGCTGATTACATTTAGTAATAAAAAAATGAATCACGCGTGGAAAGAAATGTACGGGAAAGTTGCGGATGTGAATAGTCGTGTAGAGGATAGTATTGCAGGTATTCGCGTCGTAAAGTCTTTTACTAATGAAGAGTTTGAATCTAAGCGTTTTAAAACGCAAAATGGTTTTTTCCGTCAAGCCAAACTATATGCATATAAAATAATGGCTGGAACCCATTCTAGCATTTATATGATGACTCGCCTTTTAACACTTGTTGTGCTAATTGTTGGTGCTTGGCTCTGCTTTAATGGACAACTAACAGATGGTGAATTTATAAGCTTTATTTTGTATACCAATGTATTGATCAAACCAATTGATAAAATTAGTGCATTACTCGAGTTGTATCCAAAAGGGATGGCGGGCTTTAAACGTTTTACTGAAATGTTAGATAAAAGTCCTGAGGTTGCAGATCGACCTAATGCAGTAACAGTTGATAAACTTAACGGCGATATTGCTTTTCAAAACGTATCATTTAGCTATGAAAACAATAAAAAGGTGCTAGATAATATTTCCTTCCATGTAAAGGCGGGGGAAACCATTGCCCTTGTTGGTCCGTCTGGTGCAGGTAAAACAACCATTTGCTCTCTCATCCCACGTTTTTACGATGTGGAAAGTGGAGCTATAACGATTGATGACCTTGATATACGAGATATGACGCAACAATCCTTACGTAAACAAATTGGGATTGTCCAACAAGATGTCTTTTTATTCACTGGTACAATCCGAGAAAATATTGCCTATGGACGTTTAGACGCAAGCTTTGAGGAAATACAAGAAGCTGCAGAAAAAGCCCATTTAAAAGAATTTATAGAAGGATTACCAGATGGATTTGAAACAGAAATTGGGGAAAGAGGATTAAAGCTATCAGGTGGACAAAAGCAACGATTAGCCATTGCTCGTATGTTCCTGAAAAACCCACCAATTTTAATATTGGATGAAGCCACTTCTGCACTTGATACAGAGACAGAAAAAATCATTCAAACTTCTTTAAGTGAGCTCGCTCAAAATCGCACAACATTAATCATCGCCCATCGTCTATCAACCGTTCGCGATGCCGATCAAGTGCTCGTCGTTACTTCAAATGGGATAGAAGAACGAGGAACATACGATGATCTAGTTGCAGCTGATGGAATTTTTGCAAAGCTCCACCATATTCAGTTTAAGTAGGCTTAAATGTTATGAAGGAAACAATGCTTCTCTAATAACCTTCAAAAACTAATTTTTTTAACACGATAAAACAGGTGAGGAACAATGGTTCTCCACCTGTTTTATTTTTTATATTAGTAAATTAATAAGCAACATGGTTCCTTCAGATTATTAAGTTCCTTAAGCAATACCTATTAAGCAATCACATAGTACTAATATCAATTACGAATCGATACTTCACATCCGAGGCTAATACACGCTCGTATGCTTCGTCAATTTGATCTGCAGAAATGACTTCAATCTTAGGAAAAATGTTATGTTTCGCACAGAAATCCAACATTTCTTGCGTTTCGCGAATACCGCCAATCAAAGAACCTGCAAATGAACGGCGATGTCCAATTAAATTCATTACTCTAAGTGATAATGGTTCTGCAGGAGCACCGACATTCACAAGTGTTCCATCAAGTGTTAGTAATCCTAAATAGGCATCCAGATTAATTTTTGCACTTACTGTATTAATAATTAAATCAAATGTGCTCGCAAGTTTTTCAAAGGTTTCTGGATCGCTTGTTGCATAATAATGATCTGCTCCAAGCTCCAATCCATCATCTTTTTTCTTTAACGACTGAGATAGAACCGTGACTTCAGCCCCCATTGCATGGGCAATTTGCACTGCCATATGGCCAAGACCACCCATTCCAATAATAGCTACCTTTTTACCTGGACCAGCTCCCCAATGGTTTAATGGTGAGTATGTCGTAATCCCTGCACAAAGTAGTGGTGCTGCCTTGTCCAGCTCAATACTATCTGGAATTCCCAATACGAAGTCTTCGGTTACAACAATGTGAGTTGAATAGCCACCTTGAGTTGGTTCACCATATTTATCAACCCCTGCATAGGTAGGAATATTTCCTTTATGACAGAACTGTTCTTCCCCTTTACGGCAATTTTCACATTCACCGCAAGAGTCTACCATACATCCGACTCCTACTCGGTCACCTATTTTGTATTTTGTAACGTTAGGTCCTACTGCCGTAACAATTCCTGCAATTTCATGCCCTGGAACGAGTGGATAATTCACAGGACCCCATTCCCCATGTGCTGTATGGATATCTGAATGACAGATGCCTGCAAACTTAATCTCAATTAATACATCGTTTAAATCTAGGTCACGTCTTTTAATTTCAGCAGCTCGAAATGGTTTGTCTGGACCATCGACTGCTCTCGCTTTTGCTGTTATCATAAAAAACCTCCTATAACTTATATGTTCTAGAGAATGCGCCTATACGAAAAAAGGAATATCTAAATTCGACCTCATCTTTTTCTTCACACACTCTCTTCTAAAATAATGTTACTCCTTATAGTTAACTCGAGGTCAAGTTATTAGTTTTTTCTTTTTGAAATTCTCCTAAAGTCTCCACTTCAAGCAACTTTGACTTTTCGTAAATAGCGTGATAGAATCTCTCCCAACAATAGAGCTAACTCGAGGTACATAGCCTTGAGCAGGAGGATAAGTGATGAAAACATATTCTATAAGTGAAGTTGCAAAGGAATTAAATCTTACAGTATACACATTGCGTTATTATGATAAAGAAGGGCTTATTCCTTTTGTAGAGCGTTCTTCTAGTGGCATTCGAATATTTAAAGAATCCGATATCGATGCTTTAAGAATCATTGAATGTCTAAAGGCTACTGGGATGCCTATTAAGGAGATTAAAAATTTCATTGATTGGTGCTCTAAGGGGGATTCAACACTACAACAAAGGTATGATATGTTTTTAGAACGAAAAGCCACTGTTGAAGCGCAGATGGAAGAGTTAAAAAAGACAATGAAAGTCATCGAGCATAAATGCTTTTATTACAAGACTGCATTGGAGGCAGGAACAGAAGATGTTCATAAAGAACAAAAAATAGAGATTAATAATTAACAAATGGATACTTCATTTTTCTAGAATTAGTAGGACAACAAGCACCATTCTTGAAATTGGTATGCGAGCCAATTATAGTAAACTTGTAATAAATTATTTATTGGAGGGAAAATTTTATGGCAAAGGTTGCATTTCTTTTAGCAGGCGGATTTGAAGATTCTGAAATGAAAAATCCTTATGAGGCAATTAAAGAGGCTGGTCATGAGACAACAATCATCGGTCTAGAAAAAGGTGCTGAATGTAAAGGGAAAAAAGGAACAGTATCCTACACTGCTGAATTAGCTTCATCAGAAGCAAAAGCAAGTGACTTTGATGCAGTAGTTATCCCAGGAGGATCAGCTCCAGAAGCTTTACGAGTAAATGATGATGTTGTGCGTTTTGTAAAAGAGCTAAATGAACAAGGGAAGCTTATTTCTGGTATTTGTCATGGACCTCAAGTAATGATTAGTGCCGATATCTTAAAAGGGAAAGCTGCAACATGTTATATCGGAATTCGCGATGACGTAAAATTAGCTGGCGCAGATTATAAAGACGAAGAAGTAGTAGTTAGTGAAAACTTGGTAACATCTCGTACTCCTAATGACGAACCTGCTTTCATTCGTGAAATTCTAGCAAAATTAGCATAATATAATAGATTAAACGATACGGTAGACGAAGGTCTATCGTATCTTTTTTAGCTCTGAAATTAAAAAAATGAGCGCTTATTTTTATTAAGCGCTCAAATGTGATTTAATTTACTTACTTTAATGATTCAATTAAGAAATGACATTTAATTGATTTACCATTTGTATCGCCCCATAATACTTCTATAAGTCTATAATCTTTTATTCCTTTACATGATACCGCCCTTTTGGAATGATTAATGGAGTATCCGAAATAGGATCTGGAATGACGACACAATCTAAGTCAAAAACTGATTTTACAAGGTCCACAGTTAGGACTTCTGTAGGTGCCCCTTCTGCTATAAGCTTTCCACTCTTTACGGCAAAAATATAATCTGCATAGCGTGCTGATAAATTAATATCGTGCAATACCATCACAATTGTTGTGCCATACTTACGGTTTAAATTTGTAAGCAGGTCTAATATTTCCACCTGATACGTTATATCTAAAAAGGTAGTAGGCTCATCGAGAAATAAGATGTCTGTTTGTTGTGCAAGGGCCATTGCAATCCATACACGCTGCCTTTGTCCTCCTGAAAGCTCATCAATATCATGATTTGCAAATTCAGTAATGTTCATAAATTCCATTGCTTCTTCTACTGCTTCGTAATCTTTTTTAGACCATCCACTAAACAAAGATTGGTGCGGAAATCTCCCTCGACCTACTAAATCCGCAACAGTAATTCCAGCCGGAACGACAGGAGACTGTGGAAGAAGCCCTAAAATACGCGCTAATTGCTTTGGGGGATATTTATTTATCGCTTTTCCATCGAGAGTAACATCACCCTCTGTAGGCTTGATTAGTTTCGCCATCGTTTTTAATAGAGTTGATTTCCCACAACCATTAGCTCCAATAATGACACTAATTTTATTTTTTGGGACTTCAAGATCAATTCCATGAATGATCGTTTTATTTTCATAGCCAGAAACTAATTTGTTTACTCGAAAATCATACGTCGTACTCATTATAATTCTCCTTTTTGGTTCATTCGGATTAATAGATAAATTAAATACGGTGCTCCGAGTATTCCCGTAATAACCCCAACTGGGAACCGGTATTCAAATGCAAACTGGCCTATTAAATCTGCAAATAATACGAGAATAGCGCCGATTAATCCTGCTGGGAGAATATTTGAAGAGCTAATACCTACGAGTCGATTCGCAATTGGGCCTGCTAAAAATGAAACAAAGGCTATTGGTCCAGTCGTGGCTGTAGCAATGGCAATCATCACTACTGAGCTTATAATTAAAGTAATTCGCATTTTATCAGTGGCTACACCAAGCGATGTTGCCATTTGGTCACCTAATTCTAACATGCTTAACTCTTTACCTAGCATTAGCATAACAGGAGTTAATACAATGACGATGATGATTAAAGGAATGGCTTCACTCATACTTGAACCGTTTAAACTACCACTTAACCATCGCAAGGCTCCTGCAATATCCTGCTCTGAGCTTTTAAGAATCAAAAATGAAATGACCGCATCCAACATTGCTTGCATACCTATTCCAATGATAATCAATCGACCAATTGAAAATGAGCGACCACGAGATAATAAATACATAATGATTACCGTTATTAATCCCCCAATGATTGCTGCAATGGAAACAACGGCATTACTTGAATGTAGTATAACAATACAAAATACAGCGGCTGCACTAGAACCTGATGTAATCCCTAAAATATTCGGATTCGCTAATGGGTTTCGTAGCATCGTCTGAAAAATATAGCCTGCAACACCAAAAGCAAAACCTGAAAAGAGTCCTGTAATCATCCGTGGGAATCGAATCGTATTAATCGCAAAATTGGCTCCTGAAATTTCCTCACCCATTAATGATCGAATCACCACATTCACTGGATAAATCGTATTTCCTAATAACAGCATGGCCCAACATAGAGCAACTGCAAAAACGATTAATAGAGAAGTAACAAAAATCCAGCGTCTTTTTCTTTTTTGGATTCCCACTTTTATAAAATTACTTTCACTTGATGGATTTCTCATAATGACCTCACCTTCGATCTCTTAGCTAGCAAGATGAGGATTGGTGCACCTATAAAAGCTGTAATAATCCCTACTTCAAGTTCTCCAGGACTTCCAATGAGTCTGCCTACTACATCAGAAAATGTTAAAATAATCGCTCCTGCTAAAGCTGACATAGGAATTAAAAAGCGGAAATCTGGTCCAATAACTAAACGCATCGCATGAGTTGCTAATAGTCCAATAAAACCTATAGGACCTGCCAAAGCGGTAGTTATTGCACATAAAATTACGCCCGCGCAAATCGCAAAAAGACGTAGAATACCCGGTCGAACACCAAGACCTGTTGCAACATCATCACCTAATGCTAAAGCATTTAATGCTGGTGCCGTTACAAACGCGATAATAATGCCAACTAATAAAAAAGGAATGAAAATAGTGATAGATTCCCAAGATCCTACTCCCACACTTCCTACTTGCCAAAATCTAAACTGATCCATCGCATATTGACTTGGAATCATAATAGCCGTTACAAGTGAAGAAAGAGCTGCAGTGGTTGCAGCTCCGGCTAATACTAATTTAATCGGTGTTGCCCCACCGCGCCCCATAGAGCCTATTCCAAAAACGACAATTGTTGTGATAGCAGCTCCAATTAAAGCTAACCAAATATACTGGCTTGCTGTTGTAATATTAAAAAATGTAATACCACTTACTACAAACAAGGCCGCACCTGTATTAACACCTAAAATACTCGGGTCAGCTAATGGGTTACGTGTTACAGATTGCATAAGAACACCCGCAATCCCTAACGCTGCGCCACAACATAAACTAAAAATTGTCCGGGAAATACGTTTTTGTACAACGTTTGCACCGTAGGAATCTTGGTTGTGATAAAATAACCCATCCATTAACTCTTGGATACTGACCACTCTAGCTCCTAATACTATTGAAGCAACGATGGTAAGGAGTAATAAAATTAGTCCCACCACTACTATTAATGAAAAATGCTTCGGTACATGTAAATCTAGTTGCTTAATTTTAGAGGCTGAAGTGTTATTCTTCAATTTTATCAATTGCCCCACCAATTAATTCTAAATATTCATCCATTGTGTAAGCGATGGAAAGTGGGTTTGGCGTTCCCGCTGCTACTAACGGCGTATCACTTGTAATAAACGCCACAGAACCTCTTTTAACTGCTGGAATTTTGCCAAGTAAAGGATCTGCTTTAATTGTTTCGTAAAGTGCTTCATCACCATAACCAACGATTATATCTGCGTCAAATAAAGCTTCTACATTTTCAGCACTTAATTTTAACGAGTAGCTTGTTGGGTCTGTAATAAGCTCTGTAATACTTTCTGGATATGTCAATCCTAATTCTTTTAAGAAGGCCCCACGTGAATCAATAGGTGTATAAATGTGTAATTGGGATAAATCTTTTGCTGAGAAGTTAACCCATACTACTTTTTTCCCTTTAATTTGAGGGTAAGCACTTAATTTTTCTTCGATTAAATTCTCTGTATCTTTAATTAATTGCTCTCCTTCTTCTTTCATACCCATACCTGTTGCATTTAATAAAACTTGCTCACGCCATGTAGTCGCCCATGGTGCAGTCGGATATGCAACAACAGGTGCAATTTGACTTAAAAGTTCGTAATCTTCTGCCGTGATGCCAGAGTAAGCAGCAAGTATGACATCAGGATTGGCATCTGAGATTGCTTCAAAATCTAATCCATCCGTATCTTGGAAAACATTTGGATCTGTTACGCCAAGCTCATCCAGCTTTTCTTTTGTCCATGGTAATAAGCCACTATCATCTTGAACACCGAAGTTTGCAGCTGAAAAGCCAACAGGCACTACACCAAGTGCTAAAGCGATATCATGATTAGCCCATTGAATTGTTACAATTCTTTCCGGTTTACTTTTAATTACCGCATCACCTAGAGCATGCTTTATTGTAATTGGATATTGTGAATCTGTTTCTTTTTCAGTTTCTGTCGAAGGTGTTGCTTGTTCATTTTCTTCCGGTTTTGATGAGGACTGACTAGAACAACCAACTAATGCAAAGATTGCAATAATAGACAGAGTCAGCATTAATAAAAACGACTTTTTGTTTTGCATATGTATCCCTACCAATCTAGTTTTTTAAACCATTCGTCGATTGGTAAGTTCTATCTCACGAACCAATCGAGAATGATTCTCATTATCATAAATGTATGCCATGATTTCCCTACTGTCAATATTATTTTGAATTTGTAGATGTTTCAGTTTTACAAAATAGTTCTTCTAAAAGTTCCTTATTTTTTTCTGCGAATTTTTCATTATGTGATGATACCATTCCATATTCGTTGGCCTGAGGATCGATATACTTTTTCGCATTATTTACAGCAAGCACCGCATCTTGAAAAGTTCCAATGAGTAAATTAACTTTGTCATCATATGAAATAATATCTCCAGCACCAAAAATCCCAGGGACTGATGTTTTACATTGACCTTGACTAACTAAATAATAATCGTCTTTTCGTAAAGGTTGAATATCATCAGCAAATGTTAATGATTTTTCCCGGTTATAGCCATGACTTATTAGAACATCGTCCACTTGTAATTCATAGGTATCTCCATTTTGTGAAATAACTACTTTTTCAATTGCCGTTTTACTGTCATTTGATACTACAGACTGAATTTCAGCATTAAGCATAATTTGCACACCGTGTTTTTTAAGCTTTTCCACTTGAGATTCATGGGCAGTCAATTGTTCCTTTCGATAAATAACAACAACTTCTTTTGCCACAAATAATAGCTCTACAGCCCAGTCAATCGCGCCATTTCCGCCACCTGATACAAGAACTTTTTTATCTCGGAAACGCTCCAACCCTAAAATCGTATAGTGTAAGTTCGTCATTTCGTACTTTTCCGCGCCCTCTACCTCAAGCTTAATCGGACTTAAAATGCCTCCACCTACAGCTACAATAATTGTTTTTGAATAATGTACTTCACCCGAATTCGTTGTAATAACAAAAATATCGTTTATTTTCTCTATTTGTTCCACTTTCGTATTTAAACAAATTGTTGGTGAAAAAGTATTTGCTTGATTAACCAAATTTTGAACAAAAAGCTGTGCCTGCATTGGTGGTTGACCACCAACATCCCATAGGATTTTCTCAGGATAAATATTCACTTTGCCACCTAGTACAGGCTGCACCTCTAAAATTTTCGTTTTCATATTTCGTAAACCACTATAAAAAGCACTATATAAACCCGCAGGACCTCCGCCGACAATCGTAACATCAAATAATTCCATGTAATCCTCCTTAAAATTATCCTCAAAACCACTGATAATAATTCTCAACTAATCTGATTATAGGTGAAAATGATTATCAATTTCAACCTAAATAAATATTTTCATTTAAATTCAATAAATTAATTGAGGTATTTAGACTGCTTTTAACTAAGATAAATAAACGAAGGCTTCGATTAATGGATTCAAAAAAACTCGATCCAGTTTCGGATCGAGTCTTTATAATCTTTTTTCAAAAATCACTGTGACTATCTAAAAAGTTGGTAATTGGAACTGCTTTTAATTTGAAAAGGAAACTCTTAGTCTTTTATTCGCTTTATGATTTATTTAATTATTTGAGATTTCTTCCACTGTTCTAAAAATTTCCGAATATGTACTTCGAATATTTTTCTCATTTAATTCATCATTATATAAACCATATTCCCAATAATGTTCACTATCTTTATCATAAAGAACTGCATAGGATAATTCTGAATCTAAGGAGTCATCGAAATCAATATCTTCATATGCAAACGGAACATACGAACCTGTTCCGATAAATAAGAAGGGTGTGTGACTGCCGTTATATACACTTGTATATTGTGGTTTGCCTGCTTCTTTTAAATATTCCGTGGCAATAAAAATCGCATCAAAATTTGATAAGTTATCTATATCTTGCAAAATATTAAAATCTATTTTTGTAAACTTAATGTTATCTTCTCTAATCCTTGGTACTTCACCAATAATTCCAATATGCAGTGCTTTTCCGGTATATATTTCTGTCTCTACACTTTCATCTAACTTGGAACACCCAAATAACGTTAATAAAACAGACATTAACAATACGAACATTTTAAGAATTCAAATCTCTAATTTAACTACAACATATAAAATACCAAGTCGGAATAGTATAATTTTACCAATTTATATACAAATGATGATAGTAAAAAATAAAACCACTATTTAGTTTAGTGGTTTTAGGAAGGCTATTTTAATTCCCATTTAGTTAAATGTCGTTAACTCTTCTGAAACTGAGTTTAAAAAATCTTTTTCAAATTTAATAAAGTAAGCTCCATTTATCTGCGTATCCGTCATTCCATCGATTAGTGATACTACTTGTATTAAAGGGAATTTCATTTTATTTTCAAGCAATTGTTCAAATGGAATATTGCCTTCTATATTAGTAGTAAATTGTTTTAATTGTGTTTGCGGTAATACCTTTATCGTTTGATGTATAACTGCATTAATGAGGTTTAGTTGGTCTTCTTCATCCAAGCTTCTTCTTCCTACTGTCGCTTCCATTAGTAATGCTACAACCTCTTCTCCATTCAAACGATTAGTGCCCTTTTCGAATTCAAATGCCACTTGAGAGATAGCTCGTACTTGAACATCTTCTTCCAAGTCGTAGTCTATCCCATTCACTGAATCAATCATTGATGAAAAAGTTTCTAAATCCATTACAGCATAATAATCAATTGTTAAATTAAATAGCTTAGATACTGTTGTTCTTATATCTTCAGCTTCTCCTGAACCATAAGCATAAGCATGCGTCAATTTATCATATGAAGTAGTTCCATCATCATTTTCCAATATAGGAGCATAAGTATCACGAGGGATAGAAACAACTTTCATTATATTTTTTTCTTTACTATAAGTAAGCAAAAGATTGATAGGTGTTCTATTATTCTCATCCTTTAACGTAAATAATGCGGTAAAATCTTTATCTATTTGTGCTACTACTCCATTTGAATCAGTACCGTTATTTCCATTACTTTCGAATATTTCATTATTAACGTTCCCTTGAAGGATCGTTGGCATAAAGAAAAATAAACACAAGCCTACTGCTAACAATGAAACTGTCAATGGAGCGAGCTTTTTCGAAATTGATATTAAAGATTTCTTTTGATTATTATTCGATTCCATTTTATGAAGTTGTTCGAACACCTCATTGCGATCTTCTTTCGTAAATGTTAGTTCCTGATTGGACATATGGCTAAATGTGTTTTTCAAACTTTTATCTTTCACTAAGTTCAGCCTCCTTTAACATCGACTCTAATCTTTGTTTTGCTCTTCTTAATCGTGTTTTCACTGTATTAACTGGAATATCTAAAATATCAGCAATTTCATCTGTTTTTAATGAATCATGGTAGTATAGATAAACTACTTCTCTATACTTTTTCGGAAGAGAAATAATCGTCTCATTCATTTGTTCGTTATTGTATTGATCAATAATGGATTTCTCTACGGATGGAAATACTGATTTTGCCGTTTCATTGATAAAACTTTTTACTTGAACCATTTTGTAATTCCAACTTTTTAAATAATCTTTACATTCGTTAATGGTGATACGATAGAGCCATGTTTTAATCTGTGCGTCATAACGAAACGAATCAAGGCTTTTGTAGCATTTGATAAACGTATTCTGTACCATATCTTTTGCAATCTCCGCATCTTTCACATAAGAAAATGCCAATCGTACCAACTCATTACCGTATTCAATCATTATTATTTCTAATATGTAATCCTTTTCTGACTTGTCCATTCTGCTACCCTCTCTTTCAACCTACTTCAAATTCTGCTATTAGACGATTACCAAATTATAATAGGTTCAATTTTAAAAAAATAATTTACAAGGATATTCTTTTTAGCAACTATATTAGGAATGATTTATCTAAAACATATAAAAAAGCATCCATTAAAGATGCTTTACTTGTAATCTTCTATAATCATTTTCCCATAAATAGATTTTTTACAATATGAATTTTATAACTCTTCAACTATGTAATCATTAAATGGCATTCAAGTGACCATATTTTTTGTAATCCTTCATTTGATTAAGGATTTATTCGTGAAAGTGGTATGTCGCACAAATGGTCAATAGTTAATTTAAGATAAAAGACAAAGAAAAGAGTAATACCTGTTTACTCTTTTCTCTGCGCAATTTTTATTATATTGAACTTATAATTTATGAATTTATGGCTTTTGAGTTACTTCCGAAAATACATACTTAATAACGAGCTGTTACCATTTTCTTTCTTGTATAAAATTCAATCCCATCTGTCCCATTTGCATGAAGATCACCGTAGAAAGAGTCTTTCCAGCCTGAGAATGGGAAGAACGCCATTGGTGCTGGTACACCTATGTTAACTCCTAACATACCAGACTCGATATTTTCACGGAATTCACGCACACTAGCACTACTATCTGTGTATATGCAAGCCCCATTTGCGAAGCGAGAACTATTTGCTATATCGATTGCTTCAGCTAAAGTTTTTACACGGATAATGGAAAGTACTGGCGCGAAAATTTCATCTTGCCAAATTTTCATCTCTTGCGTGACATTGTCAAAAATTGTTGGCCCTACAAAGTAGCCATTTCCATTTACCTGTTCGTCTTTACGCCCATCACGAACTAAATGTGCTCCCTCTTCCACACCTAATTCGATGTATCGAAGTGTACGTACTTTGTTACTTTCACGAATGACAGGACCTAAAAATACGTTCTCTTCTAATCCGTTTCCAATGACGATGTTATTTGCTTCATCGACTAAGCGCTCAATCAATTCATCTGCAATTTCTTCTTGTACAGTCACTACTGAGGCTGCCATACAACGTTCACCAGCTGAACCAAAAGCCGCCCCGATAATTTGTTTTGTTGCGTTGTCTAAATCTGCGTCATTTAATACTATTGAGTGGTTTTTTGCACCAGCTAAAGCTTGAACGCGTTTTAAATTTTCAGTTCCTTTTTTGTACACGTACTCAGCTACTGGCTGAGAACCGACAAAGGATATAGCTTTCACAAGTTTGTGTTCTAAAAGACCGTTTACAACATCGTGCGCACCGTTGACGATATTTAATACTCCCTTTGGCAATCCAGCCTTTTCAAATAATTCTACTAATCTCGCAGCTAAAAGTGGCGTACGTTCAGATGGTTTCAGAACAAATGTGTTACCACAACTAATGGCAAGCGGGAACATCCAGCAAGGCACCATCATTGGGAAATTGAAAGGCGTAATACCCCCAATAACACCAATTGGATAACGATACATGCCAGATTCTATTCCTGTAGCAATGTCGGGAAGTTGTTTACCCATCATTAACGTCGGAGCACCTGCTGCAAATTCAACGCATTCGATTCCGCGCTGTACTTCCCCGTATGCTTCGTTAAAGTTTTTCCCGTTTTCAATCGTCACTAATTTTGCGAGTTCATCCCAATTATCTACTAATAATTGTTGATATTTAAACAGGATACGAGCACGTTGTGGGACTGGTGTTTTGGACCAGCCTTTAAATGCTTCATTCGCCGCTTGGACAGCTCTATCAACATCTTCTTTTGTTGATAGAGGTACTTCTGCAATGACTTCTCCCGTTGCAGGGTTATAGACTGGCTCTGTACGACTTGTAGATGATTCCACCCATTCTCCAGCAATATAGTTTTTCATTACGTTTGTATTCGTTGTGCTTGTCATTTTACATTCTCCTTTTTAATTAATATGGTAGGTCATCAAGAAGTAAGCGTGTTTGGTTTTCCTGAAAAATTATAGTGATAACAGTAGTTGTATAGGTCAATAATTTCTTGCTTCGTTGGCACTTTCGGATTGTTTGCTGGGCTACCACTTGCAATTGCATCCGTTGCCATTTTATCGAGCACTTGTTGAAATTTTTGTTCATCAATTCCCCATGTTTTTAAATTAGGGATATTTAAGTCACTACAAAGCTGTTTGATTTTATTAATCGTAAGATCAGCTAATTCTGTATCCGTTAATGTTGTTGATTCTGGAGAGATTATCCGTCCGATTGATGCTAATTTCTCAATAGCTGAATCCTTCGTATATTCAAGCACTCCAGGAAGCAACATCGCATTTGAAACACCGTGTGGTACATGGAACAATGCCCCTATCGGACGTGACATTCCATGAACAAGTGTGACGGAAGCATTACTAAATGCGATACCCGCCTGCATAGAAGCAATTGCCATTTTTTCTCTTGCGTCAGTATTTTCCCCGTCATCATAGGCTACCTTTAAATTACTTAAAATTGCTTCTATCGCAGAAAGAGCAAGCGTATCTGTTAGCGGTTGTGCACGACGTGAGATATAGGCTTCTATTGCATGGCAAAGTGCATCAACTCCAGTTGCTGCCGTAACAGTCGGTGGAGAAGATGTCGTAAGCATCGGATCCACGATTGCTACTTTTGGTAAAAATGCTGAATGTTTAATCATCATTTTTATATCTTCACTCGTATTTGTAATGACTGTAACGTTTGTGACTTCAGAGCCAGTGCCAGCAGTTGTTGGAATCGCAATAAGTGGAATAGGTCTCTGTTTAATTGGAGATTTCCCCCCTATATAATCCCCAATATAACCTCCATTTGTTGTTAACACTGCAACTGCTTTAGCAGCATCAATACAACTACCTCCACCTATAGCAACAATCACGTCACATTGTTCTGCTAAACAAAGTTGAAGTGCACGGTCGACATGTAAATCTGTCGGCTCAGTATTAACATCTAGATATGAAACGTAAGATACCTCAATCTCCTTTAAAATGTTCTGGCATGTTTTTACATGGCCTATTTTTTCGATAATACGATCACTAATTAAAAGTACTTTCTTTCCATAAGCTTTCACTTGTTCCCCTAGCTGGGATAAAGCATTTTTCCCATAAAAAACGGAATTCGGTATAGAAAACTCCGAATATGATTTCATATATTTCCCCCTTGTACTTTCTCTACATTTTCAAAACAATGTGTAAAAAAGAGATAATCCAAAGACATAGTATTTATTAATAGTTCTTTTTCTTCTAAAGTATTAATCTAATTTTAAATTTATGCTTCATCTACTAATTTACTAACTTCACTTCACATTAAATTATTCAAATGAAGCTTCTAATACATTCAGAATCGAGTTATTCAAAGTATCCAGTGCTTTAAAGCAGTTAGAAAATTGAAATGAAAGTAGGTGGAAGAGTTTATAAATTTCGTGGATTATATTACAAATTACATTCGAATAGACTGTTATTGGTGAACGTTGGATTCTAGTAGATAGGGGCAATTAATCTATGAAAGCTCTTACAAATGCGATGTTAAAGATTACTTTATTAACCAACTTGTACTTGAATGAAAAAAAGACACATTTCTAATTGATAGAAATACGTCTGAACATTAAGTTTATAATTTTGCTCAAAATTCTGGTAAGATCCCTTTTTCCCAATCTATTGATGCTCCATTTTTTTCTATATCTTTAATCCAGTATTGCCCGTTTTCCGAATTAAATAAAATTAAGTCTCTTTCATTAACCACTATAAGTTCCCAGTCATTGGGGTTTTCTGTATAAGAAATGGTATCTGATTGTAAATTATATGAAATTTTTGTTAAAGCTTCAGAAATATAAAACGAACCGAAAACAAAACAGATTCCAAAAAAAACAAGAGCTAGTGATACAAAATTCTTATTCATCCGTCAATCCCCTCACCTATTTTTCTATATTTACGCTCTTTCAATATGCTAGTTTAAAATAATATGTAATTTTTTAACTATTAAGGAAAATATATTACAGTTTCATTTTAACAGTAAATATAAAAATATGAAAATTAAAACGAAATGAAAACGAATATGTGAAAACTTTATTATAGTCCCTAATGTTTGTGGTGGTACTTATTTCACTAAAATTTATTACACGCTTCTTTTACCATTTGACTTCATCAGTTCTTCTCTATGAATTACAAAACTTTTATATTCCATTATATTTCTTTTTATTTAATTGAAGCAGAATTGTATCTTTTTTTATTAATTGGGAAAAAATAATACTGAAAACGAAAAGGGAGGATTGCAAATGGAAGCAAATATGAGTGTTGAAGAAGTTGTGAGTAAAATTGCTGAGTTAGTAAAAAAAGAAGGACAGCCACTACGAAAGAAACAGGTAAAGAAGTCAAATCCAGAGTTAATGAAAAATGCATTGTATTATTTTCCAAGCTGGGAAGATGCAATGGAAAAAAGCATCAAATCTTAGTCTACAGTCATAGGTAGAATTATTACTAAGGTTGGATATGAACTGTTTCCAGCCTTTTTTGTTATTTGAGGAATTAACGGAAGTATAAAGGCAAACAAAATAGCGAATATTGGACTAGCTATAATGCTCGTTAGTTAAAAATCTTTATTATTAAACTTATTACAATTAATAGAGCTGTTCCACCGAAAATTCCACCGAACATAATATAGCCTATTATCTTTATCGGTAATGGGAGGTTTCCACCTTTGCTAATCGGATAGCCCTCTATTTATTTAAATATTCCATTGCATCATTAAAAGGTTTATTAGTTCTTTCATCATGATTTGGCATTTTAACCCGCCTTTAACTTCACCGTTTATTTAAATACATTATACATTTATTATTAAATACACCTAAATGTAATACAAATATATAACTATTCAAAAAATGTTATTTAATAAAGTTACTTACTTTTATTTTGTAACTTAAATGACTATTCAAAGTCATTTAAGCTTTAATATTACTTTCCCTTTAGCCCTGCCAGACTCAACATATTCCATCGCCTTTTGAGCATCATCAAAAGTAAAGACTTTATCTATTACAGGTTTGATATTACCTGATTCAATATAGTTTGCAATACTACTTAATTGTTCTCCACTTGGCTCCATAAACAAAAATGTATATTGGACATTATGCTTTTTTTCAAGTGCAGTAATTTTACTACTTGCTAATGAAAACAACAATGTTTTAAAAAATCCAGAACCATATTCTTTTGCAAAGCGGGCATTCGGCAATCCCGAAACGGAAACAATTTTCCCTCCGTTTTTGACAACTTTAAAAGATTTTTCTAGTATTTCGCCCCCAACTGTATCAAATACTGCATCATAATTTTTTAATATATCTTCAAATTTTTCTGTTTTGTAATTAATCATTTCATCTGCACCAAGAGACTTTACTAGTTCCATACCTGCAACACTTGCTGTCGTTGTAACAGTTGCCCCCATTAATTTTGCCAGTTGAATTGCAAAAGTACCGACACCACCAGCTCCAGCTTGAATTAATATCTTTTGTCCTTTTTGTAATTGTAAGATGTCTTTAAACGCTTGATATGTAGTTAACCCAACTAATGGAATCGATGCTGCTTCCTCAAAGGTTAAATTTTTAGGCTTTAAGGCAATATCATCTTCATTAACAGCAATATATTCAGCAAAAGTACCAATTTTATTCTTTCGTGGACGTGCGTATATTTCGTCACCAACTTTAAACCGAGTTACTTTTGCGCCAACTTTTGATACGACACCAGAAAAATCATTCCCAAGAATAAGAGGCATTTTATATTTAAGCAACAACTTCACTTTTCCATCACGTATCTTAAAATCTATAGGATTAATACTCGCTGCATGAATTTCTGCGAGCACCTCATACTCACCTATTTCAGGTGTTAGAATTTCAGCTAAACGCATTGTGACCTTCCCATATTTATCTATAACCATCGCTCTCATTGCGTGTTCCTCCAATAATGTGTTTTTATATCCCCTTAAATTTAATAAAAATCTTCCAAAAACTTATCTATATCCGTCACAAGATTTTTTAGTAAACCTATTTTTGAACGTATATTAATAAAATAAAAGTTCATTGTCCCTTCCTTACGTCTTAAAATAACACCGGCTTCTTGTAAAATCTTAAGATGATGAGAAACAGCAGGCCGGGATAGATGTGTTTGCTCAGTGATTTCCCCTACACGCAATCCTGTTTGACAATCCGTTGCCATTAGAACTAACAAGATTGATTGACGGGTTTCATCACCAATTGCCTGTAATACTTTTTGAGAATTTATAAAATCATCTTTAATACGATTTAGTTGGCTCTTTTTATCCATTCAATGAAAACCTCCCATAGTTAGTCGAATCGTTTAAGTTGACGAACCATATGACTGAACACAACAATATAATATTGTTAAGTTTGCTGCAATATTGAGAAAGAAAATCGAGACGAATCATCTTTTATACAAATTTTATTCCCTCATTACATATCACATCTTATTTCATAATGGATCCCATATAAAAAAACACTTTCCTTATTCAAGGAAAATGCCCGATTATTAAGATAGTATTTACTGCCATTTGCTAGTAAAACATTATATCCCGATAGCGTAATAATTATATTCTTCAAGCTAATACGATAACTTATTTCATTAATATTTGTTTTTGTTATGTAACCTGCAATGAAAACAAATAACATGATAAGATATGAGAGTATTACTGTACTATATATCATCTCGCTCGGTTCTATCCGTCAATTCAAATATACGCTTTTTTACTTTTTGGTTTTGTTATTTCAAAGCTATGCTTCACCATATCATAAATTTCAGCTTTAGGTAAATCCCCATCAAGAATCACAGTATTCCAGTGGTCTTTATTCATGTGGTAACCTGGTTGAACATCTGCAAATGTGTTTCGTAAAGTGCCGGCATAATCGGGATCGCATTTCAAATTTACACACAGATGACCATTACGATTAAAAATAAGAGCAAAAATCTTCTTATTTTCCCTATGCCGAATTGCGGTCCATCCTTCTCCAAATGGGTGATCTTCAAAAGAATGCGGATATGATAAACAATGTTTTATAATCTCATTCATATTCATTGATACTACCTCATTTCAAAAATAGCCGTCCTTTTAGTTGAATAACTATTCGTACCAACCTTTGGACTCTGGAAGTGATTTAAACGTATCCTTATTTTTAATTATATTAAAAACATATTTTCTCAAATCAATTAATTGTTTTGCATCATTCGTTGGTTCGCAGTATTCCCCTGAAATAAAATGCGTTATCGTTTCGCCGTTGATCATAATTTTCCACGCTTCTTCTTCGTACGGTTTTTGTAGACAAACAGCTCCGTTTATAGGTTCAGGTGTAAGAACTTTCTGTTCGGCTATATTAATTTCTTTCATTTTCATATAAATATCTTTCATTTCTTCTTCTGTTAAGGTTAACTCAGTACTTACAGTACCATCCGCTATTAAATCTTTGGTCACTGTGCCTTCAAAGGTAGTAATCTCATTCTTTTTTTGAACACCGAATTTAATAGAAAAATCAAAATCAGTTGGCATTTCTTTTGGCATGCTTCGAGTAGTGGTACTAATTACGTTACTGTTATCTTCACTTTCGACTAATCCAAGCTCTTTGGTTTGAGGCATGTACTTATACTTCCAGTAACTTTTCACATTATCTCCATCCGTTTCCAATTCTTGTATCAGAGTTATATAATAATCAGCTGATGATTCCTCTGTCCACACTTCTGAAACTCTATTCTTTGGATCAGTGGTAACTGTTGGTCCGTGTAAATTTGCATCTGTTTTTGATGTGTATGTTACTTTAAAGGTATTATCTCCGTTTTCAAATTCTTTTGTTATAGAATCATTTGCATTTAATTTTGGAAACTCAGGATGATTTTTTAAAGCTTCATTTATCATCTCGAAATCATAGTTGTGAAGTGAACTATTTGTTGTAACGGATTGGGATTTTTGTTCTTGAGAACATCCAACCAATGCAAAACTAATTACGATAAATAAAACATATATTTTTTTCATAAATCCCCCTCGTATATTCGTCCATTAATAGATACTAAAGTTTCAAGTTCTTCTAAGAGTAAGCTGCATCGTTTATGGAAGTACATTCGTTTACAATCTCACTTAAATTCCACATATACGTTAATAAAAATATTCACAGCATTTTAGGTTGGTAACTTTTCTGATTTATCAACCTTACAAAAAAGATGGTAACCGAGCACGTGTTAAAGCCTTAATACAGGTTAACTAAATTTCATTTTTAATTATCTTTATCTAGATTTATAAGAAATAGATCGTAGCCTTTTGTACAGCCACTTAATAAATAATCTATATCGCCTTGCTCCGACTCCTTTTCTATTATTTTTGTACATACATCTCTTTCTACCCCTTTTCCTTCTCCAGCATATTCATCAAACGAATTGTCACGAGTATAATGAATAACTTTTCCATCATATTCTAAGTCTTGGAATATAGGATCCCCCTCGTGAGTAAATCCTGTAATACGAATATTGTCTTCTTTTTTAATAGAAAGGTTATTTAAAAACAATTCGAACCTTTCGAAGTTTTCAACTTGCACTTGATAAACAATATCCCCTCTTTTAATCGCTTCATCATAAGAATATGCTCCACTTGAACAACCAGTAGCGCTAAATAAAGTCAAAATAATAATTGTTGCCAATAGGAACCTATTCATATTATTCCCTCCAGACAATTCTACTAATTTTAAATCATAAAATTGGTGAATTAATACAGGTTGTTCTTTTAAACAATTTACAAACATTACTATAATAAAAAATTATAAGCTGTTAAAATAATACTCGATAACAAAATAGGAGCGAGTAACCTTCTTGGACATCAATAATCAACCTTCATCTTGAATGATTGTTTGTATTTAATTAAATCATCATTCTGGTATTTTAAATCGGGTAGTAACGTTTCCCAATATGCACTTAGTTCCGTGTAATTCATCTTAGCTAATTGATTGTAATCCAGCTTTTCATCAAGAAACTTCACGTCAGTTAACCAAATATCAAGTAATTCCAAGACTTCTTCATCTGATACATTTTCAGCCCCTAATTCGTATGAAGGAATGTGACTATAAACACTGAATAAGTTAGCTAGTTCTCTATATCTTTCATCTTTTGGTTCAACAATTTCTAATGTATGAGTAGATAATTGCAAACTCCAAGACATAGCAGTTAAATATTCCGCTTGTTCCTTTATAGAAATATCGTTATATTTACTTTGCAAAGTCTTACCGAAATTATATGAATAAGTAATTCCATCATGAACTTTTTCAAACATCGCTAACTTCGACTCTTCATCACTTTTATTAACTTGTTGAAAGAAATATAAATTGAGAAAGATTGATAAAATCAGCCCGACAATTATTAATCTTTTTACTTTCATTTTTACCCCTACTTCCCATGAACACCACTATTTTCTCAATATCTTTGTCGAAATAACCAGAGACGTTAGTAAAAAGTGTTCCTGACTATTTCAGAAAACGCTACCCTTGAATTAATAAGAACTTTTAATGAAGACCATATCTAAGTATCTGATGTCTAATAACCTCATTACCAAACGTGAACCATAATAAAAAAACATAGTAAGTTTTAAACATTAATCCCCAATTACTTATTGCACTTTTTTGCCCCTTAGCTTTAGTTGAAGAATTGTAGCTTTTAATACAAAAATATTACCTTAATCTTACAATATCATATTTTCCAAATAATTGGATAATCCTTTTTCAAATAACTAAACACTCAAACTAAAATTTTGGATTGAGTTTTTTAATGTTAGTTCCCGACTTTGTTGTCATTCAACAACCTGTAGCTTTGAAATAAAGTTTGATCCAAAACACATCTCAGACCAATATTTTACGACAAATAAAAAGAATCCATTTTGAAAAAAAGATTGATCAAAATGGACTCTTATCCAGCAGATTAAGTTTTGATTTTTATAAAAAAGTTTGATCATTTGCTATTTGTGTTACACCACAATGCACCTTTTTGAGGAAGATTCAACAAGTCTGAAATATCATTTGTTTATAGATGGGTAAGAATATTGACTAACTTTCCGAATGGATCTCTTACATAAAAGCGACGAACCCCCCAAGGCTCATCAACTGGTCCATACTCAATAGGAATCCCAGCTTCTTTTATGCGGGTGAGTGCTGTATCAAGATCATCAACTTCAATTGACAAGTCAGGTGCTACTGTTCCAGATCCTCCCTCAGAAAGGAAACTGATTTCAATGGCCATTTTCTCATGAGTACCGTAGGTTGCAATAAATCCGTGATTCATTAATTGATCAAGTCCAAGTATTTCCTCGTAGAATTGCTTTGCTTTAGAAATGTCCTGCGTCTCTACATTGGCAACAATTCGTTTAACCTTTATTATTACCACCTCCCAGTTGCTATTAAATAATATTTAAAAAGTTGTTTCGAACAGAGAGAAACATTCAGGGGAAAAGATTATAAGTCATCATCTTTGTTTTCAACTAATATCGAATTTGTTTCTTTTCGAATATGACCACTAGAAGGAATTAAATTCCCCAATATCAGTTCAAAAAGTACTTTACTTTCTTCGCTGGACATTTTAACACCGATCTTAGATTTTTCTTCTATAATCAAATCTATATTTTTTAAAACAGTACGGTTCCCTTCCTGTTTCAATAAGTTTTCTATTATTATTAATGCCATTCTATCCACACTTTCACTGACATTTTTATAAATTTTATATAATAACCCGCTTCCCCAAAGTTAGAAACCTAATTTTAAATCCATAGGAATTCTATTTCTGGAAATACTTTCTAATGTAAGTATACTTGATATAGAAATAACTTAAAGAATTAGGCTCTTACATTAAACACATAGAACAGTAACAGTGATTTTTAATATCTAATTTCCCGGTAAAATTAAGGCGTAAATAAGTGTCAGTATTAAAATTTAGTTTAATCAATTAGAAATTAACAGCAATTATTCATAACATACCAATTTGCAGAAAATTATAAAAATAAAAAACCCTGAACATCAAGGTTTTTATATCACTAAATCTTATAAATTATTAATGACAAATTTAATTTAAAATTTATAATAGCATTAGTAATTACTCATATGTCGCTTTGAAATAAAGCTTAATTATTTTCTATAATCGATCAAACTAACCCTCAGTTTAGTGGTGCAAAGACTCTTGAGAGTCATTACTTTTCAATTAGTGTTTTATCTTACTCATTATTATCTTTACCTTCACTATTTTCTTTATCATCATAATACGTTTTCAACTCATTATATATATATCTAGCTATGTTTTCAGGAAAATAATTATTAAACTCCTGATTGTACTTGGCAAAAAAAATATCATCATTAATAAGACTTAAAAAGTTTCTACTCGCTGGAAATATGTTATCCATATTGTTCAGAATATCTCGTACTTTTTTTCTGCTTGTAGAATCATTATACTGAATAGCATTTTTAATCGCTTGAATTAAATGCCATGTTTCTCTATCCATCTTCATCTTATATTCTGGATCATGAAGCAACTTTATTTCTTTCATGAGCTGCTTGTCAGCTATAAAATATTCTTCTAATGCTTGGATTTGTCTTTTTTCCCGCATAAATAAATCAAGCATAATAAAAGCAAATTCATCTAATTCTTCCTCAGAAATACCTTCAAGGTTATACAACCGATCCATTCTTGTAATTACTTCTAAAATATCATTTAGCTCTTCTTGTTTTCTCGTAATTAACTGCTTCTGTACCAGCAATAACTCTCGATTACTTAACTTCTCATTAGTCAATTGCTCTTTTATTTCACTTAAAGAGAGACCCAGATTTTTGAAAATCACTATTTTCTGAAAAATCTCCCAGTCTAATCGTGTATATACTTTTCGACCATTTTGATTTAAATTTTTCGGGGTAAGTAACCCAATTTTATCGTAGTACCGTAATGTTCTCACCGTTGAACCTACTAATTTTGCAAACTGACCAATTGTTACTTCCATGTTAACACCACCCTACTAAATTATATACTGTTACGTAAGGTCACAATCAATACACTTATTAATAGATTCACTAATATAAATTAACGAAACTAAAACAGAATATTTTTTATTAAAAAAAATTTGCTTACGACATAACGTAACAATCTATGATTGGTTCTAGATTAAGTTTGAGAGGAAGGTTATGTATGGAACAACAATCATTATTTCGAAATCGCTCTTTTCTATTTTTATTTATCGGTAGTTTTTTAGCGATTATTGGTTTTAGCATGTTTTTCATGACAACAACTTGGTTTGTCATCTCTGATTTAGGTTCTGCTAGTTCATTGGGTATTATACTTATTGCCATTACTGTGCCACGTATTCTCATGATGGCATTTGGTGGGGTTCTCGCTGATAAATTTAAGAAGACGACAATTATGTTCAGCACGAGTTCAATCCAAGGAGTTCTACTAGTTATCCTATTTTTATTGAATAATGCAAATCAATTAACATTTGTATACCTTATCATTTTGGGACTCATTTTTGGAACATTAGATGCGTTTTCTGGACCGGCTGGGACCTCATTAATCCCGAAAATAGTACAGAAAAACCAAATACATCAAGCAAATGCCGTTATTCAGGGATTGGGTCAGATTGGTTTTGTTATTGGACCTATGATATCTGGAAGTGTAATGGAATTCGGTGGTGTAACAACTGGTTATTTAGTCTCGGCTATTATTGTTCTTTTGTCTGCCTTTTTCATGTTTCCACCTTTCTTAAAAGAAGGTCCCGTAGACAATACCATTAAACAAACACCGCTTAAAGATTTCATAGAAGGGTTTTCTTATGTAAAAGCAAGTAAATTTTTAATTACAGGTATCCTTATTTTAATTACGTTAAACTTCTTTGCCTTCGGAGCGATATCCATTGCAATCCCAATTTTAGTGGAAACGTATGGAGGGACACCCATTAACCTTAGTTATATTGATGCTGCTTTAGGGGTTGGGATGCTAGTAAGTACAGTAATAATCGGTATGATCAAAATACGCCGTAGGGGATTAACCTCGATTGCTGGATTAATTGCAACATTAATCGTGGCTATAGCATTTAGTCAAATCCCTAATTTGTATATTTTGACAGCATTAGCGTTCTTAATTGGATTTACCATGACATTTGTTTCAATCCCATTTTTCACTTCAGCACAAGAAGATACTGATCCCCGCATTATGGGAAGAGTCATGAGTATTGTCTTCTTAGCAATGAACGGGTTTGATCCGCTTGCCTATGCAAGTGTAACTTTACTCGTTTCTAGAGGATTTGATATTCAATTAATCATTCTGTCCTTTTCTATTGTTGGATTAATTATCGCTCTTGCCATTTTATGGAGAGGACAGACCTTTAGAAATTACAAGTCTAGGTATTAATTTATCTTCAAGAGAAGGGGCTATCCCATAAGTGGTGATTTTTCCACTATAGGCAGCCTCGTTTGTATAAAAATTCAAAAAAAATTATTAATGAAAAAATCGTCCCCTTTTCTATAATTGTAAGTGACCAAACCAACAATAAGAAAGGTGAGACGATTTTTATGTACATAAATAAAATCACAAAACAAGAAAGCCTACCACTATCAATTGAAGAAAATAGAAAACAGGTGAATGAGAAAAACAAATTTCCCATTCACCTGTTTATAATTTTGGGACTTTTTGGACAGCCCCTCATTTATTGAATAAAAAGATATTGAAAATAATATCACCGTTCTAGGTGGCTTTTTCGTCTACGTTTATAATAAGAAAAGATGGTGGTAACATGCTAAATAAAGAGATTCAACAACAATAAATTGAGCAGATTCTCCGGTACAGCGTGTACATAACACAAAATATTAACATAGGGAAGACCTCTTTTCTAGGACTGGTACCAATATATTCCTTATTGGAGTTATTTAAATTGTAATCCATATATATAAATATATTATGGATTTAATGTAAATATTTGTATTTAAAACGAAGCTTATAAGGATTTATGAACATATCCTGTTACTTCTTGCTAGCCTCGTACTAAGAAGTAACAAGTACTTGATAAATGTAGTTGTCAAAAATAAACGGTAACTCCCCCCTTCTCCCAAACCCTT
>NZ_JPVQ01000031.1 GCF_000772965.1 Ureibacillus massiliensis 4400831 = CIP 108448 = CCUG 49529 | reverse complement strand
CTCTGTATTTTTCATTGCAATTCTCTGCATTTTTATCTTGCAAAATACAGGAGGAGTTTTATTGGAGAGATCCATATCTATGGATGATTTGCCTTTAGGTAAGACACACATAATGGCAGCCATTTATACGACAGGTGGAAAGTTTTGTGATGGTTATATTTTGGGTGTTATTGGTATTGCATTAACTTTATTAGGACCACAAATGGAGTTAAATGCCCTATGGTATGGACTAATCGGAAGTTCAGCATTAATTGGTTTATTCCTTGGAAGTTTTCTTTTTGGTTGGTTAACCGATCGAATTGGTAGAAAGCCTATTTATGTCACAACGATTGCCTTGTTTGTCTTACTATCAATACCTCAATTTTTTGTGACATCGCCTGAACAATTATTCATTTTACGTTTGCTTATGGGATTTGCAATTAGTGCTGAGTATGCAACAGGAGGAACGCTGTTATCAGAATTGCTTCCCAAGAAACAACGCGGTACGATTCTAGCATGCTTAAATGCAATGTGGACGGTAGGTTTTGTATTTTCAGTTATAGTAAGCTATACTTTGCTTTCTTTTGGTGGAGAAGAAGTTTGGCGTTGGATGCTGGTGAGTAGTGCTATCCCCGCTCTTATATTATTAATTCTTCGATTAGGGTCATTTGAATCTCCAAGATGGCTAGTGAGCAAAGGTAGAATCGAGGAAGCAAAAATCGTAATCGATAAATTTTTTGGTGAACAAGTTAGAATTGATGATTTACAAGTTGAGGAAAATCAAAAGACAGAAATTAAAGAATTGTTTAGTAAAAATTATAGAACAAGAACTGCATTTGCGGGCTTGTTTTGGGGTCTTCATGTTTTACCATACTTTGGAATGATGACATTTGCACCTGTAGTGTTTGCTAGTCTTAATCTTGAAGATGAATTTTTAAGTACATTAATTTCGAATATTTTCCAACTTTTCGGAGCTGTAGTAGGAGTGTTAATTATGGATAAGATTCCGAGGAGAATGTTCGTTATCTATTCTTTTGTTATTCTAGCTATTTCAATTGGGATGCTAGTAATCATTCCTAATCCAGCTTCATTTGTAGTTGTAGGGTGTTTTGCTGTTTATGTCTTTGTTGCTTCTGGATCAGGTAATTTACAAACGGTTTATCCTAGTGAACTGTTTCCTACGCATATTCGTTCCACGGGAGTAGGATTTGCAACAATGATTAGTCGTCTTGGCGCAGCGGTAGGTACCTTTTTACTACCAATTAGTTTAGATACATTAGGAATAAATCTAACAATGTTAATATTAACAGGAATTTTGTTACTGGGTGTTGTTATATCCATTATGTGGGCACCAGAAACAAGGAATAAAACATTAGTAGAGGCATCTAACATAATGACAAGATAATGAATTTGGGGGAAAGAAAATGGAACAAAAAAAGGTAGCTGTAATAGGTATTGGTTCAATAGGTAGTATGGTACTATGGCAATTAGCAAAAAAGGGGATTCAAGCAGTTGGATTTGAACAATATGGAATTGCTCATGACCGATCAGCTGCTGGTGGTGAATCTCGTATGTTTCGAACAGCCTATATGGAGGGCGCAGAATATGTTCCTATGTTAAAGAAATCTAGATTATTATGGGAAGAGCTAGAAGAAGAAACAGGATATAATTTATTAACATTAAACGGTGGACTTATGATTGGTCCCAAAGACATTGATGAAATTAAAAATGTCATTCGTAGCATTAAAGAATTTGAAATCGATCATGAAATTTTGAATGTAGAGGAAGCAAAAAAACATTTTCCACAACATGTCCTTCGAGAAGATGAAATCATGGTGCTTGATAAAGAAGCAGGTTATATGCGACCAGAACTAGCGGTATTTGCAGCAGCAGAACGTGCTGAATCTCTTGGAGCAATTATTCATCGACATACAACGGTTGAACAAATTGAAGAGCTAAATGATAAAGTAAGAATTGTTGCTAACGGAGAAAACTATGAATTTGATCAGGTAATTGTTACTGCTGGACCATGGACAACAAGAATATTCCCTGAATTAAAAGAAAACCTAACGCCTAAAAAGCTTGTTATGACGTGGTATCCAACTAGTAAAATAGAAAATTATCAACCGGATAAATTTCCTGTTTTCGCTAGAATGACTGAAGGCATTACCTTCTTTGGTATTCCATCATTAGAAGGAACGATGGTAAAGGTTGCGAGTGTAGATACTTTTGGAAATGTTGAAGTTCCTGATAAGTTGATACGTGATATTAAGTTGTCAGAGTTGAAAAATATTAAAGAGGCGGTTAGCACCTATTTACCAGAGTTAAGACCAGACCCTGTAAGAATTAGTGTGCATATGGATGGATATACAACAGATGGACATGCGGTAGTGGGTTTAGTACCTGGACTTAAAAACACATTTATCATGGGTGGATATTCTGGACACGGATTTAAATTAGCTCCTGTGATGGGGAAAATAGGCTTAGATCTGGTTGAACAGGGTGATACAGAATTTGACATTTCACACTTACGACCAGGGCGTTTTTTCAGTTAATTTTGAATGAAAAAAGCTAGTCAGAATCATACGATGTACCGGATTCACAAACATTATGTCAATTTGATACGATTTAGGAAGTGCAAAGGGCTCTGCATAGTTTTAACTGTGTAGGGCTTTATGGAAAGAATAGATGGAGAGGAAGCAAGAATCTCATTAACTTTAGGATACCTTTACTAATACTTTATGGCAAAATTGAATATATATATAGTTATAACCTTTACTTCAATATATAATTCTTTTGTTTAAATAAGTCTAAATTGGTGAAAATAATAAGAAAACATTTATTATTAATAGTAATAAACTAAACATAGTAAATCTAGGGCATTTAGGTTTTTTATGCTTTCTGAATAGTACAAATACATGTATAATTAATTTAAGGACTTGTACGAAAGGGAGATTTACTATGAAAAACTTACCAAAAGGTGGGGTTTTGGTGAAGGAACGTAAATCTATTCAGGAAATGGAAAAAGAACTCGGTCTAGACAAAGTAAAGCCTATTGCTGTCACTCCTTCAGTGGTTGAGGATTTTGCGGAAGACGAGAACTATTGGAAAGATTTATATGAGGAAACATTAGCAGAAATCTATGAATAGATACCAAGAATATATTCGTCAATGTAGAGCTAATGCATCTCATGGCGAGTTTTTCTTTGCAAAATTTATTTTACCAAATGGAGTCCCGACCGAAAGACCAGTATTTGTAATAAGTGACGATAATGATAAAAATGATGTTGTTATTTGTGTCTGTACAAAACACCCACCACGAGATGATTCTGAATTTGATTATGCTATAAATATTCGGAGAAAAGAAGGTTCATTAAGAACAAATAAGATTTATACTGTTGAAAGGGAACAGTTGTTAAATCCAATTAGATATACAATAGACCCTGATGACTATACTGAGATTATAAATAAAATTAAAAACGCCATTAGAGTATAAAAAAGTAAAAGCCTATTCCCTAAGAAGGGTAATGGGCTTTTTATTTGCCTTCATTTAAATACATCTCCTGCATAGTATCTATTTTTTTACAAAAGGAAATAATTGTGATACTTATTTTTATTATACACTAGATTATTTACCGCCGAAGTTGTGGCGACTAACTTCAAAGGCAAAGAGAAATAATGCAGACGTTCTGAAAGGGGCAATTTTGTTGATTTTATCTATGAATTTAGTAATTAGACAATCTTTTTGTTGAGTATCCATTAATAAAACTTGAAATGGGTGATTCAATTTGTATATTACAATAAAAAAAATTGAATTCTCACAAATTAGGACAGAGACACCTTTTCCCTTGTCCCGTTTCTTATGGAAAATCAAAGGTAGGGCTGTTATCCTACCCCACCTAGTTAAACTTAGGCAATACACTTTGTTCCATCACTTTTAAAAATGAATTAATAACAGGGTTCATATTGTCCTTCTTCCATGCTAAAGAACTAACCTTATAAAATTTCTTATTGAAACTTTTGTAAGTAATATTACTTAATTTAATAAATGTTGTTGATTGTGGAACGATAACAACTCCAATCTTTGCTGCAACAAGAGACACCATTGTATGCTGCTCTTTTGCCGTTTGGATAATATTTGGAAAAAATCCTCCATCATTGTATACCTGAAATATCGATTTATAGTACCCATCGCCTTCATTCCTCGGCGGTAGAATAAAATTCTCTGATTTTAAGTCTTTAGGATCAATTGGCTCATCAGTTTTTGCTAATGGATGATCAGTATTTAAACATAAAACAAGTTCTTCTTTTCGAAAAAACTTAGTTTCAATACCTGGCGTTTTAATTGGTGTTACTAAGATACCAACGTCAATTTTCTTTTCTTCTAAAGCTCTAAGCTGTTCAGAAGTAGTTAACTGTTTTAAATCAATTTTCACATCAGGAATGGATAAATTACAAGCTTTTATTATCTCCGGTAAAATATCAAATGCTGCTGAACCTCCAAATCCTAAAGTTATACCCCCTATTTCTCCTTCTTGGATTCTTAAAGCCTCTTTTTTAGCGTGCTCAATATAATGGATTATTAATTTTGAGTTTTCATAGAATGATTTCCCGGCTTCTGTTAATTGGACATTTCTTTTATTTCGTTTAAATAGGACAACCCCTAAGTCATCTTCCAATTGCTTTATTTGTTGACTTAAAGGAGGTTGAGATATATTTAGTTTTTCTGCCGCTCGACTATAATGTAATTCTTCTGCTACAGTAATAAAATACCTTAATTGATGAATTTTCATCTTTTTTCTCCTTCAGTAAAAATCGTTTAATACATTTTTTATATTAGTTATTAAAAAATATATATAAATAAGTATTACTTCCCTATGTTATCATAATATTGTAAAAATTCAAAAAATGGAGATGGGGGAACACCAATGCAGCTTTCTATTTCAACTATTGAGTTTAAAGAAAGGCAACAAAAAGTTATATCACAATTGGCTGAAAGAAAAATAGAATGCATGATAATTTTTAGTACAACAGATATAAATTATTTAACGAACTTTAATTTCAGGCCATCTGAGAGACCTATTGCACTAATAATTGATCCACAACAAAAGACGCATCTGTTTGTACCACATATGGAGAAGGAACATGCAGAGGAATATGCAGTTGTTGACTTTGTATTTGAATATCCAGAATATCCTGGAGAAGTTCATCCGATGAAGCTTCTCAGAAACTACTTATTGAATTTAGATTTTCAAAACAAAAATGTTGGCGTAGATTCCCTCGGGTATAGTTCTCCTAAAGGTTATAGGGGAGAAAAGCTTAACGACTTGTTAGATAGCAATAACTATGTCTCGATTCAGGGATTAGTTGAAAAAATGCGTATGATCAAATCCCAGAAGGAAATCGAACTAATTAAGGAATCATCTAAATGGGGAAATTTAGCACACAGTTTGCTAGTTAGATATAGCAAGCCAGGTGCGAATGAAACTGAAATAACTGGACGAGCTACTTTAGAGGCAACATTGGCAATGATCGATACAATTGGGAGTATTGCCAAATTCCATGGTGATCCAGTAAATGCATTTTATAGAGGACAAATTGGGAAGCACTCCTATTTCCCGCATTCACAACCGCAGAACTTTACATTAAAAGAAGGAGATCAAGTAGTTTCACAGGCTGAAGCAAACATAGATGGATATAGAAGTGAACTTGAAAGAACGATGTTTATAAAGGATGTCAGTAAAGAACAAGAAAAGTATTTTAATCTAATCGTACAAGCACAGGACATAGCTTTTAATTCCGTTGTACCTGGAAAACCGCTTTCTTATGTAGAGGAAAATGTAAGAGCATTTTATAAGGAAAATAATGTTGAGCATTTAATTAGACACCACACTGGTCATAATATTGGGCTTATTAACCACGAAGCGCCGTTTTTCGATCTTGGTGAGGGCACAATTATTCAACCAGGAATGATAGCGACGATAGAACCTGCTCTTTACGTAGAAGGTTTAGGAGGGTTTAGGCATTCAGATACGATACTAGTAACTGAAAACGGAGCAGAACGATTAACCTATTATCCACGTGATTTAGAATCTCTTATTATTGGAAACTAAAAAAGTATAAGAAAGGGTGTAAATTTATGAAAAAATTATTTTTGTTTTCCCTATTATTCTCAGTTATATTGAGTGGATGTAATTCATCCTCTGGAGGTTCCAGTGAAGCGAATAACCAGGTTACTGTTGGTACTTGGGGTGGAGATTACGAAAATTTCTTAGGTAAATTTGTCGAGCCAAACCTTCCAGAGGATATTTCTGTTATTACCGTTCCAGAAAGTACAAATGCTCGAATGACAAAAGCTCGTATTGAGAAAGATGGCGAAAGTACTTACGATGTTATTAATTTAGAAGATAATACTATGCAACAATTAGTAGATGAAGGGTTACTGATGGAACTTGATTATAGTAAAATCCCAAACGCTGAAAATATTAGCCCAGATTTAAAAAATCCATATTTTATCCCACATATCTATAGTGCTGGAACAATTGTTTATAATGAGCGATTAGTTGAGGAAGTTCCAGATTCATGGGATATTTTGTGGGATCCAAAATATAAAGGGAAAATAGGAATTCATACAGTAATCTTCCCTCGATATATATTTGCAGCAGCAGCTGTGGAAGGTGTTGGGCAATCTCAAGAATGGGACAAAGCATGGGATAAGTTATTATCATTAACAGATAATGAACCGAAATTTTATACATCACAAGAGCAGATAGCAACAGCCCTACAAACAGGGGAAATAGCAATGACAGTTACTTGGAGAGCACGTGCGATTCAATGGAATGAGGCTGGTGGAGATCCAATCAGTAGCGTTGTTCCTAATGAAGGTACTTTCCCTACTGTATTTGGTGCAGGGATTCCGAAAAATGCGAAAAATGTTGATGCAGCCTATGAGTATTTAAATGCAATGTTAGAACCATCTGGACAAGCATCATTTGCAACAGAGATGGGTTATGCTCCGACGGTTTTAAATGCAGAGTTACCTGAAGAAGTTAAAAATCAAATTTCATTTTCTGATGACGAACTAAGTAGAATTTATCCGATCGATTTAGAGTATATTACAGAGCATTATGCTGATTGGAAGGAAAAATTTGATAGAGATTTTGCTAGTCAGTAAAACATAGGGGGATTATAGTGAAAAGCAACAGTCATAAATTTATTAGCATTTCCTCACTAATTGCACCTGCAACTATATTAGTTACATTTTTATTCATTCTTCCGTTAGTTAATTTTTTACGTACCAGCTTTAATCGTAATATTCCAGGTGGATCTTATGAGTCTGCCTGGACTCTAGAAAACTTTGTAGAGTTTTTTAGTGATAGTTATTTCTTAAATATTTTATGGAATACTATTCTTATTTCATTCGTAGCAACTATTTTCTCGTTAATATTAGCCTTTCCAATTGCTTACCTTTTAGCAAGAACGAAATCAAAGTTCAAAGGTATTTTAATTGGGCTAGTTGTTTTTCCACTATTAGTGGGAAATATTGTGAGAGATATTGGTTGGATAGCATTGTTTAGTGAAACTGGTTTAATAAATGAGTTGCTATTAGCCATTGGCATAATTGATACTCCAGAATCTTTTTTAGGAACACACATCGCAGTAATTATTGCGATATCGAATGTTGTTCTACCATATATGATTATCTCAATTCAATCCGTCATTGAAAATATTAATCCATCTTTAGAGGAAAGTGCAAAGGATTTGGGGGCTTCAAACTGGATGGTTATGCGTTCAATAGTAATTCCTTTAGCGATGCCGGGAATTTTGGCTGGTACATTATTCGTATTTATATTATCAATGAATGCATACACTACTCCACTTATTATTGGAGGAACAAAAGTCCAAATGATGGCTCCAGCATTATATTCACAAATAACGGAAGTATCAAACTGGCCTCTAGGATCAGCAATGGCTGTCGTGTTAATTGCTATCACATTAATCACATCTGTTATTTATTTGAGAGTTATGGAAAAGTCATCTTCTGGAAATATTAATGCAAGCACGGAGGTGAAGGGGTGAATCGAAGTATATTAGCTATATCTAAAAAAATACCGATACTCCTAATATTTTTATTTATTACATTGCCACTATTCATGGTACTTTGGATTTCCTTTTTCTCTCAGCAGTTAATAATCTTTCCTCCAAAAGGATATTCATTAGAATGGTATAAAGCCTTAGGAGAACAAACACAATTTTTAGATTCATTCCTTTTAAGTTTAAAAGTTTCTGTAACTGCGACCGTGTTTTCGATAATTTTAGGTTTATTTAGCTCAATAGCAATTGTTCGTTATAACTTTTGGGGTAAAAAAATACTGGAGATGTTATTTTTATCACCATTAATCGTTCCTTCAATCATAACAGGGATTGCAATCTATATTTATCTTTTTAATTTAGAGAGAATGAGTAATATGAACCTTGTACCTAGTTATTGGTCACTTGTAATAGCTCATATCATAATTGCATTGCCTTGGACAGTTAGATTAATTTCTGCCGGATTGCAAAGTATAAGTCCTTCTTTAGAAGAAGCATCAATTGATTTAGGTTCAACAAAAGTACAAGCATTTTATAATATAGTACTGCCAAATCTTAGACCTTCAATTATTGCGGCTGCTATTTTGTCATTTATTCACTCGTTTAATAATTTAGAAATTAGTCTTATGCTCGTTAGCCCTGGTGAAACAACTTTACCAATTGAAATTCTTAACTATGTTACTTGGAGAATAGATCCACTAATTGCAGCCGTATCTACTGTCCAAATACTTCTGATTGCAATATTAATGTGGATAGCGAATCGATTCGTCAAGGTGACTAATATGATATAGAGGAGAAATAAAATGGGAAAGTTAACATTAGAAAATATTACTAAAAAATATGGTGATACAACTGTTGTAAATAATATTAATCTCTCAATCGAAGAAGGAGAATTTGTCTCTTTTTTAGGACCTAGTGGTTGTGGTAAAAGTACGACATTGAGAATGATTTCTGGTTTTATACAACCTACTTCTGGAGAAATATTAATGAATGACTCTAATATTACTCAGATACCACCAAATAAAAGAGATACTTCACTCGTTTTCCAAAACTATGCTCTTTTTCCGCATATGACGATTGGTGACAATGTTGGTTATGGATTAAAAATGAGGAAAGTACCAAAAAAGGAAATTAAAGAACGAGTAATAGACATGTTGAAGTTAGTAAGGCTGGATCATTTAATCGATCGTTTTCCAGGTCAGCTTTCAGGGGGACAACAGCAGCGAGTTGCGTTGGCACGTGCGCTTATAGTAAATCCAAGTGTATTACTTTTGGATGAACCACTAAGTAATTTAGATGCCAAACTTCGAGACGAAATGCGTACGGAGATATTAAACTTACAAAGGAAATTAAACTTAACTTGTATTTTTGTAACGCATGATCAAGAGGAGGCGCTCGTTTTATCTGATAAGATTGTAGTTATGGAAAGTGGACACATTCGCCAAATTGGTACACCAGAAGAAATATTTGACAAACCGAATTCACATTTTACAGCTGATTTTGTAGGGGTTAGGAATATTTTTGAAGGTAATAATAACAATGGCACTTTCGTAACAAAAAATAATACAAAAATCAAAATAGGCGATACAGACACTAATATAATTAAAGTCGGTATTAGACCAAATATGATTTTAGTGAACCCACAAAATGTATCAGAATATGATAATCATGTTAACGCAACAGTCCAAACACTTTTATATAGAGGTACAATTATTGAATTATTAACAATCCTTGAGAATGGTGAAGAAATGGTTGTCGAAATACCTTCAGAAAAATATAAAACTTTCACTATTAAAGAGGGAGACAACATCTCTTTATGTTGGAACTTAGATAATGTTATTTCTTTGTATGAATAATAGTGAATATTAGAGGGAGAAGGGGACAGTATACCTGCCCCCTTATACTCTTTAAAACTCCTCAATTTCCCCATCAAACAGCGTAAGATGCCCTTGATAGTATAGCTGGTAATAGTCCCCGATTGCCTCTCTGGGATATAGAAAAATAAAACCTTCTAACTTTCGACGTTATAGTGATTAACACAAAAAATTTGAGTTCGTATGATAGCGCTGCTTGTACTTCTACATAACCTTCCGGATCCATCTGAAAAGCTCGCAACTTTTTAAATATTCCACCTCAAAACGAAGTAGTTCGTTTTCTCTCTCCAACTTTTGCTCATCTATCATTTAACCATTATCATATATTGTCCCAGTATTGAATATTATAAAGTAAATAGAATAGGAGGTTGATAATATTGGGTACTGCAATTTTAAAAACAGAGCTACAAGAAACACTTGATAAAATTCTTAGGAATACAGTGAATCGTGCTGGTGGTGCACCAGGAGTGGTCGCAATTGTAACGGACCGTGAAGGCAATATTTATGAGGGATCTGCAGGTGTAAGAGACATAAATACGAAAACACCAATGACGATTGACAGCATTTTTTCATTGTTTTCAACAACGAAAGCGATTACAGGTGCAGCATTAATGAAGCTCGTTGAAGAAGGTAAAGTTAGCTTAGAAGATCCTGTAAAAAAATATGTTCCAGAAATAGAAGAGATAAAAGTACTTGAAGGTTTCGACATTAATGGTAAACCAATTCTAAGAGAGCCAAAAACTGACGTTACGATTAATATGTTAATGCTTCATACAGCTGGATTCGGATATGAGTTTTTCAGTCATGAAGATCGGAAATACCGTGAATCCACAAACACACCTACACTATTAACAAGCACATTTGATTCGGTAAAAAGTGTCTTATTATTCGAACCAGGTGAACGTTGGAACTATGGAGTAAATATTGACTGGGTCGGAAAAGTTGTCGAAGCTGTTGAAGGAAAACGACTTGGACAAGTATTACAAGAGAAAATCTTTTCTCCACTAGATATGACAGATATTAGTTTTGCTCTAACACCTTCTATGGAAGAACGCCGGGCAACAATGCATACAAGAAATCAAGAAGGCACACTTATTCCCCAGCGAGATTTAGTAATTCCACAACCTCCCGAAATGGACATGGGTGGTCACGGTCTATTTGCAAGTATTGGGGAGTACATGAAATTTATTAGAATGCTACTGAATGATGGTGCAGATGTATTAGAATCTGAAACTGTAACTAAAATGGCCCAAAACGGTTTAGGTGAATTAAAAAGCGGTGGATGGATTACATCGGATACAACATTATCGAATGACGGTGAATTCTTCCCAGGTGTTACAAAATCATGGTCGTATACATTCCAAGTCAATGAAGAAGAACTTCCGACAGGTCGTCCTGCAGGTCAGTTAATGTGGGCAGGCTTGGCTAACCTTTACTACTGGATTGACCGTGAAAACGGAATTGGCGGTTTTTGGGCTACACAAATGTTCCCATATCAAGACCCTGCATCCTATCTCGGATATCTAGAATTTGAATCAGCAGTATATCATCTATTAAAAAAACATAGCAAATAATATAACCTACCTAAATGATTTGACCCAATAAAATTAGACACATAGTGTAGGCAACTTCCAAGACCTGAGTTCGTTCAACTGGACTCAGGTCTTTTAAATCTAGCCCTTCATTGGTTCGTGATTGTAATAAGACAAGGGGATAGGTATCGTGAGATTTAACTACATTGTTATTTTCCGCAACATTTTTTATATTTTTTACCACTACCACAATGGCATGGGTCATTTCTACCAATTTTAACGGATGCAACTGGAGTAGTTTTTGGAAGAAGATTTAGGAACGATTGATCATCTAACTGCGCAAAACGGCGATTCTGTTCTATCACGTGTAGACGCCATTTTTCCATTTGTGGATGTTGACGGTTCATTACGCGATAAAATCCATAAAACATTTCTTCCATATCGAGGACATTGCCACGATATTTATTGGCTATAAAATCTTCTATTAATGGAAAGGCGTGTTCTGAAAAATGTGATGTTAATCCATCTAGTACCATTTCCTTCCCATCATCTTCTAGAACGTCATAACATTCCACCAATACTTGTTCTGCAAGTTCCGTTTTTGTATGTTTTAAAATACCAAGTGCAAAATGATAACTTTCGAATTTTTTAGCATATGGTGCGACTGCACGAACCACTTCGTCCGATTGAAAACGACTTAATGCGATCTCCACCTCTTCAAGTAATATATCTTCATCGCGAGTAAGTAGTGATGCAAGAGTCTCAATGTACTCCGTAAGTTGCATGATTCCGACTGCTCGAACTGCCAAAATTCCGTTAAAGGAAAACCAATCTTCCGTTAACTCTTGTTGTAAAATCAATCGAACTTCTTGCTGATCGTAATAATTTTTTTCAATAAGCGTATCTTGAACTTTCTTGGCCAGTTCAAATAACAAACCGTTATAGCCTTTTTCCTCCATTTGATGTTGAAGATCGGCATAAAGCTTCCATAAATCTTCCTCATCAGATATTAAACATCTGCGACAAATATCAAAGTAAGCTTTTGAAATATATTGCTTTAACTGTTCCTCATGGTCAAGTAGAACAGGGATCGGTAAATTTCGAGCATATCGTGTAATTAAGTGCCGCTTTTCCTTAGGTGTTTTATTAAACAACTCTAATAAAATGGGCAGTGAATCTTCATTGACATTCTCGTCATTACCTTGAATGAGAATCGAAATTTTATCTTCATTATTTGCATGTAGTGCATTTGTCAATTGATCGTTTACCATTTCTGAAGGCGTGAAAGGGAAATCGCGCAAATGAAATGCGATAAAATCCCTGACAATCGTATCTTCAGATTGAATAAATTGTGAAGCCATTTTTAAAAATTGTTGCATGATCATTCTCCTCTTTATAATAGAAATATATATACTATTATACACTATCTTATGGGGACGAGAGGACAAGTAATGGGTACCAATTTCTTTTATTCGTCGTACATTTTTTGTGGAAAGGCCAATTACTCCGGAAGGGATTTGTTTGGACAGGTATTCTTAAAAAGATGTTACTATACTATATTAAATGCATTTAAATTTAAATGAAAACAGGCTGGGACAAAAGTAAACTTCGAACAAGTAGACACAAGAAAGAATAGTAAATATTTGCTCGCCGCTTATTTGAAAGTCGTTCGTTGGAGAGGCAGGCGAAGAGTGCATCTGCCGCTTTCGCTTTCGATGCAAGGCAAAGCTTTCCTGCGGGATGTAAGGAATAACGGTACAAAGGCTAAAATCGCCACTTGTCGCTGATAACGCCACTTCCTCATGTATCAGCGACATGACCAACGTCCTGTTGGCCTCTGTGGCAACGCCTTTGCACCTGCCGCTTACGCTTTCGGTGCAGAAAAAGAGCTGTGACCAACATCCTGTTGGCCCGAGACCCCGCAGAGTAAAGCGAAAGGAGCACCGCTCGCCACTGGATGCGCGAAGCCTGCCTCGGAAACGAACGGTACTATATCAAAAAAGTACAATCGGCATTTTAAATGGATTGTACTTTTCTCTTTATGTCCCAGCCTCTAAATTAAATAATTCATCGGTATTTATTTTAATATTTTTAAAAAGATTGGATACAACCATTTCTCCTAGAGTCACTAATTTGAATTGTATTTCTAAATCAGGTTCTTTGAAATAAACCATTATATGATTTTCCATAGGGTCTACAATCCAATATTCTTTTACATCGAAATTCATATATAAATTCAGCTTTGTCACCATATCATAAGATTTATTTGAAGGACTTAATATTTCAATGATAAAATCTGGAGCTCCGACGTATTCATTTTCAGTGAAGTTATCTTGATTGCAAGCTACGAATAGATCGGGTACAACACGTTTTTTTTCATCATTACTTTCGTTATTAAAGACGACATCAGTAGGTGCAGCAAAAACTTTACATTTACTATCTTTTAAATGATTGTAAATTAGAGCATGGAGGAATGATGAGATTTCTTGATGTTTAATGTTTGGAGATGGAGACATATAAATCACTCCATCGATATACTCTAATCTTTTATTGGTTTTTTTTCGTTCTGCTTCAAATTCTGCATAGGTGTAATACCTTTCAAATAATAAACCCAAGAACAATCACCACCTAACTCAATTATATTCGAATGATAACCAAAAACAAATAATTATACACTTTACAACGTAAGGAGTGATAATATTCAATTAATCCTCCGAATTACAGTTTTCTACTTATGTCCTAGCCTCACTATCTTTTTTTAATTTAAAGTGAAAAAAATGACTCTTTAGAACTGACTGGCTGAATTAAACTCTTTATATTGTTATGAAGGTTTTTTATTGTAGTAGGGTATCGATTAGTTTTTGACTTTTAAGGTCCAAGGGAATTTCCTAATCCTAATTAAATTCAACCTCCTACTCCTCTTTAAAACTCCTCAATATCCCCTTCAAACAACGTAAGATGCCCTTGATAGTAAAGCTGGTATTGGTCCCCATCGTAGTTTAAAAGCATATAAGTTGGGAGTTCTTTTTCGATATATGGTTTCGTGTGCGCGGGCCATTGCTCTAACGGAAGCTTTTTATATTTTTCGAAGTCAAAGTCAATTTCCGTGTTTATGCTATGTTCCATTGAATTAAAGTTATAATCCTGAACCTGTACATAATAAAGATTGTCTTTAACCTTCACTGCCTTTTCAACATTGCGAATTACTTTCGGATTATAATAGCCAGATGGTGCAAGATAAAATGCATCATTTTGCAAATACATCCAATGGGTAGGATCTAATTCAGTTGGAATGTTAAGACGATTTGGATTAACATCAACGTCAAAATAATCTTTCACTGCCTTCAAAACTGAATTTTCTCTATACCCCTCACCATATTCTCCTGGTACATTCGCTTCTAGGATGTTATTGAATAATATATATGCAATCATAGTTTCATAAGTAGTACTTTCGCGCTTATCAATTTTCCCAACATTATTGAATTGTTGGATGAAGTGTTCACCTTTTTTGTCCAGAGAAATTTCTTCATTTGAAAATAGAGTTTCAGTCGCATCCTTTGTCAGGTTCGTTACAACGGTTTCAATTGTAGCTATAGGATTTGTTAAATCAATGCCAAATGATTTTTCTCCAATGTTACTTTGGATAAGCGGGAGTTCATTGCCATTATAAGACTGAAATTCTTTCGTATATTTTTGTTGGTCAACTTCCTTAGTATTTACTTCATAATAAGGTTTCTCGGTTTCAACATTAAGGTTTTTCGTATAATAAAAATCGTACGCTAGAGAGATTTCGTGTTCTTGTAGCGTATAAAATTGATGATGCGCGAATTCGATTCCTTGTTTGGTCATCTCGCTAGAGTGTTTGATCGCGGTTGTTCCATCATTGAGTGTAATGAGTGATACTGACAAGTCAGATGCAACACTTTCATCAATTGTGTAGAACGAGTCCCATAACAATTCGGCTTTTCCGTCCGATACGCCCCAAACTTCTTCGATATAGCCATTTTGGTTGCGACGTTCCAATTCATCATTCATGTATTCGCTACTTTTGAAGAGAACATATAACTCATCCTGTCCATCTTGATTAAAATCAATCAAATCGGAATAAACCAAGCCCATTAATAATTCTCCTCGGGCATGATATTCGTGATTTTCTGGTACGATACCATATTTGCTATAAAGGTCTGTTATGACGTTTGCAAGTTGCTGATTATTAACTTGTTGAACAGATAATTGATCTTCTACTTTTGCTAGCTCTTTTTTCACATCTTCTAATAGTGGGCTAGCTGTCTCAAGTGAGTTAAGTGATTGCTCTAAATCAGTTAAGATCGTTTTAGCAGCTTGCCACTCATTTTGATCGACGAGCTCCATCGCTTCTTCATAGCTTTCATTGTACTGTGCAAATTGGTCTTGTTGTATGTCTGTCGTATCCGTACATCCCCATAAAGTAAGGATGGAAATACACAAAATAGTAAGTTTCTTCATTCTTTCACCTCTTTGATAATGGTAACAGGTGCACATAAAAATTGTAAATAACTATAGGGTATTAGGATTGATTACATAAGATGGATAACTGAAAAGTGGATACATATAAAGTTTCTTTAACTTTTTTGTATTGCTAGATAAAATCACTAATTCAATTAAGTATTCTCTAAACTTATGAATTTGTACTTAATAAAAAGTTGATGGGAAGTTTAACTTCAATGGATTATTGAAAAATTATAACTTATTATGTTATAATAAGAACACATGTTCCGCCCTTAACCATATAAGAAAATTTGGATTTTCACTTTTATTTTTAAACTTCGAATATCATTATTTTGGAGGGAGATTTTTCATGAGACAATCAGAAATCAATGATTTAATTAATCAGTTTAAAAGATTGATTATAGATAATAATATGATTACTATTCCAAAATCGAACGAATACATAAAATTAGATGCAAAATCTTCTACTAAATATTTTTATGTAGATATAAATAGAAAAGGAAATAGAATTAAAAGGTTTACTCTTCAGCTAAGAAATCAGGAAAAAAAGGAATTACCATTACTTCGTTTTGATTTAGTTGGTCCACCGCATCCAAATCCACCTGGTGATTTCCCTTTTGCTGAAAAAGTGATACCGTGTCCACATTTACATATAGCTCATGAAGAGTATGGGGATAAAATTGCATACCCTTTAACATACGAATTGGTTCAAATGAGGTTGACCCCAGAAGAACTTTCTGATTTTGTGAAAATATTGAAGTCATTTTTGAAGAGATGTAATATTGAAGGTATAGAAAGCTATAATTATTCATATCAAGAAGAGATGGGATTTTAATGAACTTATTTGGAGGGTGGAAATGATGTTTGATATCAACGAGTTGAATAATACTTATACTAAGTGGAACAAAGATAATATTCATATTGTTGATCAAGGTGACTTCGTAGAAATTACTACACCCTTTGTTGATAATCATCATGACTATCTTCAAGTAGTTCTTTATTATAATGATAATGGGCAACTCGTATTGTCAGATGATGGTTATACTTTAAATGAACTAACTTTATATGAAATTGATTACAAACGTTCCTTAAAGCGAAAAGAATTTTTAAATCAAACTTTAAAGAGTTTTGGTGTCACTATTTTAGATTCTGATCTAACTATAACTTTCGATAAGGTTAAAGATTTCCCTAGAAAATTATTAAATTTACTGCAATGTATTTTACGATTATCAGATATGCTTTTAACTAGTCGTTCCACTGTAACCAGTATTTTTTATGAAGAAGTGGGAATATTTTTTGACGATAATAATATTTTAAAAATACCAGATGTAGGTATCACTGGTACAAGTGGAAATGAAAATAAGTTTGATTATATTATTCCTGCCAGTCGCGTGAAAAAGGAGAAAGTGATTAAAACCATTAATAAACCAAATGGTGATAATTTTAAATATCCGCTATTGTCATTCTTAGATATTAAAGAAAATAGAGCGAAATCGGAGTTTGTAGTAATTGCAAATGATTATGTAAATGAAATAAGTGAAAAATTCGAAACATCATTTACTAACCATGGAATATCTGTTCTACGTTGGACAGAAAGAAAGACATGGATTGATAATTTAAATCCTACTCTTGCGATTTAAAGTGATTAAAATTTATTTCACTAAAATCACGGAATGTTCTTAAATTCAAATAACCTCATGGGCCCAATCTTAATAGGGCTCATTTTTTATATTTTGTCGAATTTACATCTTAAGAAAAGAAATCTACTATTAAAGTCGAAAATTTGAGAATATTATCAGGACTAATCTACTAATTTTGACAAAAGTAAGGAGAATAATAGACTCTCATAATTGTTATTGAGATAATAGTTATGGGAAATTCAGTTAAAATTATTTTTTTGTAGTAGAAAGGAGTCAAAAATGAAGTTTAGAAAAACAATTGCAACTTTATCAGCTGCAGCTTTATTTTCATCGGTGGCAATTACAGCGAACGCGAAGGAATATCAATTGACGGATGTGTCTACAGAGGCAGATTATTATCATACGGTGAAAAAATTAGTCGAATTTGATATTATTTCTGGTTATAGTGACAATACGTTTAAACCTGGTAACTTAGTCACTCGAGGACAAGCCGCTTCTATGCTTGCCAAATTGTTAGGTGTTGACTTAAGTGATGTTAAAGACCCTGGATATTCAGACGTAACGATAGCCAATTCGCACTATGTTGCTATTGCGAAGTTAACAGAATTAGGATTTTTTGATGAGATAGGTGAATTTAAACCGAATGATATTTTAACTCGCGCTCAACTGGCTGAGCTATTTGTGAAGGCATTTGAGTTTGAGTCGGATACATTTAAAACCTTTAATGATGTAAGTGAAGATGATGAGTATTATAAATATATCGGCATACTAGGATCATTGGATATTACAAGAGTTGGTGAAGAATATCGTCCAAATGAAGGAGTAAAACGTGCCAACTTTGCTGTCTTTATTGAACGTGCCATTAACTTTAAACGTAGTGATAACAAACAGGATATCTTTGATACTTGGGGAACTTGGGACAATAAAGGAGTTATAAATCCACCAAAAGAGACGGATGAAGATAAAGAAGAAGATCCTAAAACAGACGATAATAACCAACCAACTAATGAAACGGAAAAATTAAGATTCCAATTACTCGAAACAGAGATTGAAGTAGCTTTAGATGATTTTGAAGATGCAGAAGAAGAAATCGATAAAATTTTAGAGAACTTAAAAAAGGCTGAAAAAGCAAAAGATGAAGGCGACATAGAGGATGAAAAAGAAAATTTATCCGATGCTTTAAAAGAGCTGGAAGATTTAATCGATGATGCGGAAGACGTATTAAAAAGAGCACGTGAAGCAAACTTTGCAGATCTTGACAAAGATGAAGAGAACCTTGATAAGGCGATTGATAATGCAAAAGAGTTAATTAGTGACAACTTATCAAAATCATATAGTGAAGACTATTTTGAAGATAAGCTAGATGAAGCGATAGATGAACTAGAAGATAAAATAAAAGATGCGGAAAGAGCGTTAAAAAGTGATAGTTTAATTGGCTTGAATAGTAACTATATGTCATTGCAAACTGAAATAGAAGACGCAGAAGAGACGCTAGAATCCTATGAAGATTCTGATGTTGAATCATTAGAAGATGAGGCAGAGGATTTAGAGAATGTAATTGACGAAGCAGAAGACCTCATTAAAAAATTAGAAGATACAATTGAGGACAAATTCGATAGCCAAGTGAAATATTTCAAAAAATTAATCGATGACATTCTTGATGACTTAGAAGAAGCAATCGACGATAATGATAAAAGCGAAATTTACGATGCTCAAGAAGACCTTGAAGAAGTTATTGACAATGCAAATAAACTGCTTAAGGATTACAAAGATGTAGAAATCAAATCTGTCAAAAATGATAAGTCCACATTAGAAGATACGATTGAAAGAGCAGAAAAGGCACTTACTGAATCAAAAAAATAAAAAAGCAACTTTAGCATGAGTCTGGGAAAACAGGCTCATGTTTTTTTACGAGCCCGAAAGCGCTTGAGTAAAGTAAGAAAGGTAACAAAGGGGCCGCCATTGTACCCAAACGCCCAAAATAAACGATAAAAATCGTATATTCGTTTTACCATATCCCACAATTACTATCATCAACCTCACCCATAACTCTCTCGTAAGAAAAAAGTAGATAAATTTACAATATATTCATAACTCATTCACATCTTCTTAATACTATGACTTTATTATTAAAAACAGATAGTCAATTCAAAGGATGCGAAAGAATGACAATAGAAAGTGTTCTCTCAAATAATCGAATAATAGCAGCTACACAATTAAAGGATATAAAACGCGCGGATGAATCACAGTGCTGTGCAATGATTTTAATGAATGGAAAGCTATCTGAGTTAATGCATATGCCAATGGTTCATAAGCCACTATTTATACATATGGATCTTCTAAAAGGATTAAAGAATGATAAAGAGGGTATTGCCTTTTTGAAAGAATTCATTAATCCTACTGGAATTGTCACAACAAAAGGCAACTTAATTGAAGCTGCGAAAAAAGAAGGATTACTGACAATTCAACGGATCTTCTTAATCGACACAAATTCATTAAAGACGGCAATTCAAAATATAAAAGACTATCGACCTGATGCTATTGAAGTGATGCCAGGTATTGCTCCGAAAATTGTTAAAGCGTTAAAACAGGAGCTTGATATTCCGATTATTTTAGCAGGTTTAATAACTACAAAAGAAGATGTTCTTCATGCCTTTGAAGCTGGAGCAGAAGCGGTTTCTCTTAGTAATCAACTTCTTTGGAATGGCACAACAGAAGCGATTACAACTAAATAATTTCTATTAGAACTTGGGTGGAGACCATAGAAAACCCATTTGTTCCCGATTAGTTACGTTATTTGACGTGAATCTCATGTCAAAAAAGGGGAGAAATGTGTGTTTTTTATTGTCTCCCTTTTTTGTGAGCAGCTGGAAGGAGGGTACCCATATTCGTTTTAATACTAGGTTTCAATCAAAGTAAATCCTGTAAAATCAAAAATTTATTTCACTTTAGAGAGGGGAAATATTTGTGAAACGTAAACTAGCTTTATTTAGTGTGATTGTGTTAGTGTTTGGAATTTTAACAGCTTGTAACAACAGTTCTTCTGAAGGTACTACGAATTCAAATTCAAATGGTGAAACAATTGATTTAACTTGGTACTATCCAGTAAATGTAGGTGGGGCAGTTACTGAGGTTATTGATAAATACGCGGAAGATTTCAATAAAGAAGGCATTGAAGTAAATGGCAAAAAAGTTACAGTCACACCTGTTTATAGTGGTAACTATGATGAAACAATGACGAAGGTTCAAACTGCGATTAAAAATGGGAAAGCGCCTGATTTCTCAGTGCAATTATCTGTTGATTTATTCCAAATTAAAAACTCGATTGTTCCTTTAGATGACTTCATCAAAAATGATCCAGCAGGTCAGGAAATGGTAAACGACTTTTTCCCTGGCTTTATGGAAAATGCACAGACAGAAGGAAAGACTTGGTCAATTCCATTCCAAAGAAGTACAGTCATTTTATATTACAACAAAGACATGTTTAAAGAAGCAGGCTTAGATCCAGAAATGCCACCTACAACTTGGGAAGAAGTCATCGAATACGGTAAACAGCTTACAAAAGATGGTCAGTGGGGTATTGAATTACCAGCTACGGTAAGTGGGTACTGGATTTATCAAGCACTATATTTACAAAATAGCCAGAACAATATGATGAGTGAAGATGGAAAAGAAGTTTATTTAAATACAAATGAAGCTAAAGAAGCTCTTCAATATTGGGTGGATTTAATTAATGAACATAAAGTCATGCCTGAAGGAGTATTAGATTGGTCGACTGTACCAACTGACTTCATCGAAGGTAAAACGGCGATGATGTTAACAACGACAGGTAACTTAACAAATGTTAAAAACAATGCGAATTTTGACTTTGGTGTAGCATTTTTACCTGGAAATAAACGTGTAGCTACTCCAACTGGAGGCGGTAACTTCTATATATTCAAGGATACATCAGAAGAAAGACAACAAGCATCATTTGAGTTTATAAAATGGATTACTGATCCTACTCGTGCAGCTGAGTGGAGTATTAATACTGGATATATTGCGACTCGTCAATCAAGCTATGAAACAGAAGTTTTACAAAAATACGTACAGTCTTTCCCGCAAGCGAAAGTTGCAATGGAACAGCTTGAATATGCAAATAAAGAGATTTCAGTATATGAGCAAGGTAAGATTCAAAAGATTATTCACGATGCATTACAAGCAGCTATCAATGGTGCGGATGTAAGTGAAACATTAGATAAAGCTCAAGCAGACGCGGAAGCAATTTTAAAAGCATATCAATAATTTACGTAGTGAGGTGAAGGACTTGGGGAGAAGTAAGGTTATCAAAGTAAATTTGATGGCTTGGATTTTTCTCCTTCCATCCCTCATTTTTCTTATCATGTTTACGTTATATCCGGTGATAAGCACGCTTATTTCAAGTTTTTATAAATCGGATTTATCTACGATCGAGCCTTTATTTGTAGGGTTTGAAAATTATCGAAGCATGATGGAAGATGAGGTTTTTCGGAAGGCGTTTATCAATAATATTTGGTTTGCTATAGGCACTGTTCCAACAAGTGTTTTAATTGGACTATTGCTTGCCATATTGGTGAACCGAACATTTATTGGGAAATCTTTGTCGAGAGTATTTTTCTTTTATCCAGTTGTGATACCAATGGTTGCTGCATCGTTTATTTGGTTGTTTTTCTACACACCGGATTACGGGATGGTTAATTCTATTTTGAAACTTTTTGGGTTTGGGGAATTAAATTTTTTAGGTAATTCGGATACAGCACTATTATCCATTATCATCATGGTCGTTTGGAAAGAGGCAGGTTTCTTTATGATTTTTTATTTAGCTGCTCTGCAAAACATTCCAAAGGATTTATTGGAGGCTGCAAGAATTGACGGTGCTTCAAAATGGAGGCAATTCCGTAGTATTGTCTTTCCATTGTTAATGCCGACGACTTTGTTTTCAGCTATTATTGCGACCACGAATGCTTTTAAAACGGTAGACCAGCTAGTCGTGATGACTCAAGGCGGTCCTAATAATGCTAGCAATCTATTACTTTATTATATCTATGAAAATACATTCCGTTTTATGGATTATGGAAAAGCAGCGACTGTAACGGTTATTGTATTAATCATCATGGTATTAATAGCGGCTATTCAATTCTTCGCTACAGATAAAAAAATTCATTACAGTTAAGGTGGGTAGTCAATTGAATCGTCTCATATCAATCTCTACTTATATATTAGCATTTTTATGGGCATTGCCGTTTTTCGGAATTGTCTATATGGCTTTTAAGGATGCAAGTTCCCAAGGATATTCCCTCACGTTTAGGAATTTTATCGATGCATGGAACGCAGCACCCTTTGGTCAATATTATTTAAATACGCTGATTATTGTGTTTGTCATTTTAGGTGTACAGCTTTTGACGATTACATTAGCTGCCTATGCTTTTGCAAGGATGAACTTTTTTGCACAAGGCTTTATTTTTATGCTGTTTCTCGTTCAAATTATGATACCAAGTGATGTATTAATCTTCCCAAATTCTAATACAATCGCACAGCTAGGAATCTATGATACAAAATTAGCCATAATGATTCCATATTTTATTTCTGCCTTTGGGATTTTTCTGTTAAGACAAACCTTTAAAGGTGTGCCATATGAGCTTGAAGAGGCGGCGAAGATGGAGGGCTGTAGTCGTCTGCAAATTATTCGAAATGTATATGTACCATTAGCAAAACCAACCTACGTTGCTTTTGGATTAATCTCTGTTAGTACCCAGTGGAGTAATTTTTTATGGCCGCTCATTATAACAGATTCAGATGAGAATCGTCCCTTAACAGTCGGGCTATCCATGTTTGCAAAAGCAAGTGATTCGGGAGCTCAATGGGGCGTCGTATGCGCGGGTACTTTATTTATTATCCTTCCATTATTATTGGCGTTCTTACTATTTCAAAAGCAATTCGTTTCAAGTTTTATGCAATCAGGCATAAAGTAAAACTTAAATTTTATTTGGAGGAAGCATAATGAATTTTTCTATATCATCATACACATTATTTTCTCTACCAATTGAAGAAGCAATCGAGCAATTGGTGAATAGCGGATGGAAATCGATTGAGATTATGTGTGAAGGTGAACTTCATGGAGAACGGCTGCTAGAAATGGATGATTCACAGCTTAATAGAATCGCGCAATTTACTAAAGACAATGGCGTATCTTTTGGTCTACATTTACCGATAAAACATTTTAATCCTGCATTAGTAGATGAAGAAACGATTCAAATTTGGGATAGATGCTTACGAATTGTCCGTTCTCTTGAAGTAAACTATGTATTGCTTCATCCAGGATATAATCCTTCATTAGAGGATGGCCTGGATTTAGCTTCTTGCTTTATCAAAGAAATTCTTGAAGACTTACCAAAGCAAACAAAGGTAGTAGTCGAAAATATTCCACTTGCTGAGCATGTCATTGGCTCTTCCATTGAGCAACTCTTAACAATCATTCAAAAAGTTAATGATTCACGAGTGTCTATTATGTTAGATACAGGTCATTGTTATATGAATAGTAAAGATGCTTTTATTCAAGAATGTCGAAAATCCTATGACAATCTTTTCGGATTGCATATAAATGATAATCATGGAATGGTGGATGAACATCTTGCTATTGGAGAAGGGGATATTCCTTTTAGACAATTGATGGCAGAGCTTAGGGGGAAAGAACTTTTATTTGTATTAGAAACAAATTCTGTCATTAGGGCAGAACACTCACAACAAAATATAGCACAATATTTAAACATGACGGAGGTTACGGAATGTCAAAAATCCAACTAAAAAATGTGTTTAAAAAATATGCTAATAGTGAGGGATATTCAGTTAAGGATTTTAATTTAGATATAGAAGAAAAAGAATTTATCGTTCTTGTAGGGCCATCAGGATGCGGAAAATCGACAACATTACGTATGATTGCAGGGTTAGAAGAGATTTCTGAAGGGGATTTCATCATCGAAGGGCAACGAGTGAATGATAAGGAACCAAAGGATCGGGATATTGCAATGGTGTTCCAAAATTATGCCTTATACCCACATATGTCAGTCTTTGAAAATATGTCCTTCGGATTGAAAATACGTAAGCTACCAAAGAAAGAAATAAAAGAAAAAGTTGAACATGCTGCAGAGATTCTAGGGCTAAAGGATTTGTTGAACCGTAAACCAAAAGAGCTTTCTGGTGGACAAAGACAGAGGGTAGCTTTAGGACGGGCCATTGTAAGAAATGCGAGTATTTTTTTGATGGACGAGCCTTTATCGAATCTAGATGCGAAATTACGTGTACAAATGCGAGCTGAAATATCGAAGCTACATCGACAATTAGGTACGACGGTTATTTACGTTACCCATGATCAAACAGAAGCGATGACGATGGCTACTCGAATTGTCATTATGAAGGATGGGGTTATTCAGCAAATCGGTACTCCGTCAGAGGTGTATCATTTACCTGCTAACACCTTTGTTGCAAGTTTCATAGGGTCACCTGGTATGAATTTGATTGAAGGAATTCGCAATGAAAAGGGCTATTTTGAAATGGCAGAACAAGCTCAATACCGATTGAGTAGCGAACAAAATGAAGCAATTGCCCAAAATGAAAACAAACCCTTCTTATTAGGGGTAAGACCTGAAAATATTTCAGTCGTATCAGAGCCAACTTCCATACAAGGTGTGGTTGATTTAGTCGAAGTAAATGGTCCGGATATGTTGCTTCATGTTATCGTCAACAATCAAACGATTTTAGTGAAAAGTAAAACCGATGAAAAAGTGAAAGTAGATCAATCTGTTTTTTTAGAAGTTGACGATACTACCGTTCATCTTTTTGATAAAGAAACAGGACAACGGCTTTAATCGGTTTAAAGTGGAATCGGTATGCAAACTAGACTTAATGTAGGAAACCGTTCCTCCTAATCGAAAGAGGGTTTTCCTTACAGTAAAAGAAATAGCAGCAAAAGAGGAGGGAAACATTTGGTTAATACTCATAATTATGATGCTTTTTGTTTTGATTTAGATGGAACTATTTACGTAGAAGATACATTATTACCTGGGGTTAGGGAAGTCATTCACAACTTAAGGGCGCAACATAAAAAAGTGCTGTTTATTTCGAATACTTCTATTAACTCTAGAGAAAATTGCAAAGAGCGGCTTGAAAGGGTTGGGATACTGACGAGTATAGATGAAATTATAACAACAAATTATTTAGCTGCCCGCTATTTTAAACAATACCTATCAAATGCCAAAGTGTTTATTGTAGGGGAGCAAAGTTTAATAGAGGAGTTTAAGAACTTATCAATTCGCCTAACATCGAATCCATTAGAAGCGACTCATGTATTGGTGGGCCTAGATCGCGACTTTACTTATCAAAAGCTAAATCTTGCCATGCAAGCAGTTCGAAATGGTGCTGAAATTGTTGTAACGAATTCGGATATTGTATGCCCAGTGCTGGACGGGTATATTGCAGACACCTTCGTTTTAGCAAAGGCGATTGAGATAGCCTCTGAAAGGAAAATCAATACAATTTTAGGGAAGCCTTCTTCATATTACAGCAACGCTATTATGGATTTGTTAAATATACCAAGTGAGAGGTGTTTAATCGTCGGTGACCGATTGGAAACTGATATTAAGCTAGGTCTAAATAGTGGTATGAAAACCTGCTTAGTCCTAACAGGGGTCACAAAAAGAATAGATATCGAGCAAACAAAAATTTATCCTGATTACATTTTGGAGAATCTTTCAGAGTTTAGATTCGCATAGAGATGTGGCAGTGCAATATTTAACTATTTAGTTTCACGAGGTGTTGATCTATTGTAGATCAATGCCTTTTTTGAAGGGAAAATAACTTTTGGTTAATTATAAATGTAGAAAATAACGGTTTTTTAACTTTAAATTACCAATAAGTTACATAATTGTAACAAATATAATATTTATTTCCATTTTTTATCAAAAATAGTAGAAAAATCGGAAAGTCTATTATAATATACAAATGAAGGCGCTTTAAGATAAATATAATAGGAGGAGATTGGGAATGGTCTAAATTGCTTTTTATTGTCACTTTAATAGTTTATCTTTTGTGTTAAATAATTTTTTGAAAATGGTATGATAGGAGAGAATTTCAATGAAATTTTTAAAGCTTTTAAAAGAAAAGCAAATTATTGCATTAGCTCCTTATTATAGTGGACTATATTCATCGGTTATTTATACGCATCAAGGTACCCTATATTCTGAGGAGACAGTTGAAAACCTTATGGATCAGTTTTGTATGGCTTTTGGTTCAACTTTAAAAGGAAGAATCGAGGCTACTCGAAAGAGTTTAAAGTATCGGAAAAATCCTCCAATCCTAATTTCAGAAAAGCATCGAATTGGAGCTTTTCAAGTTCCAGATATTCATAAAATAGATACGACTTGGATTTTTGATTTGCAATTTGATATTAAACCCATTGATTCGCAAATGTGCGAACTAATCTTTGCTGGTAATCTTAAGTTAACGATTCCATTATCTGAAATGGTTATTATAGAACGAAGAAGAAAAACCCTAGAAGCATTGTTTGCATTTACGCTTACATATCATCATGATTCAACTATCTCAAAATAATAGATGCAAGATTTGAACAACATCCCCTTCATAACAGAGGGGATGTTGTTTTTTGTATTTGATAGTGGTTTTTACAAATTTTATCTTTTAGTTTCAATAAACCTCTCTATTATTTAATAGATTCTCGTATTTTCTTTAAAATACGGTCACGGCGTTTTCGTAAGGCGGCTGTTGAAGCTCCATACTTTTCTGAAAGCTCGTCGTAAGTATATTGGTAATAATAAAGTTCGAGAATCAATTGAATTTCTTCTTCTTTTAAAATTTCTGAAAGGTATTCAAATGTTGAAAGATGATTGTGTGGCTTATTTTTTAAATCCATAAATTGGGCAACATTTGTCAGTTTATCTTTTTCGTATGGGATTTGATGGTCAGCGTACCGATTATCTTTTTTCATTTCTGTGTAAACAGTGGTTAACATACTACGATAAGCATATGGAGCAAATGGTCCTCGATCTGGATCGTATTTTTGCCATGCCTGCCAAAGTGCTATCGTTGCACATTGTTTAAAATGCTCGTGATTTTTGTAAACATGTGCCTTTCTTAAAACACTTGATATCATCGGCTGATACTCTTCTAAAACTTTTTCAAATTCTTCCATTAGATCGCACCTCATGCGACCTGTGCACAGATCAAAATTCCTAGGTGCTTTCATCGTAAATGAAAGGTTGTTTGTGGTGAAATTTGGAATTTGGAAGATTTCTTATAGGGAAAAGTCGAATTTTCAGGGGTTTTTGAAAAGATTTTCTAGGGGGAATGGGGAGATTTGAAGTTTTTTCAAGTGTTTCTATTTAGTTATATAAGAAATTTAAATTTAGGATTTATAATATAAATGTATTTAAGCTTAACGGGAGATTTACATGAAGCATACATAAGAAACTTAGGTAGTAGAGTGATATTGTAATTTATATGAGGTTGATAACTTAAAATCTTAAAGTTGATGAAGTGTTAGTAGATGATACACTTGACCTTACATGTTCAATATATTTATTTTTTAGAAAAAGGGTTGATTAAATGACAATTAAATTGAAAATAGAAGAAGTTATTTTCGATACTTTGTATGAAGCTGATGTGTGGGCTGATTCAATAGCGAGTGAAATATACGGGAGAATTTATGATGGATATATTACTCCTGACTATAAAGTTGCATGTTCTCTTGCGTTTAGATTGGCATCAATAGATGAATGTAGAGTTTATACTAGAAAGATTATTAAAAAAGGTGAAAAAAATAGATATGAAGTATATGTAACCTTTAATATTTAGTAAGACTAAAAAATGAAAATATCTAAAAGATGCTTGTCACAAATTGTACAGTAACTTTCTTTAATATAAATGGCAAAATCATATTATTAAGTTGGTTCTTTTGCTGAAAAGCGAATAAGATTTTATGTTTAGAAGAATTTGTTTATGGGATTCGAACTATTCTTTTAGCACAACACCAGGACAAGAGGAATGTATTTCATCCTTACCTATCCTGGTGTTTTTATTTTTAAATAAGGATGCAAAATTGTTAGAAGACATGGTTCTCTATACTTAACATGGCTCTTCCTAAAGATATAGCAGATTTTGAACATTCTTATACCCCATCTGACCCCATCTCCTTCATCACCTCTATAAAGGAATGTAGTATTGGGGAAACGTTATGTTTATTCCAAGCCATGGCTGTTTTAAAGTTTGCGGGGCCATTTTGAATTGGAATATATGCGACGCTATCGGTTTTTAAGGTTTGAAATGATGAAGGAACCATAGATATACCCATTCCAGAGGCTACTAAAGCAATAATGGTTTGTAATTCTTGCGCTTCCTGTGAAGTTTTAGGACTAAATCCTGCATTAAAGCACGTGTTGATAATGGAGTCATAAAAGCCAGAACCAGCAGACCTTGCAGGCATAATGAATTTTTCATTCACGAGTGAAGTTAAATCAATAGATGCTTCATTTGCTAAGGGATGTGATTTTGGTAAGGCCATTACAAAGGATTCGATTCTTAAAATTTCATAGGATAATGACTCATCATCTATCGGTAGAATGAGAATTCCAATATCGATTTCTTTTGAATTTAATGCCACAACTTGCTCAGATGTAGGAAGATGGCGTAAATTTACTGTCACATTTGGGAATTTTTCTCGATAGGCATGAAGGACTAATGGAAGAAGATCAAAGGTAACCATGCCCGCAAAACCTAATTTGATTTGCCCCAATTCACCTCTTGCTACCTGCTGAGATTCCTCAACAGCTTCATTTAATAATTCTAAAATATGGTTTGCTCGATTTCTAAATACTGATCCTGCTTCGGTTAAGGCGACCTTTTGGTTTGTTCTATTAAATAGTAGGAACCCCAGTTCATTTTCCAGCTGCTTAATTTGCTGACTTAGTGCTGGCTGAGCAATGTTTAAATTATTTGCAGCGCGGCCGAAATGTAATTCCTCTGCTACGGATAAAAAGTATTTTAAATGACGTAACTCCACACAATCACTCCCTTTAATAAGTATTATATATCAAACTATTAACTTTTAAATATTAGAATTATCAGAAAAATGAATTTATAATAAGAACATCATTTCTTTTTAAAGACGTTATTACTAGATTTGATTCGTTTGAATTAAAAGTAAAAAAATAAATAGAGAGGGGTATTTTTATGGAGTTTAATGCGAACTATCAGCCATACACTTCTACACGAGTACCTGTTTTTGCAAAAAAAGGGATGGTTGCAACTTCACAGCCACTTGCTGCTCAAGCTGGACTTGAGATTTTAAAAATGGGAGGAAATGCAGTTGATGCCGCCATTGCCACAGCGGCTAGTTTAACAGTATTGGAACCAACCTCAAACGGTATGGGCGGTGATGCCTTTGCCTTAGTTTGGATGAAAGATAAATTATACGGTTTAAATGGTAGTGGTCCCTCTCCTGAATCGATTTCAATTGAAAAGGTGAGAGCTCTAGGACATAAAGAAATTCCTGTGTATGGTTGGATTCCTGTAACAGTACCAGGGGCACCTGCTACATGGGCGGCTCTTTCAAAAAGATTTGGGAAGCTCCCATTAACGGAAGTGTTAAAGCCTGCTATTCGATATGCAGAAGAAGGGTTTCCAGTATCGCCAGTTTTAGCAAAGTATTGGAATACAGCCTTTGAATTATATCGTGAAAATTTGCAGGAAGAACAATTTGAAAACTGGTTTAAAACCTTTGCACCAAATGGGAGAGCACCAAAGTCGGGTGAGATTTGGAAATCAATAGATCATGCGAATACTCTTAGAGAAATAGGTGAAACGGACGCAGAAAGCTTCTATAAAGGTGAACTTGCAAAAAAAATTGATGCCTTTTCAAAAAAATATAATGGATTTATTTCTTATTCTGATTTAGAAAAATACGAGCCGCAATGGGTAGACCCAATTCGAGTTAACTATAGAGGTTATGATGTATGGGAAATTCCACCGAATGGACAAGGACTTGTTGCTTTAATGGCTCTTAATATTCTAAATGGCTATACATTTAATGAAAAAGAAAATGTAGATACCTATCATAAGCAGTTAGAGGCTATGAAGCTAGCATTTAGTGACGGCCAAAAATATATAACAGAACCTTCCAAAATGACCGTTTCAGTTGAAGAATTACTTTCTGAACACCATGGAGCAAACAGAAGAAGTCAAATTCATGAACGAGCTCAAATGCCAGGTGCTGTTGAACCGTCCTATAGTGGAACGGTTTATCTAGCAACTGCAGATGAGGAAGGGAATATGGTTTCATTTATTCAAAGTAACTATAAAGCTTTCGGCTCTGGTTTAGTAGTTCCAGGAACGGGAATCGCCCTACAAAATAGAGGTTTTAATTTTTCATTAGATCCAACCCATGATAATCGACTAGAGCCTGGAAAGAGAACTTACCATACGATTATTCCAGGTTTTCTTACAAAAAAGGACAAGCCAATCGGTCCTTTTGGTGTAATGGGAGGTTTTATGCAGCCTCAAGGTCATGTCCAGGTTGTCATGAATATGATTGACTTTGGATTAAATCCACAAGCTGCAATTGATTCACCAAGATGGCAGTGGATTAAAGGAAATACGATTGAAATTGAAAAACATTTTCCTTCTCACATCGCTGAAGCCCTTCTCCAAAAAGGTCATGATATACAAGTAAATATAGACTTCGGAAACTTTGGTAGAGGGCAGATTATTATAAAAGATCCGGAAACGGGTGTTTATTGCGGTGGGTCTGAATCTAGAACAGATGGATTTGTTGCAGCTTGGTAAAAGATTGGAAATTAGTTTAATAGATAAAGGGGATAAACAATCATGAATGAAAATGTTCGTTATATCGATTTAACATTAGATGTCGTTTCTCAGGATTCGTGGATACAATTTCCACGAAAAATACTTTTTGGAGCATTAGAGCCACCAACGAAAATTGAGCCATTAATGACAGTAGAAAAGAATGGGGCATATGTTTCAGCCATTTCAACGACAACCCATTCCTTTACACATATCGATTCTCCAGCACATTTTAAAACAGACGGGTTAACTATTGATAGAGTGCCACTGGATCAGCTGATTGGGGATGCAGTGGTAATTGATATGTTGCATAAACAGCCTGGTGAGGGGGTATCTGCTGAAGACCTCGAAAATGCAAATGTTGAAGTAAAAGAAGGAGATATTGCAATTATTCGAACTGGCTGGACAGATAAAGCTTGGGGGACTCGTGAGTTTTGGGAAAAAATGATTTATCTAGAGGCGGATGCTGGACAATGGTTAGCTGACAGAAAAGTTAAAGCATTGCTATCAGACTTTATGACTGACTTAGCACCACTTAAAACCTGTGATTGTTGCCAATCTATTTTACCTTCAGATGAGGGCTCAAAATATCCGAGCCATCACACATTACTTGGAAATGGCATTATTCTTATTGAATGGTGCACAAACCTTGGGGAACTTAAGAAAGAAAGAGTGAAGATAATTGCACTCCCATTAAAAATTAAGGATGGGGATGCTTCCCAAGCGAGGGTCATTGCCATTGAAGAGCAATGATCATACCTCTTATTTTAGGAAAGGTGGGAATCTATGAGACAGTTTACGGGAAGATTTGCCATTGCCTTTAGTATATGGGCAATCGTAGCAGCCATTTTTCATATATACACAGCCTATTACGGTGCATTTGAACCTCGTATGCAACGTGCCATACACATCTTATTTTTACTACCTATCGTCTTTTTAGTATTTCCGGCAAAAAAGTCAAAGGAATCTTCAAAGCCATCGATTTTAGATTGGATCTTAGCAGTGGCGGCTCTACTACCAAGTGGCTATTTAATATTCATGAACGAAAAATTTGCTACACGGGTGGAGCTTGTAGATCAAGTAACAACTGTTGAAATGCTATTAGGCCTTTTAGTTGTTTTACTTGTACTTGAAGCCTGCCGACGTGCTGTATCACCAATTTTTTCTTTAATCATCACACTTTTCATTGCGTACATTTTTGTCGCTCCTTATTTACCAGGTATATTTAATTCGAGAGCTTATACTTTTCCGAGAGTCATGGAAATCATGTTTCTTTCATCGGATCAAGGTGTATTCGGATTTTTAACTGGTATCGGAAGTAATGTCATATTTGTATTCGTTTTATTTGCCGCTGTAATGCTACGTTCGGGAGTTGGGCAATTTTTTATGGATATTTCTGTCGCGTTAGCTGGGAAATATCGTGGAGGTCCAGCGAAGGTAGCAGTTATTTCAAGCGGATTATATGGAAGTATTTCTGGGAGCTCAGTAGCGGATGTTTATTCAACAGGAAGCTTTAGTATTCCGTTAATGAAAAAAATAGGATATTCCCCGCATAAGGCTGGTGCTATTGAGGCAGTAGCAAGTGTTGGTGGGCCGTTAATGCCACCAGTTATGGGCGCGGCGGCGTTTATTATGGCAGAAATGACTTCTACTAGTTATACAATGGTTATTCAAGCAGCTTTATTATGTGCCATTATTTATTACATAGGAATCATCGCAACAGTACATTTTGAAGCTGTTGCCATGAATCTTAAAGCAATTCCGAACGAATGGAATGTTGGTTGGAAGACTGTGATTAAAAAATCACCATATATTATTCCTTTTGTTGTCATGCTCGTTTTACTATTAAACGGAATATCACCAGCGAAGTCGGCTGTTTATTCTTTAGCTGTCATGCTAGTACTGTGGATTATCATGTCCCGTAAAAAATTCCGCATTTCTGAACTGGTTGAATCCTTTGAGTATGCTGTGAAAAGTGGAGCAATCGTAACAGCGGCGCTTGCTGGTGCAGGTATGTTGGTAGCTGTTGTTAACCAGACAGGAATCGGTTTAGCGATGGGGAATATTATCGTTTCCTTCTCCCAAGGGAACCTGTGGATTGCGTTATTCTTAATCATGCTGACAGTTTTAATATTAGGAGCAGGTATTCCTTCAACCCCTGCCTATATCATTACAGCAACGATTGCTACAGGTGCATTAGCCCACTTTGATATACCCCTGTTACATGCTCATTTGTTTGTCTTTTATTTTGCGATTTTAGCGGATATTACGCCACCAGTTGGGGTAACCGCCTTTATAGCAGCAAATATTGCGGAAGCCTCACCGATGAAAACAGCATTAATAAGTCCACGTTTTGCTTTTGCAGGCTTTATCGTTCCGTTTGTCTTTATTGCTAATCCAGCGCTTTTAATGGATTCACAGGCAAGCGTTGCAGATATTATCCTAAGCTTCATCGTGACCAGCATTGCTGTTATTGGCTTCTCCGCTGCATTAGCAGGAGCAGTTTTTGAGAAAATCAATTGGATAAAACGTCTCGGAATAATCGTACTTTCACTAATTATAATTGGAGGCACACTTTATATAAGTCTTATCGGTGTACTTCTCTTAGCTACATTTGTAGGAGTTGAATATTTTCAATATAAGAAAAGGCAAAAAGAACCAAGTGAATTTATTACAGAAGTTTACGAGCCTAAAAAAGAGGGGGAAATTATATGAAGAAAATGATAATCATTTCTGTATTTTTATTAGTATCGATAATTTTAGGAGCATGTGGTGTAGGAGGTACAACTGGTAGCAATGCAACAGAGACTGAGGAACCAAAAACAAGTGGAAATGAGACGAATGAAAGTTCAACTGGCGAGATAGAACCGATTAACTTAACATGGGCTACTGGTGCAATGGGCGGTGGCTGGTATGCTCAAGCAGGCGGAATGGCGTCATTAATCAATGAGAAAAACCCGAATATCAATATTCGTGTCATTCCTGGTGGCGCACTTCAAAACATTCCGTTTTTATCAAATGGTGAAGCAGATATGGCTTGGGAAATTCCTTACTTTGTAACGATTGGTTTAAACGGGGAAGCACCATTTGATCAAGCATATGATGGCGTATCTGCAATTGGTAACGGTTTTGGTAGTACGATTACGCATTTCATGGTTGCAGCAGATAGTGGAATTGAAAGCATTGATGATATTTTTACCTCAGGAGAAAATGTGAAAATTGCTCTAGCAGCAGCGAACAATTCCGATGAATTATTATTTAGAAAAATTTTAGATTACTATAATACGAGCTATGATGACTTAAAAGGAAAAGGATTTGGCTTCTTCCAAGGAAGCTATACTGAACAAGTTGAACAATTCAAAAATCATAATGTTGAAGTCATATTTGCATCAGGAAGTATTCCAAGTGCGACTGTGACAGATGCAACCATTCATCGAGATGTGAAAATTTTACCATTTCCTGAGGATTTAATTTCTTATTTAGAGGACTTAAACTTTGCTGGAGGAACAATTCCTGCTGGAACATATGACAGTGTCGTGAATGGAAATGAAGATATTCCATCTGTAGTAGCTCAAAATCTGTTGGTTATTCGTGATAGTGTACCAGAGGATGTAGTATATGAAATTACGAAAATCCTTAATGAAAACACGGATCGTCTTCCAGCAATTCATCCAACAATGGAAGAGTATAATATTGAAAATGCAGTTAAATTTTTAGGTACAGAATTACATCCGGGAGCTGCGAAGTATTATAAAGAACAAGGAATTATTGAGTAGCTTACTTTTATTTACGACCCTATAAAACAGTTGGGATGTGATTCGATGAACGATTATCGTTTGAGTGAACCCTATTTTAAACCAACTTTTGATTGTGGTGCCCATCCGCTTGCTCGAATAGGATTCATCTGCGTTGCCAATGCGGGCTTGACAGAACATGATATGTTTTTAATGAAACCAAATGATGTAGGGGTTCATTTTACAAGAGTTCGAATGCAGCAGCAATGTACAATTATGAATTTAGCTGAGATGGAAAGTGGACTGGATGATGCCTTAGTTACATTAATGCCTGGTCGAAGAGATTTAGACGTTATTTGCTATAATTGTACTTCTGGGAGTTTTGTCATCGGGGAAGAGAAGATCATTCAGAAGATTGAGTCATCAAGGTCTAAAGTGAAAGCAACTACTCTGTTAACCGGTGTGTTATCTGCTTTCCGTGCCTTGAATGCTATGAAGGTTGTAATTGGGACAGCCTATACGAATGATATTAATATATTAGAAAAGGAATATTTTGAAAGAAATAATATAGAAGTGCTTAATATAAAGGGTCTTGGTTTATTAACGGATGAGGAAATGAACAAGGTGACACTAGATTCACTTATCAAGTTTGCTATTTCCATTGACCATCCTGATGCGGAAGCTATTTTTCTTAGCTGTGGTGCATTACGTTCAGTGGAAGTGATTGAAAAAATCGAATCCATCGTTCAAAAGCCAGTTATAGCAAGTAATCAAGCAAGCTTATGGCACTGTTTAAGACTATCAGGAATCCCAAATCAAATTGAAGGATTTGGGAGATTGATGAAGTATTATTAATTTTTGAATGAAATACTTATTTGAGGTTGAGATAGTAACGATAGAAAAAGTCGTTGAATAAGCTCAAATGAACTTGAAAATTTAAATAGTCCGAACGTAAAAAAGAAAGCAGAGGAGGAAATTCCCTCAGCTTTCTTTTTATTTGTTTCGAATTTGATTGGTTTAATTAATGGAATATATCTCTGGAAAATGGGGGCTCATTTCATTGCTTTAGCATTGGAATTCCTTCTTCTTTTGTAAAAAGTAAGAAAAATATTAGACTGATAGAGTTCATATTGGGATAATAGAGTAAGAGCTAGAAAGAATTTACTTAAGGTAGGAGGATTAACATGAAGCATTTTACGAAATATCTTGTGCCGTCATTAATGGTAACGGCGCTATTTTCTACAGCTGCATTACCAGCTGGTGCTGCAGCCAAAGAGTTTAAAGATGTGTCGAAGGATGCAGACTATTACCAAACAGTGCAAAAACTATCGGAATTTAATGTGATTAGTGGATATAGTGACGGAACGTTTAAGCCGAGCAATCTTCTAACTCGTGGTCAAGCAGCTACAATGATTGCACGAATCTTAGAAGTTGATATAAAAGATGTGAAAGACCCTGGTTTTAGTGATGTTTCAAAAGAAAATTCGCATTATCCGGCGATTGCAAAGCTAACAGAGATGGGGATTTTAGATAAATCTAGTAAATTCAATCCGAATCGGCAAATTACGCGCGCGGAAATGGCAGGGATTTTAGTAGAAGCTTTCGATCTTGAATCGGACACACCGGAATCTTATCAAGATGTCAAAGCTGGCAATACATACTCAAAGGAAATCGGAATACTTGGGGGGCTAGGTATTACGAAAACGGTTGGCGATTTTCGTCCAGATGATGGGGTCAAGCGTGTTAATTTTGCCGTGTTTATCGAACGAATTATTAACCTAAAACGCGCCGATAATAAGCCAGATTTATGGGATGCTTGGGGGAATTGGGACAGTCGGGGAGTTATTACACATCCCGAAGAGAATGAAGAATCCCCTGAAAAACCAGCTGTAGACCGTCCAACTGACATGACTGATGTTAAGGACTTTGAAAAGTTAATGCAAATGGTAACACGAGAATTAACAGAAGCAAGAACAAATGCGAAACCAGAGTTGGATACTTTCCTAGCAGTTGTTCGCGGGGGCGATATCGAAAAAATTGTGGAGCAACAGGCAAAATTAACGACAACTTTAGACGAGCTAAACGCTCTACTTAAAGAAGTGAAGGAAATACATTCTGACGCACAATCAAAAAATAAAAAGCTCCAAAAACTACAAGATGAATTAGCGAAAGAATTGGAAAATGCACGCGAATTTGTTACGGAAGCAGAGAATGATTCCCACGACAAAAAGTATTATGAGCAAAAAATGGAGGACGCCCAGGATGAACTTGAGGATTTAACGGATGAGATTGGACGGCATTTAAATTCTCAAGGTGGGAATGTATCAACTTTAGAAAAAACGTATGCAGATATGAAATCAGCGATTGAAGAAGCAAATGAAGTGCTAGATTTATATGGTAAATCGGCAGCTAAAAAATCGTTGGAGGAAGAAAAAGAAGAGTTAAAGGAAGTATTAGATAAAGCGAAAAAAGCATTACAAGATCTCAAGAAAAAAATTAGAAAAGAGGGTGGAAGTGTAAGTGCGACTGGAACACGAATTACATCATTCGATGGTTTAGTAGCAGTGAAATCGTTCCTCTCTGAACCAGTGAATATTAACAATGTCGGTGATTTAGAAAAACTACTAAATAATGCAATCCGTGAACTGTCAGATGGTCAAGATGCTGCTGATCGGATTTTAGAGGATTTAGTTGCAGCCATTAAAGAAGATGATTCTGGCGAAGTCGTCGAGGAACAGGAAAAATTAAAAATTGCCTTGAAAGATTTAAACCAAATTATTCAAAAGGGACAAGAGATTTTAGTTGTTACAAAACTAAAAAATTCAATGCTTCAAAGTGTAGAAGATAATTTATCAAAAGAAGTGGACCGAACGAGTGAGATGGCATCTAATATATCCAAAGAACTGAAACGAGTAAGCAAAATTGTATCGGATGCCCAAAAAACGTATGAAAAGCAAATTCAATTTGATCAAGAAATGAAAAACAAGCAAGCAGAACTGGATACTTACTTACGTGAAGTCGATCGCTTACTTGTATTATCCAATCCAACATTGTCAGAAATAGATGAAATATACGAATCCATCGAAAAGGCAATTAAGGAAACAGATAAATTACTCGACTCATATGCCAAATCATCCGTAAAGACATTAAAGGATGAAAAAGATAGTTTGAAAAAAACCCTCGATAAATTAGAGGATGCATTCGAAAAAGTCCAAGATACATTTGAAGATCTTGAACAAAAATTAAAAGACGATTTTGACGATTTAGTAGGTGAACAGGAAGCAACTATTGATGGTCTCATAAACGCTTCGAAGTATTTAGAAAATAAAAGTAAAATTAATCAAGCGATAATTAGTTTAACAAAAGCTGTCGAGGATGCAGAACATTTAAAGGAAGAATACAAAGAAATTGACATCAAAGTGCTAGATCGCAACAAAAAAAACCTAGACGAAGCCATCAAACGAGCAGAAAAAGAAATTGATCGTCTAACCGATAAACTAAAAAACTAGAAAATCATTGAGTATAAAAATAAACGCCGTGTGATTTAACTCTGGAGGCTGCTTGGCATGAAGGAATCTGTCGCTGCCTCCATGAAAATAAACACTGTGTGATTTAACTGCTCCTGATAATTTGGCGTGGTTTGACGTGTCAACTAAAAAATAAACTAAGGAGCCTTAGCCCAATATTCCATAAGGCAAAGGCTCAAAGGTTACTTGTTGAGGAAAGCTGAAAAATGCTTTCCTTTTTTATATGGTTATTTTTTGATGAAACTGAGGCAGGAGGGGTTAATCTCATTGACGAAATGAAGGTGAGTGGACAAAACATGGTGCTGAGTGGACAAAACGATCAAGTGAATGGACAAAAACCGCCCGCGAATGGACAAAACTGAAGTGGGTGGACAAAACGAAGCGATGAAAGGACAAAACATGGTGCTGAGTGGAAAAAACGATCAAGTGAATGGACAAAAACCGCCCGCGAATGGACAAAACTGAAGTGAGTGGACAAAACGAAGCGATGAACGGACAAAAGCGGTTTGGCCCCTTTATTTTAGACACAAGGTTTAAAGTTCTCTTCTT
>NZ_JPVQ01000030.1 GCF_000772965.1 Ureibacillus massiliensis 4400831 = CIP 108448 = CCUG 49529 | reverse complement strand
CGGCTTCGGAACAAGAGAAATGTCCTCGAAACCGTGTCTCGGGGACAAACCACAGCTTCGGAGCCGGAGAAATGTCTTCGAAATCACGTCTCGAGGACAAAACGCGGCTGCAGAGCAACCAAAATGTCTTCGGCAGATTCCCTCTACAAAAACAGAAATCTAAAAAAATATTTATTCGTAATAGATCCAGCGATTATTGCCTTGCATATTTAAGTGATTGTCTAAAATCCTCTTAATCCTCTTCTTTGATTCCACAATACAACACCAATTATGAATTACATTCGTTGTAATTTTCTTATCTGGGAAAAGCATCCTAAATTCATCTACACTTCTTTTTACTGCCTGAGCTACTGTTTCAGAATGTCCACATTCCGCACAGATACAACTTCGACCATTAACAGTAACCATAAATGAACTGCATGATGCACATTTAATTCCTTTACGGAGTTGGTCATATTCGTAGTTTGGAAGATTTGTATATTTAGAATTCTTAATATGTAAGGACACCAATTTTTCAGCTAGCCTTTTATGTTTATCATTCAATTTTGAAGAGTTAAATCTAAGTTGTTGTAAATGTCTTTTAATCTGTGTTGGGAAAATAAAAGGTTTGTTAAGTGGTGCTTGATATAAGGTGAATTCAGGATTAATAAAAATAACGTATCCCTCAACTGCCATTGAAAATCCGAGACTTTGAATGAATTGTCTAAGAAGGGTTTCAGTTCTACTTAATTGGTTTAATGGATTTGTAATTTCAGTTTTAGGCTTTTTATAAATTTTTTCTGATTCGTAGTAAAAATCACCTTCGTAATTTTTCACTTCGTAAAAGTACGCTTTGTTCAAACCGATCATAAGAGAATCGATTTGGAAAGTAGTTTTATTAAATGATAAAAGTAAATCATTTAATATCAAGTATTCTTCTGCAAGATCTTCTGTTAGAGAATCAAAAATCAACTCCCCCTCATAACCTTTCGTTAGATTAAGATAATATAACTTGTCTTGGTCAGATAAATTCATTCGTTTACTTAAAGAATCCAGAATGAGTAACTCTTCTGACTTAGCTCGTGCCTTAAAATACATCCATACATCAACATCCTTTACTACTATTTCTCCAATAATATTTACTCTTTATATCGGCAGGATTTGATAAATTTTACAATTTATACTAGAATATGGATGTTTAAGCTCTTTCCCTCCTACCTCCCTTCGTAGAAAAAAGAGCTTCAAACGGACTAAGCTTGTATAATGAACATACAGCAAGATTTTCTTAAGAAATTCTTCATAATTACAATAACCGAAAATTAAGATTCGAACTTTAGTATAGATTTATAAGAAAAAAGTTGTGAGGTGAGACGGATGGAGAAGTTAACTGTACTTGTAACGGACGATGACAAGGACATCCGTGATGGAATCGAGATTTACTTAAAAAACGATGGGTACAATGTTTTAAAGGCAGCCGATGGAATAGAGGCACTCGAACAATTAGAAAAAAATGAAGTCCATTTAATCATTTTAGATATTATGATGCCGAATATGGACGGAATTACAGCAACATTTAAAATTCGAGCAGAGCGGAACATTCCAATAATCATGCTTAGTGCAAAGGCGGAGGATACGGATAAAATTCACGGCTTATCTGTAGGAGCGGATGACTACATCACAAAGCCTTTCCATCCTCTTGAACTACTAGCTAGGGTAAAGTCTCAGCTTAGACGGTATGTTGAGCTTGGCACATTTAATGGACAACCTTCGACAACGATTGATGTGAATGGGTTATCCTTAGACATTGAAGCGAAAGAAGTAAAACTAGACGGTGAACCGATTAAATTAACGCCTATCGAGTATAAAATTACGGAGTTACTTTTAAAGAACGCAGGCCGTGTATTTTCAATTAATGAGATCTATGAGCTCGTTTGGAATGAAGAAGCCTATAATGCTGAAAATGTAGTAGCGGTGCATATTCGAAAAATTCGAGAAAAAATTGAAGCAGACCCCAAAAATCCACGATATCTGAAGGTTGTATGGGGAATTGGTTATAAAATTGAAAAATAAGATTGAGATTTCAATCCCGCTGCTTTCTTTGGTCATATCTATTAGTGCACTAATTTTTATCAGCATTTACACATTCCATTTCGTAAATGAACGTTTCAAAATAGCATTACAAATGCTAAGTAAATTATTTTGAGGAGGAAGAACAAATGAAAAATAAGGGTAAATTACTCCTCACACTTTTTCTTATTACATGGGTTGTATTCGCCTTCACTACTTTCTCTAATTTCGGACATAAGTATATTGGACAATCCTATTTTAAATCTGAAGAATTTATATACCAGGTTGAAAATTATAAGGCACAGTTAGGGAGGTATGTTTTAAATCCCTTCGATGCAAATCAAGCAAAAGAAAATATTAGCGTAACGGATACTGAAATAAATGATTATCGAAATTACTATGGTTCATTATCTGAACAAATCGAAAGTATTCAAGCCCAATACCGTGAGCGGATTCATCTTGCAGAATCTGAAAACAATGCGACATTAAAAAATCAACTAATCTTAGAACGTGATCAAAAGATAGAAGATATAACTAAAAACTTTAATAGCGATGAATATGTCGAAGAGAAAATTCGAGCAAAAAAAGCACAATCGATTGATTATTATGCTGAGCAGGAAGAGAAACAACGAAAAGAATTTTTAAATAATGAATATAAATCTTTTGCTTATCGTTTTACAAATATCGAAACAGGTGAAACATTCGATTCAAATACAAATAAAGAGAATATTTTATTTGAAGAAAGTTTTGGGAAACAAAAACCAAATTTCATCGTTGATAGTAGTGTAGAAATAAATACTTATGATGGTAATTTTGCACTTCCGGAAGAAATTGCAAATTTTACAGCAAAGGGAGAAGTGGCTCAATATGAAGGGGCGATTTATTTCCCTAGTAATTTGTTAGCTAATTCAAGCTTCCAATATGAGTATTTATCATTTAAAACATCGAAATATATTTTGTACTTTATTTGGACTACAGGATTATTAGCAGTCGTTGCACTATTTACTGTGGCAAGACCATCATTACTACAATTTGCGAATTTCAGTGAAATAGAAAAAATATTCTCCAAATGGCCAGTTGATGTTCGATTCGTATTAGTTTGTATTTCAGCAATGATTTCCCTAGGGTTAATGGATAACGTCGGAAGTTTTATTCAATACAATTCGATCTATTATTCACGGAGAATTATAACTGAAATAGTAGAAGTAGCAGCTTATATGTCCTTCATGTTTATTTTTGCATCTGCAGCTATATTAGGAGCGATATGGATATGGAGAAAAATATCGAATCCAGAAGGTTTTAGAAGAGAGCTTAAAAATTCATTTACTTATTTAATGATGGATGATGTCAGGGATTTATTTTTAAATCGTTCTATAGCTTTTCAATCTTTATTTGTTTTAGGTGTAGCATTCTTTGCGGGAGTGGGCATTGTAGGTGCAATGTTGCAAACGGAATTAGCCGTCATCTACCTACTTTTGTTTGTTTTTGTTGCTTTACCTTCAGTTTTCTTATTCCTTCGACGGATGGGCTATTTGAATAAAATTATCAAACATACGGAGAGTATGGCTGAAGGACGTCTAACATCGGATATAAAAGTTAAAGGGAAGTCTATTCTTGCAAAACACGCTGCAAACTTAAATAGTCTACGCGAAGGCGTAAAAAAATCAATGACAGAGCAGGCCAAAAGTGAACGTCTCAAAACTGAACTGATTACAAATGTTAGCCATGACTTGAGAACACCGTTAACATCGATTATCACCTATACGGACTTATTAAAAAATCCAGAAATAACAGATGAAGAAAGACAACAATACATTCAAGTATTAGATCAAAAATCAGCACGACTAAGAACATTAATCGAAGACTTATTTGAAGTATCAAAAATGGCGAGCGGAAATATTGAAATTACAAAACAGCGAATCGATCTAACACAGTTTTTCCAGCAAGCACTAGGCGAGCATGAAGAATCCTTCCAACAAGCTGGCCTAGAATTAAAGATTTCAAAACCAGAGCAGCCACTATTTGCTTATGTCGATGGACAAAAGATGTGGCGAGTGTTGGATAATTTAGTAGTCAATGCCCAAAAATATTCATTAAAAGGAACAAGAGTATATGTATCCTTAAAGCAGGTTGGTAATCAAGCTGAGTTTGTAGTGAAAAATATTTCCAATTATGAGTTAGGTGATAATGTAGAAGAGTTAACCGAACGTTTTAAACGTGCAGATGCTTCTCGTCACACAGATGGCACAGGCTTAGGCCTTGCAATCGCGCAGTCAATTGTAGATTTGCATAATGGAAGAATGAAAATAGAAGTAGATGGCGATATGTTTAAAGTAATCGTGTTAATTCCAATCGAATTCTAAATAAATTTGGGCACCAATATTAAAATTTGGTGCCTTTCTTTCCATTTTGTAAAAGTAATAGAAATGAAAATGATAAATTAAGATGTGCATGGTATACTTGAACAGGAATAAAAGCTTAATTTAGCAAGGTTAAGTATGAGATCTGCAAGACCAACATATTGTATGAATTAAGCGAAGATAAAAAAGTTGATATTTGTTAAAAAATTAATAATTGTATGGGAGAATATGTTTTTATGGAATTATTCGATCTTATAAAAGCCGTCATTCTTGGATTTGTTGAAGGGATGACAGAATTTGCACCTGTTTCATCAACGGGACATATGATCATTGTGGATGAAATGTGGTTAAAAACGGTGGAATTTTTAGAGCAAGGTTCTGCAAATACGTTTAAAATCGTGATTCAACTTGGGTCGATTTTAGCGGTTGTTGTTGTTATGTGGAAGCGCATGTTAAGTTTAGTAGGACTTTATAAAATTCCTGGACAAACAAGCTCAAGGAAATTTAATTTAGGACATGTATTGGTAGGAATTATTCCAGCAGGTGTTCTTGGTGTGTTATTTGAGGACTTTATTGATGAGAAATTATTTTTCACATCGACAGTTATTGTTGGTTTAATTATCGGAGCAATTTTAATGATTATAGCAGATAAATTCGGCCCAAGAAGACCAAGAGTCACATCTTTAGATGATTTATCTTACGGTTCAGCATTTAAAATTGGGATTATTCAATGTTTATCATTATGGCCTGGTTTTTCTCGTTCGGGAGCAACAATTTCCGGGGGGGTACTACTTGGACTAGACCATAAAACAGCTTCTGATTTTACATTTATTATGGCAGTGCCGATTATGGCAGGTGCTAGTGGCTTATCTTTAGTGAAAAATTGGGATCAAATCAATTTTGATCATCTGTCCTTCTATATAATAGGTTTTGTAAGTGCATTTGTTTTTGCGTTAATTTCAATTAAATTTTTCTTAAAATTAATTTCTCGTGTAAAGTTAGTGCCATTTGCAATTTACAGAATCGTATTAGCGGCAATTTTAATCGTCGTATTATATTTATAATAATAGTAAAAAAGTCCCTTTCTTTTAAGAAGGGGACTTTTTTACTTTCTTTAACTGATGAAATAGTAACAAAAAGTACAAATCTGAAAATTCAAAGTTATTGTAAAATGGTAAATGAGGAACATTTATGAATTAATTAACTAGGGAGGATAGTATGCTATTTAAAACAAAAGAACGAGCTAAAACGTATTCAAAGATTTCATTTAACGAAAGGTTTTCAAATGTAGGGATTTTTCTAAATGACGATGAACGATTATTACAATTGAAATTGATTGAGTTAACAGAGGAAGACTTACAAGTTGCACGAGGATTAAAACCTTACATTGAAGCTCGTGTGAACGAACTTGCAGATGTGTTTTATGGAACCATTGGGAATGTAAAAATGTTTCGTGAGATGATTGATACGTATAGTTCGACAAGTCGTTTACATAAAACATTGACTAACCATGTAATAGAAATGTTTGAAGGTAGGATAGATCGTACATATTTAGAAAACCGCAGTAAAATTTCCAACATGCACGTTAAAATAGGTCTAGCAACGAAGTGGTATTTAGCAGCCTTTCAGCAGTTAACTAGTTCTATATATAATATTATTTTTGATTTGAATTTACACCCTGAAGAAACGAGAAAAGCAATTAATGCAATAAGTAAAATAACAAACTTTGAGCAACAGATTGTTCTTGAAGAATATGAACAGATGGCTGAGAGTGTTTCATCTGAAAAGCGAGAAAAGGTGAAACTTGATGTTAAACAAACTATTGGGAGTATCTCAAAAAACCTTGATGAACAATCGCAAAGAACAAATGAAGCAGTAATAGAACTCATTGCGAGTACAAAAAGTGTAAATGAATTGTTACAGCATAGTATTCAAGATGCTCAAAAAACAAAATCTGCTTCCAATGAAGGGTATAAACAAATCGTAGTGCTTAGTGAACAAACAAAAGAGATAAATAATAAAACAATAGATATGACAAAGATGGTCCAGGCATTAAACCAGTCATCATCAGAAATTCAAGCTGTTGTTGAAATTGTTAAAAATATTGCGGGACAGACGAATTTACTTGCACTAAACTCTGCTATTGAAGCAGCAAGGGCAGGGGAACATGGAAAAGGGTTTGCGGTTGTGGCAGAGGAAGTTCGAAAATTAGCAGATCAAACAAAGCAATCTGTTGAGCAAATTGCCACTTTAATTGGTGTATCAAGTCAGGTAACAGGACAAGTAATTGAATCAATTCATCAAATTCAAAAATTAGTTCAAGACGGGTTAGTTCAAAATGAAAAATCATTGAACTCCTTTGAAAACATATCGAAAACGGTTGATTCTACAATATCTGAATTTGAAAATGTCGGAATTCAAATTGAAGAATTGTCAAATATTGTGGAGAAAATTGGAGAATCATCAGAGAGTCTAGAAATCGCAGCATCTCAACTTGAGCAAACCATCGAAACATTTTAAATAGAATAGATTTGTTCAAAAGCAGTCTCAGGGGGGAGGCGGCTTTTTTATTTTTTAGCCCTAAATATCTAATGATGGATCTTTAGATGCTTGATGATGGAGATTGAAGGTGACTAATGCCTTTTCAAAAACTAGATTTTTAGTGAAAGTCGGCAATATAGTTTAACGGAGTATTTCTTTAGTGCAAAAGGACTGAGACAAACTAGTTAATGAAGCGCCTATTAAAAGCATACATTTATTTATCATGATTTTATTTTCTTATTAAATAATCAGAAGTAATATGTTGGAAGGCTTCAAAGCTAAGTGAAAGGCTTACTCTAAAATATTGAAAAAGTTATGAAATAAATAATATTATTCGGTTGATATGCGCTAGAGAAAAAGGGTTTTAAACAGAAAATGTCGAATGTTTAAACAATATATTTGAAAATTCGATTAAATGAGGAGGGTGTTATGAGGATAAAAAATTATATTGGTGGTAAATGGATTGATTCTGAACAGCTACAGCAAGTTCCTATTGTTAACCCTGCTAATGGAACGGTGCTAGGGGAGGTACCACTGTCAACAAAGGCAGAAGTAGAAATGGCTGTCTCAGCAGCGAAAGAAGCACAGAAAAAATGGGCGCTTATCCCTGCTCCGAAACGTGCGGACTATTTATATGAAATTGGTTATAAACTAAGAGAAAAGAAAGAACATCTTGCTCAAGTTTTAACAAGTGAGATGGGGAAAGTAATTGAAGAAGCACGCGGAGAAGTTCAAGAAGGAATTGATATGGCATTTTATATGGCTGGTGAAGGAAGACGTTTGTTTGGGGAAACAACACCTTCTGAATTGGCAGACAAATTCGCCATGAGTGTAAGAAGCCCAATTGGTGTGGTTGGTTTAATTACTCCTTGGAATTTCCCGATTGCTATCGCTACATGGAAATCCTTCCCTGCCATTGTTGCGGGTAACACATTTGTTTGGAAGCCTTCTATTGAAACACCTTTAATGGCATATGAGTTAGGAAAGATTTTCGAAGAGGTTGGCTTACCAGATGGGGTTGCCAATATTGTTTTCGGATCAGGTTCTACTGTAGGGACAGCGATGATTGAACATCCCGATATAAAAGTCATTTCCTTTACAGGGTCTAATGCAACGGGCAGTAAAGTAGCTGAACTAGGCGGTAGACATTTGAAAAAGGTCTCTCTGGAAATGGGAGGAAAAAATGCTGTTATTGTAATGGACGATGCTAATTTATCACTTGCGGTCGATGGAATTGTTTGGAGTGCTTTTGGGACAGCGGGACAAAGATGTACAGCCTGCAGCCGAGTCATTGTACACAAAGATATAAAACAAGAGCTAGAAGAAATGTTAGTTGAAGCGATAAGTCAACTAACTGTTGGTGATGGTCTGGATCCAGCTATTAAAGTAGGGCCGGTCATTAATCGTAAGGCATTAGAAAAAATCAATTATTACGTTCAAATTGGGAAGCAGGAGGGTGCAAAATTACTTGCGGGGGGCAAGATATTATCAGCACCGCCATTCGAAAAAGGCTTCTACTTTGAGCCGACGATTTTTACAGATGTAAAAAATGACATGATGATTGCACAGGAAGAGATATTTGGACCCGTGATTAGCATTATAGAGGTATGCAGTTTAGAAGAAGCGATTGAAGTGAACAATAGCGTGAAATTTGGGCTTTCAAGCTCTATATTCTCTCAAGATATTAATAAAATATTCAAAGCACAAAGAGATTTAGATACGGGGATTGTTTATGTAAACGCAGGAACAACAGGTGCTGAAATTCATTTACCATTTGGGGGAACAAAAGGAACAGGTAATGGGCATCGAGATTCTGGTCAAGCGGCTTTAGATGTTTTTACAGAATGGAAGAGCATTTATGTAGATTATAGTGGCAAGCTACAAAGAGCCCAAATAGATACAGAAAATTAAAGAAAAGGGGATGTATGATATGAAGGTTGTAGTGTTAGGCGCCGGTCTTATGGGGAAAGAAGTAGCGCGTGATTTAGTAGCAAGTGATAAAGTAGAAAAAGTATTTTTAGCTGATCTAGATTTAACAATAGCTCAGGATTTTGCTAATCAATTAAATTCAGCAAAAATTGAAGTACTCGAGTTAAATGCAGAACGTGATGATGAATTACGAGCATGCATTGCTAAAGGAGACGTATGTATTAACGCCCTATTCTATGAGTTTAATGAAAGAGTTGCTCGTGCAGCCATCGATATTGGGGTACATTCTGTAGATTTAGGTGGTCACATTGGAGATGTAACAGAAAACGTCTTAGCATTAAACGAAAAAGCAAAAGAAAAGAATGTAACGATTATTCCAGATTTAGGTGTTGCACCAGGAATGATTAATATACTAGCGGGTTACGGAGCTTCCAAATTAAATGAAGTAGACTCTATTAAACTATATGTTGGAGGCATCCCAACAAAGCCGGAACCTCCACTAAATTATACGAGAGTATTTTCACTAGAAGGTGTGATTGATCATTACACAGAACCTTCTAAAGTAATACAAGGTGGTAATTTAAAAGAAGTTAAATCCTTAACAGGAATTGAACCAGTATACTTCGACCAATTTGGTGTGTTAGAGGCATTTTACACTTCAGGAGGCATTTCAACATTATATAAAACCTTCCCAAATGTTAAAACACTTGAGTACAAAACTGTACGTTATAAAGGGCACGCTGAAAAATTCCAATTGCTCGTAGATCTTGGTTTCTTTGCTAAAGACAATGTAGTTGAAGTGAATGGAACAGAAGTGAATGTAAGAGATGTTGTACGTGAAGCGTTAAAGAAAAAATTAAATCTTGGCGACAAACAAGATGCAGTATTACTACGTGCAATCATTTCAGGTGAGAAAAATGGAGAACAAGTAACATACGAATATGAAACAACAATTATCCGTAAAGATGAGGATGATATGACAGCGATGGCCCGTGCAACTGCATGTACAATTGCATCTGTAGCGGTCATGATTGGTTCGGGGGTAATTACAAAACATGGTGTGCTACCACCGGAAACGGTTGTGCCAGGTAAAGAATATATCGAAAAAATGGCGAAACGTGGCGTTATGATAAAAGAAACAAAACACCGTTCTTCAATCGTGAAATGGTAGGGTGGTACAAATATGAACTTTGACTTTACGGAAGAGCAACAGTTACTCCGAAAAACAGTCCGTCAATTTGTTGATTCAGAGATTATGCCATTTATATCGAAGTGGGACACAGATGGTAGCTTTGATCCTGCTATTTGGAAAAGGCTTGCACAGCTTGGGCTCATGGGTGTTTGCATTCCTGAGAAATACGGTGGTGCAGGAATGGACTACAATAGTTTAGCGATAGTTTGTGAGGAGCTAGAGAGAGGCGATACAGCTTTTCGGACAGCGGTATCAGTTCATACTGGTTTAAATAGTATGACGCTCTTACAATGGGGAACGGAAGCACAAAAGCAAAAATATTTAATGCCACAAGCAAAGGGCGAAAAAATTGGCGCATTTGGTTTAACAGAGCCTGGAGCGGGATCTGATGTCGCAAGCATGGCTTCCTTTGCAAAACGTGAAGGGGATGTATATATACTAAATGGGCAAAAAACTTGGATCTCCTTATGCGATGTTGCAGATCATTTTATTGTATTTGCTTATACAGATAAATCGAAAAAGCACCATGGAATTACAGCCTTTATAGTAGAGCGAACGATGCCTGGTTTTTCGTCGAAAGCTATTAAAGGGAAATATGGAATTCGCGCAGGAAATACAGGTGAATTATTTTTTGAAGATGTGCGTATCCCTGTAGAAAATAGGCTAGGTGAAGAGGGCGAAGGATTTAAAATCGCCATGTCTGCTCTTGATAATGGACGCTTTACGGTTGCAGCGGGTGCAGTTGGTTTAATTTCCGCATGCTTAGAAGCAAGCGTCAAGTATTGTAAAGAGCGAATGACCTTTGGTAAATATATTGGAGAGCATCAATTAGTAGGTCAAATGATTGCTAAGATGGAAGCCGGTTATCAAATGAGTCGTTTATTAGTCTATCGTGTAGGTGAATTGAAAAATCAAGGCGTACGCAATACTAGAGAAACCTCGCTAGCAAAATGGCAGGCATGTGATTTTGCGAATAAAGCTGCGGATGATGCTGTGCAAATCCATGGAGCCTATGGATACTCCGATGAATATCCTGTTGCAAGATACTTACGCAATTCAAAGGCACCTGTAATCTATGAAGGGACACGAGAAATTCATACAATTATGCAAGCGGATTATGTATTAGGTAGAAGAGTTGATAAACCATTAAATAAAATGTTACCTAAATGGCCATTTGAAGAATAAGAGAACTGGCGCGTGAAGATGAACTATATTCTTCACGCTTTTTTATCGTAGATTTAATATTTAATAAGTCGAAAAGTGCGACTAAATAGAGGCTTGTTCATATGTAATTGTTTTTTTTCATATCCAAGGTTATGCCGATGAAAATGAACAACTAAAAGTGATACTCCAAAACGAGCGTACCTCTACTAAAGCGAAAATAGATGAACTCACACGCCAACACCAAGAAAACCAATCCTCTATTGCCATTTTGGAGGGACAGCTTTGATGTCCTCACAGAATCCCACAAACATGATTTAGAACGATTAAGTGAATGAAATAGACGTAGAATTACAGAGAGCTCTTTTACAAGCCGAGAGAGAGCATCAAAATGCCCTTAGCACCGTAAATAATCAAGCCAATGAGAAAATACAAAGTCTCTATGAAACCATTGAAAAGCAACGTCAAACGTTCGATCAAAAAAATGAAGAATTACAACAGCAGTTAACGACGGAAAGAGCGAAGAATAACAAATCGACATAACTTTCAAAGAATGGTTAAAGGGTTATAATTCTTTTGGCACTCTTTAAAATATAAAACGACTATCCTACAAAGTAAGGTAGTCGTTTTTAATAACTGGGATCTTTCTGTTCATAATAGGTGGACGATTTTCGTATTAAACAGTTATTATATTATTTTAAAAATACTATTGTTTCACCTATATTATATGTTTTACTTTTTTCTTCACCATTCATTTTCCAAGAAATGCTAACTGTTCCTTTACGTAGCAAATTTTCAATATCTTCATCTATTACTTCTCCAGTATATATTATCATTTCATTATGATGTTCGTATTGTCTTTTATCTGGTTCTTCAAGTTCCCAATATTCCCCTGTCCAATAAATTTCTTTACCCAATAATTCACTAATAGAATTAGAAGTTTCGATTTTTACATCTTCGATTTTATCTGAATGCATAACTCTTATGGAGAAAACTAGTTGCTTGAAATTTTCTTGTTCAGGGTATTTAACATTTTCTAAACCACCTATTTGTTTGTAGGTTTCATCATCTACTTGCGAAATTTCCGTACGAACAACAATTGTTGGATTGAATTGATAATATGTATAGAAACTAATAGCTATAATTCCAATTAAAAGTAGCAACACCGATGATATTATTACTTTTTTCTTCATCTATTTATCTCCACTTTTTTATATTTGATAAAAAAATAACTTAACTTTGAATAGAGTTAAGTTATTTTTTTCAATTCTATATATTAAACTTTCTACCAATATAGAATGTCATCCTCATATCGTGGCCACGATTTTTCATTTAGTTGTTGATTAACTGTAAATGATAATGCTCCGCTTATTGGGCTTTTCGTTATGTCAACCTCTGCTGTAACGGAAAATGACGAATCCCATTCAGCATACGTATGCTCGTATTTTGTACCATGATGAAGTTCCTCACCTTTGAGTTTCGTTACATAAACAACAGCATAAGAATCAAAATCTGAATCATCTTCAACATTAAATAAATACAGGCCATCAAGTCTTTGAGAGCCATCTCTTTTAGTTGTTGGACCATCTGCAGGTACAACCGCATTATAGTATTTTGCAACATTTGAATCCCATTCAATCGATACTACGTCTAGTGAAGCTTCATAAGCCTCAAGTTTATTTACTGCCCATTGGCTGTAAAGTCTCCAAAAAGAATCACCACCCCTTTTAACTGAATAAGCAGATAAATCCAATTCAGAAGGGCTTATAGCTAACGTTCCAATTTCAAATTCGCTACTTTTATTTTCAATCTGTAACTCTACTCCAATTGAATCAAGTTCCTGTTGAAGTTGTTTAACATCTTTATCATTGTTTTTAACTACATTATGAATAAATCTGTCAAATTCTTCATCAGACAATGCCTGAATTTGTTTTTGGTAGTCATCTTCAACTTTTGATAGTTCAGTAGTTGATAACGTATTAAATTTATTGGCTAAGATAACCTCTGATTTCTTCTGATAATTTGCAAAGCTGTTATTAACTTTGACTAATTCGGTTTTATTTACTGAGTCTCCGTCTACCACTGTATCTACGGCTGCTGCATAAGAAGTAGTACCAAAAGCAGATGTTGCTAAAAGTACAGTTGCCACTGTTGTTGCGAATAATTTTTTCATCCTAAAAGCTTCCTAGTATAATAGTTTATTTGTAATTCATTACCAGTTTAATAGAAAAAATATAGTTTTTAATCGAACAAATTACTTAATTTTCAAAATAGTTTAATAGTAATAGGGATTCGACCTTAATGTGGGATTGGAATAAAGTTTGATTAAAAATGCTTTCACCCCTTATTATTTAACAGCAAATGCAAAAACTCCATTTTGAAAAAAAGATTGTTCAAAATGGAGTTTTCTCTATTGTAAAAACGGATCATCTTCAACCCCTAAGAAAAGTTTTGATAGTTGCTATTTTACATAAAATCTACTCTAAAAATTTTAGATAGTTCGAAATTATTTTACCTTATTTGTAACTTATTAGGAATTTATCAGTCTAATCCTATAGTAAGCTAATAGAAAAGGAGTGAAATCATGAAAAAGAGGTTTTATGTAAGCGGTATTCTTATACTACTAGCTGTACTTGCTATAGGTGCAGTGCTTTTTCTAGGTAAGAAAATTGAAGTGAATGCAACCTCAACCGTGTTGGTAAATCATCCTTATCATGTTCATTTTTCACATGCACTAGACGAAAACAGTATAGATAAGGGTTACGTTTACTTAACAGACAAAGAAGGTAATAAAGTAGAATCTGAAATGAAACTATTGAATAAAGGGAAAACAGTGACAATCCTGAATACAAAGTCAGGAGAATATACTTTGCATGTTGAGAAAAATGCATTCCCAATTCCTTCTACGCCAACAGCTAAAAAAGAAATTGAATATGAAGTTATCGATCAAATTGAAGGGATCACATCTATTGAAGACTTACAAAATTTTTTCCTTACAGCATTAAATCGTGAACAACGATATTATCTTAATGATTCGACGATGAGTGGGGCAGAGGAAAGTGTGGAAGTATCCAATTCAGCAGCAGATATGAGCTCAGATCGTGGAGCAGATTATTCCACAACAAATAATCAAGTGGAAGGTATTGAAGAAGGTGACATTGCTGTAACGGATGGAGAATATATTTACGCTACGTATGATAACGATATCATCATTACAGACGCAAGAAACCCTGAAAATATGAAGCAAGTAAGTAAAATTACATTTGATGATTACAGCTATCCTATGCAATTAATGATTCATGAAAATATGCTAATCGTGATGAAAGATCAATATATTGAGCCAGAGCAAAAGGATAAGGATAAATATGTTAGTGGATATAGTATGACAACAGCAGCGTTTTATAATATCGAAGACCCTAAAAAGCCGACATTAGTTCGTGAAATAGGGCAAGATGGCTATATGACGGGTGTACGTAAATATAACGATGTACTTTATATGGTAACGATAAAGTCACCTGAATACTGGATTTTATATGATACACCTGTTGAAGAGGTTGAACTTAGACCGTATACGTATGATAGTGCAGAAGATGAGAAAATTTCACCGATGGAAATTGAAAAGTTAACGATTCTACCGGGGTCAACAGAACCGAATTATACCATTATTTCAGCTATTGATTTAAATAACTTTGAAAATGAAAAAGTAGAAACGAAAGGTTATTTAGGTAGCAGTTCGACCCTTTATATGTCGCCGAATGCACTATACCTGACTGCCCTTGATTTTGAAATGCCAACTACTCTAGAGTTTGAAGTCGAAAGTGAACCCAATACATCTGTGTCAAATTCAATGGCGCGGGATATGATCATTGCGCCAACTTCAGTAAATACAGATATTTATAAATTCGCTATTAATGGCACAGATATTGATTATACAGCTTCTACATCCATTAATGGTTCTGCTTTAAATCAGTTCTCAATGGATGAATATGATGGGTACTTTAGAATTGCTGTAACAGAAGGCAGTATGTGGGGAGCTGAATCTACATCGAAAAATCATTTATTCATCTTTAATGATCAATTAGAAAAAGTAGGAGAAGTAACGGATTTAGCAAAAGGAGAACGTATTTATTCTGCTAGGTTTATGGGGGATAAGGCGTATATTGTAACATTTAAAGAGGTGGATCCACTATTTGTCATTGATTTGGCCAATCCAAATGATCCAAAGGTTTTAGGAGAGTTAAAAATACCAGGATTCAGTAATTACTTGCATCCACTTGATGAAAATCATCTAGTAGGGATAGGCTATGAAACTGAAACAATGATTGATAGCTATTCAAAACGGCCATTTACTGTGACAGGTGGTATTAAAGTATCTCTATTTGACATTACTGATTTTTCAAATCCAAAAGAGCAAGATACTGTTGTGTTAGGTGGTCGCGGTACCTATTCAGAGGTTCAATACAACCATAAGGTACTATTTAGAAATAGTGCATATAGCTATTTTGGATTCCCTGTAAGCATATATGAGAGAAACGGGCAATATGATACACGCTTTGAAGGATCGGGCTCTGTAATTTACGAAATTACTGCTGATAATGGCATTGAGCTTAAGGGGAACTTAATAACACCAGCGTCTCCTGGTGAGCAGTATGAAAACTGGGAAACGATGGTACAACGAATGCTTTATATTGGAGATACACTTTACACAATCTCAAGAAATGAAGTGAAAAGCTACGATTTACAAACATTCGAGCAATTAGGAAGTGTGAAGATACAATAAAAATAAAATTAAAAGACCCGGGGAGATTACGATCATATCTTCCCGAGTCTTTTTTACAAATTTTATATTTAACTTTGCTTTGTTTGATTAACAAGAGGTTGGGAAATAAAGAGAAAAGTACATTTCATTTATTCCTTACAACCGACAGGAAAGCTTTGCCTTTGCATCGAAAGCCTAGAGGGGAGGTACTCTCTTCACTTGCCTCTTCAACGAACGATTTTCAAATGAAGCGGTGATCAAAATATTTACTATTCTTCATATTGAATACTCTTTCGAAGTTTACTTTTGTCCCGGCTTGTTCTTACTATTTATCTTGGAATAACAGTTCATTTACTGTAACAAACTCATAGCCTTCGCTTTGTAAGTACTTTAAGACACTCTCAAGACCATCTGCTGTAGATTGGTGAATATCATGCATTAGAATAATCGCGTTATTATGCATGTTTTTCTTAATCATTGGTAATAGATTACTAGAATCACGATGTTTCCAATCTAGTGAATCTATCGTCCATAAGACTGCGGGCAAATCGATTAAATCTGTTACACGTTTATTTTTATCTCCATAAGGTGGTCGGAAAACGTCAGGGTATTGACCGGTAACGTTTTTGATTGCTTCATTTGTTAGACGAATTTGCTCTAATACATTTTCAGATGAAAGAGCTGTTAATCTTGCGTGATTCCAAGTGTGATTTCCTATTTCATGTCCACGCTTTACAGTTTCGATTAAAACATCAGAATAATCGTCTACACGATTCCCAACAACGAAGAATGTTGCTTTTGCATCATACTTATCTAATGTATTCAAGATTTGCATCGTAATCGTTGGATGCGGTCCATCATCAAAGGTTAAAGCTACTTTTTTTCCATTATGTGAAGGCGTATTCGGCCGTGTTGAATTGTCTTTAATACCATTTTTAAATTCAGGTGCAAGTAAAGAATAAATCGATGTTAGTGAGATGGTTGCTGTTGGAATACCAGCATTACGCTCTGCAACCTCACCCTTATCAAAGTAAATGATTAATTGATCATCTTTAATCGCAAATCGTTTATACAATTTCCATTTAGGCTCTGTGGCAGCAAAAAATTGGTCATTGTGAATATATTGATTGTACGTTTTATTGTTTAAAATACTTGAATGAACATGATCGGTAAATGTTATTAAGTGATCAACGTTTAAATCAATTAAATGTCTTAAATCTATCATTTCACCAGTTTCATTATTGAAGAATATCGTTTTAATAGTAGATTCATATATATTCGAACCAATTGCTTCACTCTTTGTGAACACGATTGAAATATATTTATTGTCATGTTCAAATATTTCACTACTAATTTTTAAATTATTAAATAGATTTTTAGTTTCATTAGTGAGAATGTTTAAACGTACTGCATTTTCATATTGCTCTTTCGATGTGGATATGTATTGATTGATTTCATTATTGATTATTTCAAATTTAGTTTGTACGGATTGTATATGGTATGGTGTTGATTTATCATTTAATTTTTCATGAATAATGTGAACTCCATCAAATGCAGTTTCGAACTCTTCAATGACTGGTGATGGCAAAATTTCTGGTTCTTCAACTATTTGCTCTTCAATTACCTCATCGTTTGCCAATACATTTTGAAACTTTGATTCTTTACTTGTAATAACAAACACTGTTATAAAACTAAACAATGTAAAAATAGTTGTAATCAGGACAATGTCAAGTAACCGACCGCCGAACTTGCGATCCTTGTTGTTCATACCTAGTTGGGAACTCCTCTCTATTGTTTATTTGTATATGAAAAATATGTAAAAAATAATAAATAATAAAAAACTGTATTGAGATTTCCTTTTTTGTTCGATAATATGAGCAAGGAGAAAAGGAGAATCAGCAATGACTAATAACGAAATGAATTATGAGATGGCATTAGATTGTTTTCTACTCGCTGGTCGAATAATGATTGAGAGCGGGGCTGAGACATATCGAGTAGAAGATACAATGTTACGAATGGCTCGCTCTCTTGATATAGAAGATGCACAAAGTTATGTAACACCAACTGGGATTATTCTTTCATTAGGAAGAAGACAAATCACAAAAATTACATCTATATCAAATCGTATTACGGATTTACACAAAATTTCGCTAGTAAACAGAGTTTCTCGTAACCTTACAAATAAAATGATATCACTCGAAGAAGCGTATGACGAGCTACTTCGGATACAAAAAACCAACTATTTTTTACCAATTTATCTACAGGTTTTTTTAGCGGCTGTTGCAAGTAGTGCTTTTATTATTTTGTTTGGTGGTTTGTGGAGCGATATGCCCGCCGCTTTTGTAGCAGGTGGTGTTGGGTTTACCGTTGTGACCATCATACATGAACTGACAAAGGTGAAATTTTTCTCAGAGTTTTTAGCAGCGCTATTCACAGGATTAGTCGCATATTTCGCTGTAAAGTTTCACCTTGGAACAGAATTAGACAAAATAATTATTGGCGGCGTAATGCCATTAGTTCCTGGGGTGTTAATCACAAATGCAGTTCGTGATCTAATGGCGGGCCATTTCACTTCGGGAATAGCTAAAGGTGCAGAAGCCTTTTTAACTGCATTTGCTATTGGATCTGGTATTGCGCTTGTAGTTGGATTTTAAGGAGAAAAACGAATGGATTATCTCGTACACGCAATTTTTAGTTTTATATCTACTGCATGTTTTGGTGTTATTTTTAATGCACCGATAAAAGCAATTCCCTATTGTGGTTTTGTTGGTTCGATTGGCTGGATGATTTACTACACTCTTATGCAATACGATGTGTCAGAAGTTCAGTCTACTTTTTTAGGAGCTTTTGTTGTTGCTATTGTTGCTCAAATATTTGCGCGTAAATTTAAATCACCGATGATTGTTTTTAATGTATCTGGAATTATACCGCTTGTCCCAGGTGGTCTTGCTTATAATACTATGCGGAGTATTGTGGAATTAGAATATATAAATGGAATTGAATATGGATTACGTGCTTTTATGATTTCAGGGGCTATTGCAATGGGACTTGTGTTTGCGGAAGTAATTGTACAGCTATTTTTCAGGCTCTTAAACAACGGTAGAACGTCCATGCAATCCTATGCTCGAGCAAAAAGACAAAAGATAAAGTGAAAAATGGCTACAGATACTTAAGGGTGATTCCTTAAGTATTCTGTAGCCATTTTATTATTTCTGATTGTTTATTAGTTTTTTAATTTCTTTTGCATTAACTGGTTTACTAATTAAGAAGCCTTGAATAATATCACATTCGAATTCTTTAAGAAGCTGCAACTGTTCTTCTGTTTCTACCCCTTCAGCAAGTACAGTAATATTCATTGACTTAGCAAATTGAACCATACCTTTAATCAATCGTTGAGTTTTTTCAGACATCATTAATGAATGAATAAACATTTGATCGATTTTTAAAATTTCTATAGGTAATAGCTGCATATATCTGAAGGAAGCATAGCCTGTCCCAAAATCATCAAGTACAAAAGTTATTCCTTCGTTTTCAAGTAGTCGCATTTGTTTAATAATATAAGATTCAGCTTCGGCTTCTAGAGCGAATTTTTCCGTAATTTCTATTTGAATTAAGCTTGCAGGGCAATTCGTTTGAGATAAAGTATTCAAAATCGATTTAGCCATATTTTTATCACGGAACTCGCGGACAGATAAGTTGATGCTAATCTTTAAGTTGACTCCTCTTTCGTTCCATAAGGCAGCTTGTTTACATGCTTCCTCAATGACAAAAGATCCAATATCGTTAATCAGACCTGTTTCTTCCGCGATAGGAATTAATTCATCCGGCGGAACTACGCCAATTTCCTCATCTTCCCAACGTACTAAAGCTTCGACCGCAATAATTTCCCCACTATTTAAATCAAGCTGCGGTTGATATAAAACCTCAAGATTTTTTTGGTCTAAAGCAAGTAATAGACGCTTTTCAATCAATGATTTTCGGTTTAATGCTTTATGGGATTTAGATGATAGGGAGGCAATATTATTCCCACCAGCTTCTCTAACATTTTGCACGGCTTTAAGAGATGCCTGCATTAACTGATAAAAGCCAGACTGATCTGTTGGTGAATGAGTAATTCCCCCACTTATTGATAAAGGTACAGCAGCATTGCCATTATAAATAGGGTTTTGTTTTAAATAAGTTAAAAAGCCTTGGATAAACCATTCGCTCAATGGGGTAATGATAACAAACTCACTTGAATTAATACGAGCCATTGAACTGTCCTGGAAATAAATTTTTAGACGTTTAACAAATTCAGAAATAAAGCTACTTTCATTTAAGTTTTTATGCAATTCTTTCACTGTGTAAAATTTATCAATACTTAAATATACAAAGGAAAAACGTCTTCCTTCTTCAACCATTTCGTTAACGATTTGCTCTAAGCGGTAAATATTCATTAAACCTGTCTCGGGATCGATATAGGCAATTTTCTCAAGCTGTTGCTTCATTAATTTTTCATCAGTGATATCGTGCTCAAGTAAAGTATATTGAGCGTGATCGCCTGAATAGGAAGGGATAGCAGTTAGATGTACCCAATAAGATTGTCCATCCTTAGTAATCTTCTCCACATCACCTTGCCAGATTTCACCAGAAGATATTGTGTGCCAGATTTCTTCAGCTTCCTTCTTAGATTGTTCAGCTTCAGGAAAAAGCTGCCAAAATGTTTTTCCTAGTACACGTTTTGGCGTCCAATGGCTAGTTTTTAAAAACTTTTCGTTACAATTTGTGATAAACCCTTCACTATCAATTGTTACAACCATGAAGGATGAAAGTAGTCCTTCCTTTAGATCGCTTAATTCCTGTGATGACTTATTAATTTTTTTCATTTGGTTATTCAATAAACAAATAACGAAAGTGCATAATTCCCCTTTATAATAAGAAGGAATCGTAATAATTGATGCTTCAAGTAATTGATCATCACTTGTTAATAAATATTGATTTTCGAATTTTAGCATATCGCTTCTTTCGGAAATCAGTTCCCATGTGTCTTTTGTAAATGATGAAAATAATGAATCCTTTATATGGTCGTTATCACTAAACTCGCTAAGCGAATAATGGAAAAAGTCTTCAGCTAGTTGATTCCAAATCAAAACATGGTTTTGGTTATTGAGAATGATCGATGGAAAAGGAGCTTGTAATATTAAGTTTTCACTTATACTATAGTTTGATTTTGCAAGGCCCATCACTATTGTCTCCTTAATACGGATATATTTACTAATATTATAGTTTTAATTCATTATATAGTCATTACCAATTTAATAGCAATTTTTTGATCGTGCCTAAAAACGAGACTTTTTTACTAAGTAAAGTTTAGAAAAATGTAAAAGTTTATATAAAAATTTGTCATAAAATGATTAAGTTTGTCTAGATAATCTATCGTAGGAAGCAGAAATTTAATTTTTACTAATACTGTGAATGTTTTGGGACGTTGATTTATACTAAAAAAGTAACTATTTAACATATTGATGTAATCAACATGATTTGTTTTTATTCAGGGGGATATATATTGAAAACTGTATTTTCTTATGCAAAACCATATTGGTTGCCGGCAGTGATTGCGTTGTGTTTAATGTTCATTGAATTGCTCGTTGAATTATCTCAACCTTTGATAATAGCAAAGATTATTGATGATGGAATTGTAGTAAATGATCCTGGAGCAATTGGACTTTGGGGAATTGTATTAGTTAGTTTAGCAATTGCTGCATTCTTTTGTGGTGTCGTTAATTCTTATTTCTCTTCTCATGCAGCCCAAAGCTTTGCTTATGATTTGAGAAATGAGCTCTTTCGTAAAATTCAAGCCTTTACGATGGCTACTTATTTAAGATTTCCTACATCTGGATTAATAACGAGGCTTACAAATGATGTGAGTCAAGTTCAATCTGTCTTTTTTATGAGTTTAAGAATTATGTTAAGGGCACCTTTAGCTGCGATAGGTAGTTTATTGATGGCCTTCTTAATAAATCCTAAAATTGCATTCTTTTTATGTATAGGGGCACCCATTGTTGTAGTATTTTTATACATTATGGTCAAGAAGGGAATTTCTTTTTTTGCTCAAGTACAGTGGAGATTGGATCGGGTGAATCGAGTGTTGCAGGAATGCTTGCAGGCTATTCGCCTTGTAAAAGCCTATATGCGTGACCAGTATGAATCAGATAGATTTCAAAATGTATCCAATTTATTAAAAGTGGACACAACGAGAGCATTACGAATAATGGAATTCATTATGCCTGTGCTACTGTTAATTATGAATTTCAGTTTATTGGCAGTAATCTGGTTTGGTTCTAGTGAAATTAATAATGGAAATGCGCAAGTAGGGGAATTGGTAGCCATTATTAATTATGCTATGCGTATAACAGGCAACTTTTCCATGTTTGCTTTTATCATTATTGCCTTTGCTCGTGCGAAAGCTTCTGCTGATCGTATGGAGGAAGTTTTATTGGTACCAGCTGATGATTTAGAAGTGGAGAATTCTAATCACAATGAGGAAGAACAGAAGGAGTTAGGGTCCATTCGATATGAACATGTATCCTTCAAATATCCAAATACAAATTTACCGGTATTGCAGGATATTTCGTTCGAGCTTAAACCTGGTGAGAAGCTTGCGATTATGGGTGAAACAGGTTCGGGAAAATCCACATTGTTAAACTTATTACCTCGTTTTTATGAATCGACCTCGGGAGAAATATACGTCAATGGCCGTAACATTAAAGGTTGGAAGCTTTCTGATTTAAGGGAGACGATTGGTTTTGTGCCTCAAAGATCATTACTTTTTACAGGATCAATCGAGGAGAACTTAAGGTGGGGAAAACAAGAAGCGGAATTTGAAGAAGTTCAATATGCAGCGATGCAAGCACAAATTCACAGCACGGTAGAAGGTTTCCCAAATAAGTACGGAACCCGTGTAGGGCAAAAAGGTGTAAATTTATCTGGTGGCCAAAAACAAAGGTTATCTATAGCGCGGGCACTAATTCGTAAGTCAGGCATTTTAATATTAGATGATAGTACGAGTGCCCTGGATGTAAAAACGGAATCGGCCTTATGGAAAGCGCTAGATGAGGAAAAGGTTACGATGCTCGTAGTCACGCAAAAGGTGCAAACTGCTAAAATACTCGATAAAATACTGCTTCTACATAAAGGGAAAGTAGAAGCCTATGGTACACATGAACAGCTATTGCAAATAAGTGAACGTTATAGGCAAATCGCTGAGTCTCAGCAGGAACAGGTAGGTGAGTAATCATGAACTTTATACGCAAACCATTTGGTTATGAGCCTGTTTTGCAAAAAGAAGTTTTAAAGGCTTCAGGTAAAAAGAAAAAAGGACCTAGAGCAAGTGATTGGAAAAGTACATTACTCCAGATATGGAAAATCGTAGATGAGAAACGGTACCTATTGATTTTAGTCCTTTTTATGGTCATGATTAGTGCCATATTGTCGTTACTTGGGCCTTTATTAATTGGATATTTAATAGATCACTACATTTTAACTTGGAACTTCGAAGAAATGTTGCCATTTATAATGATATTAATTGGGGTATATGTGATACTGTCCATCTCTTTATTTTTACAAAACTATTGGATGATCGGCATTTCTCAGCAGACTGTGTACCGTATGAGAACAGGGCTCTTCCAACATTTAATGAAATTACCTATTTCATTTTTTGATAAACGACAGCACGGAGAGTTAATGAGTCGAGCAACAAATGACATTGAGACGGTCAGTGCCACTTTAAATACTTCCTTTATTCAAGTTTTTTCTAGCATACTTACCTTGCTCGGAACTGTAGGAGTGATGCTTTACTTAAGTCCACTTCTAACAGTGCTGACGATGATGATTATTCCTTGTATGTTCATGGCAATGCGATGGATTACTAAAAGAACAGGGAAGCTATTTAAAGAACAACAAGCAGCCGTTGGAGCACTTAATGGAATGATTGAAGAAACGATATCAGGTCAAAGTATCGTTAAAGCTTTTTCTCAAGAAAATCGTGTTATAGAAGAATTTCGTGAAAAAAATGATCAATTACGTAGAACGGGATTTTGGGCGTTAACTTATTCTGGCTACATTCCAAAGGTGATGAACTTTTTAAATAATATTAGTTTTGCTATTGTTGCAGGAATAGGAGGTATACTAGCCTATCATAATCTAGTGACGATTGGTATCATCGTTATTTTCACAGAATTCGCTAGACAATTTACTCGCCCATTAAATGACTTAGCAAATCAAATAAATACAGTTCTTTCTGCCATTGCAGGTGCAGAACGTGTTTTTGCTATTATGAATGAAACTGAAGATATCGATACTGGAAAAGCGCTAAATGATACTAAACTAAAGGGTGAAGTTGAGTTTAAAGACGTTCATTTTAAATATGAATTAGCAGAAGAGCAAGAAACGTTAAAAGGTGTTAGCTTTCATGTGGAGCCCGGTCAAACTGTTGCTTTAGTTGGTCCAACTGGGGCAGGGAAGACGACAATTATGCAATTACTCGCACGTTTTTATGATGTGAAAGAAGGGGCAGTCTTATTTGATGGCATCGATGTACGGGATTTGAAACGGGAAACATTGAGAAAGCAAATGGCCTTTGTTTTACAGGATCCATTTCTTTTTGAAATGTCTGTCCTAGAAAATATTCGTTATGGCAGATTAAATGCAACCGATGAAGAAATTGTAGAAGCCTGTAAAAAGGCTAATGCCCATGATTTTATTTTGAAACTACCTGATGGGTACAATACCGTTCTAGCAGCAGATGGAAGCGAAATCTCCCAAGGCCAAAAGCAGCTATTATCCATTGCAAGAGCCTTTGTTGCTAACCCTGTGATTCTTTTGTTGGATGAGGCGACTAGTAGCATTGATACGGTTACAGAAGTGAAAATACAAGAAGCATTGGAAGAATTAATGAAGGGTCGAACGAGTTTTGTGATTGCCCATCGATTAAATACAGTTCGTCAAGCAGACCTTGTCTTTGTCATGCAGGAGGGACAAATAGTAGAAGTGGGAAGACAGGAAGAATTAATAAAACTTGGTGGGGTTTATGCGAACATGCTCAAACAAACCGAAAGTATCAGAGATTAGTTAAAGTAGTAATTTATTCATTTGGTTGCATTCAAACATATGAATCTCTAAAATGAAGACAAGTGTATATATGGAATTGGAGTTCTTACGATGAAATTTTCAATTATTAAGCAATCATTTCCTGTAGATATGGAAACCTTCGAAGAGATTAAACAGTTGTGTGAAGATGCAGGTAAAATTGATCGAACTAGCTACTATACGGTGATGAAATTAAACGCCTCAACGAGTTATAATACTAAGGGCTTTTTTGTCCTAGCTTATGATGACGAACAGGATCAATTAATAGGTGCTGCTAGTGCATCTGATTTAATTGGTTTAAATACTTATGAATGGTCGTTAGTCGTTTCGCCAATGTATCGTCAAATAGGAATTGGAACGGCATTATTTAAAGTGCTGCACGAAGGTTTATATGAACGGGGTGCAGAAGGTGAATTAGCCCTTGCTCCAGACAATGAAACATACGGAAAAAGATTTTTAGAAAAGTTTGGCTTCAAATATAGTTTTTCAGAGGCAACCTTTGAAACAGGTGCGGAAATGATGACTATGCCCGATGGGATATTTATTCGACGCTACACAGACTTAGACAAAGATGCATTAGTTGAAATTTTTATCGATGCATTTGGCGACTTGCGGGAAGAGGCGTTGGAATTAATTGAGTACAATACAACAACAGAAGGACGAAATCTTTGGGTAGCAACCTTTGAAGGCAATGTTGCTGGTACGATTACAACGACAAAAGAAGGAGAAGTCCAGTGGGTAACGGCTCTTGCGGTACATCCTGATTTACAAGGTAAAGGAATTGGAACAGCATTGCTCAATTGGGCAAAGGATTTCACTTTAAGAAATGGTGAAAAAATTGTCATGTTAGATGTAGAAGTTGAAAATGAACGTGCTCTTTCTCTATATGAAAAAGCAGGGTTCATGAAATCCATGCAGGTGGACTTTTTTGTTTATAGTAGTCGAAGATAAATTTAGTAAAATAAAGCCTACAAATCCTAGCCTGGTTTGTAGGCTTTCTATTTGAAACAATACCATTAAGAAATTTTTCCTCATAGCATGAAAATATTTCAAAGGCTATACTATAGGAGATTTGTTATAATATATGGATGTGAATAAAAATTTCATAGTCAGATACGATTAGGGAGTTTCGTTGATTTCTGTTGAAAATGTTTATTCAGAAGAGTTCAATAGAGGAGAGACAAGGCCTAATTTAATTTTATTTCATTTTAAAAGTAGGGAAGTTGATTAATAATATGGAAAATCAAAAACAAATGAGTTCCGCGAAATTAATGTGGAAAATGACTCGCCCGCATACACTAACAGCGACATTTGCTCCTGTTATATTAGGTACTGTTATTGCATTATATGATACTCAAATCGACTGGCTGATGTTTGCTGCGATGATGGTTGCATGTCTAGCCTTACAAATTGCGACAAATTTATTTAATGAATACTATGATTTTAAGCGTGGTCTAGATACAGCAGAATCTGTCGGAATTGGCGGAGGTATTGTTCGACATGGATTGAAACCAAAAAATGTTATTACAGTAGCCGTTTTGTTATATGTGTTAGCTGCAATTATCGGTGTTTATATTTGTGCAAATAGTAGCTGGTGGTTAGTAGCTGTTGGATTGTTTGGGATGGCAATTGGTTACTTATATACGGGTGGTCCGTATCCAATTGCGTATACACCTTTTGGAGAATTATTTGCAGGTGCATTAATGGGGACAGGATTCGTATTAATTGCTTATTTTATTCAAGCAGGTACAGTAACGTTGTTAAGCTTTATGATTTCTATTCCTGTGGGCATTTTAGTAGGAGCTATTAATATGGCCAACAATATTCGGGATATTGAAGAAGATAAAAAGGGTGGAAGAAAAACACTGGCTATTCTTCTTGGAAGAGAAACTGCAATTATGACTCTAGCAAATGCATTTTTTATTTCGTATTTATGGATATTGGTGCTGATCATGTTAGGTGATTTAAGTCCTTGGGCATTGGTTGTTCTATTGAGCTTACCAAAACCAATTTCAGCGGTTAGGGCTTTTAAAAGAGGAGCAAAAGAACCTCAATTTATGAAAATTGCTATGAAATCCACAGCTATTACGAATACATTGTTTAGCTTCTTACTATCGATTGGCTTGTTAATTGCCTATTTTGTTTAATGAAAAAAGCATTTCCTTCTGTTTTGCATGAGGGAAATGCTTTTAAATTATTTCAATTCTTCATTTACAAACTTTTCAATACGAGCACCAATTGCATCACGGACTTGTTGGAACACAGCCCATTTTTCCTCGCTAGTCCCTTCAGCTTTCGCTGGGTCAGGAAATCCCCAATGTTCTCTACGTACATGAGGTGGTGTCATTGGGCATTTGTCCGCTGCATCCCCACATAGTGTAACAACCAATGTAGCGTTATTAAGAATTTCAGGATCGATCAAATCGGAAGTATGATTCGAAATATCGATTCCAATTTCGTTCATCGCTTTTACTGCATTTGGGTTTAAACCATGTGCTTCAATACCAGCACTTTTTACAGTCCAAGAAGAAGGTAAAAGCTTTTTTGCCCACCCTTCAGCCATTTGACTACGACATGAATTACCAGTACATAAGAAGTAAAGTGTTTTTTCTGTCATGAGAGATCTCCTTAACCATTTTTTCATTTTAAGCCCTCTGATAGCTTTTGAAAAAGCTTATTTAATTTAGGGTTCTAAAATATTTCTTTTCCCAACGTAAGGCTACCCAAACTAGCCCGATTAAAACTGGTACTTCCACAAGTGGACCGATAACAGCTGCAAAAGCGACACTACTGTGTAATCCAAATACGCCAACTGCAACAGCAATCGCTAATTCGAAGTTATTACTTGCGGCAGTAAATGAAAGGGCAGCAGTTACGGGATATGAAGCCCCCGCCTTGCGAGATGCAAAAAATGAAACGGCAAACATTATTAAGAAATAAATAAATAATGGAATTGCAATACGAACCACATCTAATGGTAATTCGACAAGCTGCTCGCCTTTTAGCGCAAACATCATTACAATGGTGAAAAGTAATGCGATTAAAGTAAGGGGGGAAATCTTTGTTAAGAATTTTTCTTCATACCATTGTTTCCCGCCAAATTTCATACCTAAGTATCGAGTTAAAAAACCTGCAACAAACGGTAAGCCAAGGTAGATAAGTACGCTTTGAGCAATTTCCCACATTGAAATAGTAATGTTGAAGTTAGTTAAACCAAACCAACCTGGTAACACATTTAAGAAAAAGTAAGCGAAAAATGAATATGTGACAATTTGGAAAATCGAGTTGAAAGCAACAAGTCCTGCAACATATTCACGATCCCCACGAGCTAAATCATTCCAAACAATAACCATCGCAATACAACGGGCAAGCCCAATCATAATAAGACCCGCCATATATTCAGGATAATCGTGCAGGAATAGGATCGCTAAAAAGAACATTAAAAAAGGGCCTAGGAGCCAGTTTTGTAATAAAGAAAGTAGTAGTACTTTCCAGTCTTTAAATACACGCCACATTTCTTCATATTTTACCTTTGCAAGTGGAGGATACATCATTACGATAAGCCCAATCGCAATAGGAATAGAAGTTGTACCAATGGACATCGATTCAAGTGCTCCGCCAATGGATGGAACAGTAATACTAAGAATAACGCCAATCCCCATAGCTACGAATATCCAAAGTGTTAAATAGCGATCAAGAAATGAAAGCTGCTTTGTTAAAGATTTTTGATTATTCATTAATGATTTCTCCTTCTATTGGACAGCAGACAGATTTACATTCACATGTTTGTAATGGTTCTATTTTTAATAAAATATCCTTCATCAAAGGAGTTTGTTCTTCAGCAATTCGATAGTGTTTCCATGTACCGACTTTGCGCTCTGCTATAATCCCAGCTTCCTTTAATTTTCGAAGATGCTGACTTACGGCAGGCTGTGAAATATTTAAAACATCGACAATATCACAAACACAAACTTCACCTTTCTTCAAACAAGCTAACAACTTCAACCGATTTGCATCTGCAACTGCTTTTAATTGTTTTTCTATATATTGAATGTCCACAGTGACTCTCCTTCTGCAATATATAATAATATGCTTATATATTGGATAACAGTATATATAACTATATAAGAATATACTTATATTATAACTTTTATGAACAGTAAGCAATATAAAAATGCGAATGATAAAATTCGCATTTAGTATATTCATCAATCTTCGCAGTCTTTCGCCATTTGGTTAAGAGAAGCCTGTATTTTTTCGAGAACCTTTGATTTTTGTTGATCAAAATCTTGTCCGTCTTGAAAGTAGATGGGTTCACTAGTAATTAATGTTTTTTTATTTTTACTTACATAAAGAGGAACGAAGGCAATATGTTTTCCAGTAGATTTAAAATAAAATTTGTCGATCAATAAAAATCCTTCGTAGAGCGCTTTCGTTTTTGAAGAGGCATCGGCATAATCGATGTCAGGGAATATGATAATATCTTCTCCCTTTTGTAAAACGGTTACGCTCTCCTTAAATGTCTGAATGATTTTTCGTGAGCCTCTATTGACAGAAATAGAACGAAGAGAATTTATTAAATTAGTAATAAAAAATGATAGAGGATAGGCGATAAGTTTCGCAATGGTTTTATTCATTCCAGCCCGTTCTGAAAAAGTGTATTCGGAATATTGCTTGTAACATTCCTTTCGATCACTGAATACATGCAGTACCCATGGATGAATGTGAATGGGTGACCACAAAAGGGCATGAAAAGGGCCGAACATATTTTGATGATGTGAAATATACACAACGGGGTCATCAAAAACCTTAAAATCTATAATAGAATATGTGGGTGTTACCATTCGAACAGTTTTTTTTATCATTCGAACAAAGGGACCGTAAAATTTACTTTTCATGATGATCGCCTACTAACGATTTTTTTTTATGTTTATTCACTAGAAAATATTGGTGTATTTGATAAAACAAAAGTCCGATAATGATATCGATACTTAATTTTGCAATGATAATATTGAGATTTAAATAATAAGTTGTAAATGTTAGCAAGAAGTAGGTAATGAGAATATTACTTAGAAAAAGTAAGGCATAGGAAAATCCCGAGCTTTTTTGAGAAGGAGTCCTTATTTTTCTGTTCATATAAAAATTACTAGAGGTTGAAAGAATTCGAGCAAAAATGGTTGCAAAGAGTATTCGTACTTTTGGCGCTAATTCTACAAGTAAGATGCTGTTTAATGAGATGAAACAAAAGAAGTCAATAATAGCGGCAATAATAACAGTATAAAAATATTTTACAAAGCCTGTAATCATTTTTTTGAAGATTTTTAAAGAGTCATAGATTGGATGATAATGGGAACCTGAATTGTTATTAAAGTAAATGGTTTGAATCGGTACTTCTATAATACTGAGGTTGAGCTTTCTAGCATAGATGAGCATGAGTATTTCGTATTCATAGCGTTCACCTTTCAAATTTGCAATTTCAGGCAATTGGTTCGTAGGAATGCCACGTAATCCCGTTTGCGTATCTTTTAGCTTTTCTGCAAAGAGTAGTTGAAAGAAGAAACTTGTCAATTTATTGCCCATTAAGCTTTTTATCGGGACTTCTGTTTGATCAAAATCCCGGACTCCTAGTAAAAGCTTTTGGTCATTATTTTTAAGTAATTTTGCAAGATGAATAACATCGCTGACAGCATGCTGCCCATCTGAATCTGCTGTCACAACACCTTCAAGATGAGAAAAGTGTTCTAAATAATGATGAAAGGCAGTTTTCAACGCACGCCCCTTGCCACGATTTACTTCGTGTGTAAGTACTGTACAAATCCCACTAGTATGTAGTGTGTCAAAAATATGTATATAGGGTTCGCCACTACCGTCATTCACCACAATGATTTCAGCAATGTTCTGTAATTTCAATTGCTTAACATAATCGATCAATTTTTCTGTAGGATTCAGAGCGGGTACGATAACTGCACAATTTATCATCGGCGGACTCTCCTTATCTTAAAATAAAAAGACCTACTAATATGTTACTATTTTTCCAGCTGGAATTACAAAGAGGTAATTTGAAAATTTTAGTAATAAATAAAGAGCACTATTAATGAAAAATCCAGTTCATAGACGTATAGACTCATAAAATGAAAATTTAAGCAGACATTAAAAGAATGGAATAACATTATTGTAAATTATATGTAATAATTTCCAACAATATTTCCATATTAAAATTATCTCGAAATCGAGATATATTTCTTGCTATTTGCCATCGTAAAATTGTAAAGTGAAGGTATATAAAAGGTCGGAAATAGAAGTGGGGATAAAAATGAATAAAATATTAGGACATCACCATATATCAATGATTACAAAGAACGCAAAGCAAAATAACTATTTTTATCAAAAGATTCTTGGGTTAAGAAGGGTAAAAGTGTCTGTCAATCAAGATGATCCGTCAATGTACCATTTGTTTTTTGGGGATTTGACAGGTAGCCCGGGTACTGGACTTACCTTCTTTGAAATTCCGATGGTGGGAAAAACTTATCGGGGAACAAATGCCATTACACAAATCGGATTGTTTGTTCCCTCTGAAGAGAGCTTATATTACTGGAAAGAACGATTTGGTGAATTTCAAGTAAAGCATGAAGAAGTAACAACATATGCAGGAAGAAAAGCGTTACCTTTTGAAGATCATGAAGGGTTACGTTTAGTCTTACTAGACAGTAAGGGGGAAAAAGTACCTGAATTTTGGTCGAAGTGGGATGGGTCAGATGCTTCAATAGAACATCAGATTTTAGGAATGGGAACAATTGAAATGACAGTAAAAAATCTCAATAAATTATCTATTACATTAACAGAACTGTTCGGATACATTGAGGTTTCCCGTACCGACAATGAAGCTTTATTCCAATCGGTGGAAGGAGAAGGATTTGGAGAAATTCATGTTAAAGAATTAGATGGACCAAAAGAAAGACCGGGTCGTGGTAGTATTCACCATTTAGCAATACGAGCAAAAGATGATAAAGAGCTTGAGGATTGGTCGGAAAAAGTAAAAGCAAGAGGGTTCGCTTCTTCTGGTATCGTGGATCGTTATTATTTCAAAAGCCTTTACTTTAGAGAATCGAACGGGATTTTATTTGAGATTGCCACAGATGAACCGGGCTTCACAGCAGACTCAAGTATTGAAGAACTTGGAACTAAACTAGATTTGCCACCGTTTTTAGAGGGCAGAAGATCAGAAATTGAAGCAAAATTAGAACCTATCGATTAAATGCAATTATGTAGGTTCTTAAAACAATAAAAAAAAGCAAAAAAGCCTCTTAAAAAATAAACACTTTTAAGGGGCAGTTTTATTTACTCTTTACTGTACTTGTAAATTTCTTTCGACTTGATTATAAATATCTTCAGTAGTTGTATTTAATGAAAGTGCTAGCTCTGAGAAGAGACTGTTTTGAATAGTGTTCAGAAGCTTTACATCTTGGTTTCCAAGTTTTTTCCCATTAGCCTCATCATCTTTTTGCTTAGCCATTAAAGTGTTTACGATTTTAGCAATTTCAAATCGGTCGCCTTTTTTTATCGCTTCAGAATATATATGGATTCGATGATTATTTTTTTCGATCCATTCAACGCCTAAATTTTTAAATGAATCAATAATTTTCATTGCTGTTTTTTTATCTACAACATCACTTAAATTTAATTTTTTACTATTAATAGGGATGTGAATAACTAATTGTTGATTGTTTAAAGGATGCATTACATAATAGGTCTTTGTTTCCTCAGAGAAGGTTTTTTCTGTTATATCATCAATCTCACAAATACCATGTGACGAATAAATGATTAAATCACCAATATTATACATACAGATACCACCTTTATATATTTTGTCAACCTAGTTTACAATTCAATTGTAACACGTAAAATGCTAATTGTCAATTCGGTTGACAAATTGAAGGTAGCTGACTATATTAAATTTAATAATGATTAGAGGTGAAGTCGTTGGAATATCCACTTGATACTCTTGGAATAGTGAATTTAATAAGCGAACGACAAGTCGTACTTCAACAAATGGCAAATCATACATGGGAAGAGTATAGTGATATAAAAATTTCAAATTCAGAATGGTATATTATGGCGAGAATTTATGGCCAAAAGACAACGATTTCTATGGTAACAAAAAATGTTACGATCACTAGACAAGCAACACATAAAAATATTAAAAGCTTGGAAGCAAAAGGGCTAGTTGAAATAAGTAATGCAGAACATAATAAAAGAGATAAATGCATTCAATTAACAAAATTAGGTGAACAATGCTTTAAAAAGTATGAGGAAATTAAAGATCAGATAGAAAAAAAGGTTGCACAAAACATAGGAGCTGAAAGGCTTACCCTTTTAAAAGATATACTTAAAATGAATTGGGGAATATAAAAAAGCGAGAGGATTATTAAACGTCCTCTCGCTTTTGCATTTATCCAGCGAAAATCTGATCGATACGTTGGATTTCTTCAGAAGTTAGCTTCACATCTAACGTTTTTAAGTTGTTTAAAACTTGTTCTGAATGTTTTGCACCTGGAATTACAGCTGCAATCGCTTTTTGTGATAAATACCATGCGAGAACAACATTTGCAACCGCTGCCCCTTTGGCATTTGCGATTTCACGAATGCGTTCAACCTTTTCGACATTGCTGATAAATGCTTCCCCTTGGAAATGAGGTTGTTTCAAACGACCGGGATCTATTGCTGTATCCTTTGTATATTTTCCTGTTAACAGACCTGAGGCAAGAGGAAAGTATGGAATAAAGGAAATTTGCTTCTCTATGGTATAAGGGAAGTAAGTTTGTTCTGCACTTCGGTTAATCAAATTATAATTTCCTTGTAATACATCCACATAACCATCTTTATTTGCTTCTTTTAATTGGTCTAAGGAAAAGTTTGAAACCCCGATTGCACGAATTTTTCCTTCATCTTTTAATTGTTTTAATGCACCAATAGCCTCATCCTTTGGTGTGCTTTCGTCTGGAAAGTGGATATAAAGCAAATCAATATAATCTGTTTGAAGACGTTTTAATGATTTTTCAGTCTCCGTTTTTAGAAATTCAGGAGAATTGTCCATCGTCATATTACCGTCGACAAATTTAGGGCCTATTTTTGTTGCAATGATTAACTCGGAACGTTTTCCTGATTCTTTTACTACTTCGCCAATCAACTCTTCTGAACGAGCTGGACCATACATAAATGCGGTATCGATAAAATTAATTCCATGATTAATAGCAGTACGAACTAGATGCTTCCCAGCTTCTTCATCCGTATTTGGAAATATATTATGCCCTCCAACTGCATTTGTACCTAAACCAAGAGGATTAACATATAATTCCGATTTACCAAGTTGAACTTTGTTTCCCATTCCTATTACCCCTTTTCGAAAGATTACGTATCATCTAATTGAATATAAATCATGAAGCAATCGGGGGATGCTCTTCGAAAATTTAAATTTTCAGTTAATGCCATCCCTCTATTAAATTTTAAAAAATTCCAATTCCTGTATCAAACAATATGAACTTGTTTTTTATTATGTAAAGAGATTGGTGAGGAAAAAGACTATTTCCAATTATGTTTCATAAAATTAAAAGTCGAAAAAGGAAAAATAATCTGGTGGACAGTTTATGCAGTAAGGTTAAAGAAAATATTTGCAGGCTTTGATTTTTAAAAGGTGAAAAAATGGGAGAGAATAATAATTCGTTCTCTATTTTTTGTCAACTAAGTTTACGATATTTGTGATGAAAAGACTCTTAATTGTCGGATATAGTATGAAAAAACTAATATTTTATTTAGATAGTTATGTATGAAAAGAGGCTGTTAAATATTGTCGTCTCAAATATTTAAAATAAGGTAATCATTAGAGTTTTTTTGTCAATGTAGTTTACATAAAAGTTATATAATTAAAATAATATAGGGGAGAATATGAATTTAGCATACTACTTTCATAAAAAAATAATTAGTTAATTGGAGAGTTGCCTATAACTCTATTTATAACACTTATAAAAATTTCAAATCAATATATTTTTGTCAATTAAGTTTACAGATAAAATATATTAGAAAAATGAACTGTCGAATTAAAAGGAATGCGATTTGTTTTATTAAAAAAACTTAAACATTCATTGTATAGTGTTGAAAACTGATTTATATGGTTTATAAATGGACTAAATAACTAGAATTTATGTAAACTAAGTTGATGAAAATATTAGAATAAAAAAATGAATTGTCGGTTTATTTACTAATACCCCGTCGAAAATTTATTGCTGCGAAAATTGTTAGTACGTTTTTTCCAAACAGCAAATTGGATAATGTGTGATGTTGTTCGTTAAAATAAAGTTAGCAATAGGAAATAAGTTTGCATAACATGCAATATTTATAAAGGGGAGTTTCAAATCATGAAGTTAAGTGTTTTAGATCAAGCACCAATCACTAAAGGCAATACTGCACAAGATGCATTAGCTAAAGCTGTTGAATTAGCGGTTGTTGCAGAAGAGTTAGGCTATGAAAGAATTTGGATGGCTGAACATCATAATACAAAAGGTTTTGCAAGCTCCTCACCAGAAATTACAGCTGCGTATATTGCTGCTAAGACGAAACGTATACGTGTTGGAACTGGCGGAACGATGATTATGCACTATTCACCATACAAAGTTGCAGAGAATTTTAAGACATTAAGTGCTCTAGCACCTGGTCGTATCGATTTTGGGATCGGGCGAGCACCTGGTGGAGACCATTATGCGATGTATGCATTAGCAGATGGACGCCAACCAGAAGTGGATAATATATACGAAAAAATTGAAGTTGCTTTGCAATATGTAAATGATGAAACACCAGAAGCACCTTATTATCGTAGAGCTATTGCGGGTCCTTCTAATATTGTATTGCCTTCTGCTTGGTTATTAGGATCTAGTGGGAATAGCGCTGTTCAGGCTGGCAGAATGGGACTGGGCTATTCCTATGCGCAGTTCTTCAACGGTATGATGAATAAAGCGTTTTTTGATGCATATCGAGCAAACTTTAAGCCATCTGTTTATATGGAAAAACCAGAAATTGTTGTTTCTTATTTTGTAACTGTAGGAGAAACAAGAGAAGAAGCTGAGTATGAAGCAAAACCTGCTGATATTGCTAAGATGCTATTTATGCGAGGGCAGGTGGATGCACCACGATTAACGCCAGAAGAAGCCAAGGATTATCCATTAACAGAAATGGATAAAATGTGGATTCAGGAAAATCGCAAATCAAATATCGTAGGAACAGCGAAAGAAGTAGGGGATTTCTTAAGACAGGAACAGGAAATATACGGCTTTGATGAAGCGATGATATGTACAATTCCACATTCCCAAGAAATGAGATTGAAAGTCTACCGTCTATTGGCGAAAGAGTTTATGGGATAATGTTAGTTTGTTTTTAAGGTTAATAAGGAGCTATTTCCTGTTTTTGAAACAGCTCCTTATTGTATTATTACATTTTTAAATTTTAATTGATCATTCGCTCGTGTATAAGGTTTACTGGAATAAACAATCCAACATGGCCATGTTCATCATCCTCAATTGTAGCAAAAACAACTCCGATGACCTCGCCATTCATATTAATGACTGGGCTACCACTGTTTCCTCTGTAAACAGGTGCTCGCATCATGTAAACTTCATCATGCCAATCAGAAAGCAGCTTTTTCCCAAGGACATGACCTTCATTGGCGATACCGGAAAAAAAGAGTGGATTTCCAATAAAATAAACGGCCTCACTTGATGTAAACTTATAGTTTTCCGCAAGGGTTAAATAGGGGAGATTGTTTCCCTCTACTTGTAAGATGGCAGTATCAATTTCCGGATAGCTAGCCACCACTTCTGCTTTATAAATACCGTCTTCAGGGAAATAGACAGTTAGGGTGAGGGCATCTTCAATAACATGAGCGTTAGTTAGTATTAATCCATCTTCTGAAATCGTAAAGCCTGTCCCTTTGCTTTCCTCTGTAGAAATCTGTACTACTGCTTGTTTGTATGTTTGAATATCGTTTTGAGATGATAGTCTCGCGGATGTTTTTAAAAACTCTACTGCTGGGATTGAGAAAATCTCGAATATAACAGCGAACGAACCAAAAGTAAGTGTGATGGCAATCAGCCAAGCGATAAGTCTCGCAAACGGAGGAGTTCGCTTTGGTTTAATTGGTTTTCCTTCTAGCCGTGCCTGCCGCTCCTTTTCGAGGGCTTCCCTTTGTGCTTCAAGGACGAGCTCGATCAATTCCTCTTCACTAATAGGTTCCTGTTCATGCTCTTCTCTATCTTTTGCCATTTTATCACCCCAACTACCAAGTCTCTTTTATTATCATAACGAATGAAGCCTACAAATTAAAAGGATAGGGGATAGGGAATTTAAAATGGAGAAGTGATATACAAAAAAATTCTAAATGGACACAACTCTTGAAAAGATGACATGCATGTGCCATAATACAAATCAATTAGATATTTAAAAGTTTTCTAGGGTTCCGCAAATTATATTTGGTCTGGTCCGAGAGAAAACGTACAGTTTAACTGTAACACGGAAGGACAAAAGCCTGGGAGATACTATTTATTTAGTAATCTCTTAGGCTTTTTTTGTTCGTAAAAATTAGGGAGGCGTTCAAAATGAATAAACATTGGATAAAAATACTGCTTGCTGCTTTATTTGAAGTACTTTGGATTATTGGGTTAGCCCATTCAGGTAATCTATGGAGCTGGATAGGTACTATTATTGCTATCATCATTTGTAATTATTTTTTACTTTCAGCAAACCAAGTGCTACCGACTGGAACGGCTTATACAGTATTCGTTGGATTAGGCACTGCTGGAGCCGTTATTTCAGAAATACTCTTCTTTGGGGAGCTGATTAATTTAGTCAAAATCGCCTTCATATTCCTATTGCTTATAGGTGTTGTTGGATTAAAACTCCAGACGGATAAAGAAGAAAAAGAGGAGGCTAATGTATAATGGATTGGATTGCGTTGATTTTAGCTGGTATATTTGAAACTTTTGGAGTGGCGATGATGAATCAATTAAGTGTGAATAAGAGTTGGAAGCCTTTTGTTTTATTAATTGTTGGATTTTGTATTAGTTTATTTTTATTACAATACTCCATGGATACAATTCCAATGGGAACGGCTTATGCAATTTGGACAGGAATTGGCGTTGTTGGTGGGACAATTGTGGGTATGCTATTTTATGGAGAATCAAAGGATTGGAAAAGAATGGTGTATATTTCCATGATTCTCATCGCGGCAGTTGGTTTGAAAATCGTGAGCGGTTAAATTCAGATGAAGAAGTGAATGATGAAAATAGCTATACTTATATATAGATGAATCATTTATGGAAGGAAAGTAATTATGGCAGACAATCATCATTATTTCTTGGCAGTAAAGCTTCCGAAAGAAGTGAAGGAATTTATTGGCGAGTGGGTAGAAACGAATCAACAACAATTTCCATTTTCGAGATGGGTGCATCGAGAAGATTATCACATTACTCTTGCCTTTTTAGGGTTTGCAGAGAAGAATCAATTGGAACAAGTGATTGAATTGATGGGTCCGGTGTTATCAGAAGAAATATCATTCGAAATGACTGTTAACGAATTCGGTACCTTTGGACCACCAACTAGTCCGCGAATTTTTTGGGCAGGTGTCAAAGAATCAGAGGATTTAAAGCAATTACAGAAAAAAATCTACGAAATGTGTATAAAAATAGGCTTTCAATTAGATAAAAAACCATTCAAACCACACATTACAATAGCGAGGAAATGGAAAGGTGAAGAATCGTTTGATAAAGGGAAATTAAATTTCTTAAAAACAAATGAGTTTGCATTTCACGTGAATGAAATTGTACTCTATGAAACCCATTTAGATAAAACGCCAAAATATCATGAATTTGCCCGTTTCCCTATTGTGGCAACAAATTAGTAGCAAGCGATTACGAAATAAGTAATCGCTTTTTTGCGAAATATTATATTTATGTAAAAAGCAAGTGCTAAAGTTTGAAAATTCAAAAATTATGGTAAAATACAATATTAATAACGATGTTAATTTGGAATTTTATTACTATAAACCATATTTGTCCAGTAATAGAATAAAACCAAATTTGTATCAATATAATGAATAAAAAGCACAGTGGTGAAATGTCAACCAGAAAAAACATTAAAATTGGAAA
>NZ_JPVQ01000041.1 GCF_000772965.1 Ureibacillus massiliensis 4400831 = CIP 108448 = CCUG 49529 | reverse complement strand
TTCGGGAGAAGGTGATTTTCATTCACCAACGTTATAAATTGTACAACCATAAAAAGAATCCTTACAATTGCTGTAAGAATTCTCTAATACATTTTCTGAATAGAATCCATTAAGCAAAAGCTTATCATATGGTTCTTTCAATCCATCGATATAGTAATCAAAAGTTTCAAATAAATTTTTATAATCATCTTCTATATATTTTGTTATATTACGACGATAATGTAACTTATTTAATTGTTTAACTACTTTAGCTTCTATAAGTATTATTTCTTCTACTTGTTCAGAAACATCTATTATTACACTAATTCCATCCTCAGGATACTTTTCTAATCCTAGAATTTCTGTAGATAGTATATACTCCAGATACTCTAATTTTTCGGCAACAACCTCATTATCTTCATACAGATAGGAACCAAGTTTAGATAAAAATAAAAATCCTTCATCATTTAACCAACTAATAAGTTGTTCACTATAAACATTTTTACTGTAATTACCTATCTCTTTTTCCAGTTCACTAATAGAATTATGTAGTTCATGTTCGTTTAATAACGTATAAATTGAATTTTTATAATGTTCTAATATTTCATTTACTATATTATCCACTCTAGAAAATTGACCTCGGAGATCTTCATATCCTAACCATGTACGGATATCCATACCTAGTACCTCCTCACCTTTAATAATTATAATAACATACGGTTTAAACAATTCAACCAAAAATAGGTCATTTTTATTAAAATTTAACATTTTATCTGAATTAATTATCTACCAAAAATAAACATATTTATTCATTAATATGACAGAATAGTTACCATTATGAAAAAAATAAAGTACACACTTGATATTTATTTTCAAAAAGGTTAACAATGCAAGACGTTGTTATCATAGCGCATCAAGGTCTCCTTTAGCAACAAATATTTCTGGATCAGGTAATCCTAGCATTATTGTTCGAATTAAATCTATTCGATGTATTTCATTAGAGTTATTTGCAACTTGAGTTCTACTTAAAAAAACAAATCATCTACAAGGTACTTAGCCATAGCATTTTTAATGCCATTTTTGATATTACGGACATTTGTAAATACATCAGCATTCATTATTAATATATGTTTCAATTGGGACATTTGTATTAAAGCCTGCTGTTCTTCACTCCAAAGTTGAAGAGTATCATCGTATATTTTAGTTATTAACTCAATTTTCTCCTCTTTAGTTAACTCAGTAAAGGGGATAAATTGGTCGAATCTTGAGTAAATTGCCCCCCCAATATTCTGGATAATTTCTTGTTTGTTTTTATAATTAGCTGTACAAATGATAATAGCTCCTCTAATATCCACTACATAATTACGATCTACAAAAATACCTTCGTCAAACATTTGATAAAATGCACTATACATACCAGGTGGACATTTATCGAACTCGTCGAATAAAATTACATTCGACTCTCTACTTATCAACTCTTTGGCTAAGGAAGAAGTATTTAAACTTCCCCCAAATAGGTAGTTACTAAATTCGTTTGTTTGAAACATGGATAATTGCTTTCTAAATAAGGCCCCACCAGATAATGTTTGGTTTAACAAAAGTGCTGTTTCTGTTTTTCCGACTCCAGGAGGTCCATAAAACATCAAAACTATTGGCTTATTAAATTTTCTACTTGTAAGTGGATAAATTGTCGATAATACATCACTCAATACTTCCAACTGACCAATCATTTCATCAAGAAATTTTCCTTTAAAATCAAATAACTGATCTGCTTTAATTTTTGGAAATTCATGTTGTTCAATTTCAAAATTGATGAATACATCATTATCAAACTCTAATGTTAATTTATCTTTTAGTAAATTGGGTGGATTATGAATAAACACTTCTGTAATACAATTTTTTTGTATTAAATATCTAACCAATTGTGGAAGTATTCCTAAAAAGTGTTCATTTACAGAAGAGAACTCCTCTCCGTGGCATAAAAGCGTAAACTCCATTCCCTGGTTATCTTCAGCCCATTCATATTTTTTTCTATCAAATTCTGTTACTAAAGTATTTAGGGTCAATGTGTTTTCTTTCTCTTCAATTAATTCTTTAAAACGACTTGTTGGACCATTAAAAACCCAAATAGAACCTTCCATTACTTTATCCCCGCTAGAATTACGTCAATAATTTCTAATTCATCTTTCGACTCGTTCCCTCTTAATGCATCAAACCCAGTATTCACAACAGTTGGCTTTTCCGTACCAATCTCATATTTATAATTAAGACTTTCTAATGTACACTGGCCTACCTTTATTCCATAAATAATTAGATTCATTTTTTGAAGATCCGTTAACTTGTAGTTATTTCTTAGTCCATCTAAATTGAATCGAACAATTTTTTGTTCTTTATCTTTCGTTGCAAGTAGTTCATAATAACCTTTTGCATTCGCAATTACGTCATCGAATAAGGAATAGTCTAAATTGTTCTCACTAAGCGAACTACTATTATTACTTTGGTCAGGATTAACCACCTTCGAATCAGCGCTATTGGAATATACTTTGATAAATGGTGTAAGAGTTTTTAAAAAGGTAAATGTTTCTGGTACGATTGAGAGTTTGTAATTTTGGAGTTCTTCAAATGTATAATCATTGTTTTTCTTTTTCTCTTCTAATAGTTTTAAGAAGTTTGTTAGAATAGTATTAGTAATGGTTGTTGTTAAGATATTGCTGCCTTTTCGTGAAAATTGCCCTTTCGTATCCATACCAAATCCTACTTTAAAAATAGAAAAAATCCCTGTGCTTGCTTTTCCTTCTAACTCGATATTACCTGAAAGTTCATTTGCTTTATCGACCATTTCTTTTGTAATCTCTTGAAGTCTTCCATTATTGCTTTGATCCAGAGTATCTAAGGCAGATGCTTCATCAAAATAAACTATTTTTAACATAACTCTCCTCCAAACCCTACTAAATCCGCTTCTCATTATATTCTATCATAACTAATTGGTAGCTTATTTTGTCTTTTGTATGGGACAACTGAGCTCTCAGTTCAAAAAAGCTTTTTTGTAAATATGAATATCTTCTAATTTAAGTAGAAAGAATCTTGGTAAAAGCAACAAATCCAATCTTTCGTCTATTTAAGATTCTATCGAAAAGGTGTTTACCACTAATCGTTAAATGATCCTCAATTGTTAAATCTCGTGTTATCCGCTTAAATACTAATCAATAGAAACAATTAACATTAGACTTCCACTATTTTACGAATGATTCCTATATAAGTTTCATTTATGTTGTGTAAAAAATGTAAAACGCTGTGAAAACATATCATTAACTATCGAATACTACAGAACAAGAAAAAACCCTCAAACCCTTGATATATAAAGACTTAAGAGATTTCTCACAATTCTTATCTTGACATAAAAACGTCTAGTGATACCGGTGGTCGGAGTCGAATATACGAAGATGCACTTTAGAACAAAAGATAATTAGATCTATCTCTTTAGGATTTAACTCTGGATATCGAATACTAAACTTACTTGATAATCCTTGAGTTTCACGAAAAAAGGGCCTCTACTATGAGCCCCTTTTACTTACTAAAATAAATTGATTTAACCCATCTTTCAACATTTTTCGTTTCGATATCTTTCATTATGCTGAACGATAACTTAAGGACTATGCAGAATTTATTTCTCACATGTTTATTAACAAACGGATACTGAATCGAAAGCTGAAATCCTGCTTGGTTATGGTCATGAATAATCAAGTTAATCAAACAATATTTATTAAACTAGGGGTAGCATTATCGCTACCCCCTTTGTTGTATATGAGTATGCACTTATGCTAACAAGTCCAAGATGACGCTACAGCATTTTATAAAGGCGCCGCCCCACATGAGAACTGCTTCAGCTATGGATTTAAGGCCCGCTTCATATAGCGTTTGCAGGCTAAAGTCTTGGTTTGCTATTAATAGCTACCTTCATCACGACTAGATATCCCCCATGAATCCTTGTGGTTGTGTACTTTCCTAAAAAAGGGCAGACTCCACCCAACCGTGACATGCTATCGAATACTTGTCCTCATTGCATACTAGGATAGCAGACTAGCATGCAATCATTCTACAAGCACGTTCCGAATGTCACCATCAATAGAAAGCTAGTTTTTTTGATGATGATTTCTTTTTTATTTTAGTAAAGAAGTGTCACTATAAAAAAGTGCCTATACTAATAATATTACCCACGAAAATCGGGGTTTTGGTCACTTTCCAAATTTGTTCATATTTTGTTCATATATTTAACCTTATTTTATGTAGTAATTGTGAACTGGATTGACAAGTAACCTTCCAATTATCACATGTAATTAAACATAAAATAATAATCTCTCAATTTATATAAGAAAATAGATAATTAGCTATTTCACTTGTTTTTATCATAATAAATGATATAAAATCCATTTTTTCGTTATAATGTATACATTGTAAAAATGGAGGTATTAATTATATGAAAATTATCGGCTGGTTAGTTTTAATTGTACTTGTTTTTATGCAACTTTCTTCAATATTTGATGGATTAAACTTTGGTTATTACGAAGATGCTTATAATTATTATGTAGATAAGCTATTATTCGATCTTGGTTTGGGTCTACTTTCAGCATTGGTAGTAGGTACATTAATTATTAACATAGGTACTTTTATAAAGAAAAAAAGAATAACAAACTTTACTCCAACATTAATATGGGGTGTACTATACATAGGAGTTTATGTTTACCAACAAAATTATGAAACACTTACTCCACAAGCTAAATATAATATTGAATCAATGAGTTATTCATTAGAAGGATTAATAGCAATTGACTATGAGCAGGATCAGCCTGTCACCACTTTTAAGGGCTACTGGTGGGGAAGAGATGTAGAAACTGGTGAACCAAATGGTATTGCTATTCATGTAGAAGATAGCTATCTTCATGTTTTATCACCAGCAAGTCTTTATTTAGAAGATGTATTATACACTGCTGAATATGAAATTAATTTTACAGGAAACCCAGGTTATATTTTAATTCATGACCCTGAAGGGTATGACTACTCTAAACAATATATTAAATATTTACATGAAGATTTAATAGGAGTCGTTGCAGATATTACTGAAGGAGTTACAAGCAGTGATTACCAAGGGTATTATTATGCTGATACAGCTATTGCATTTGCATTAGAACGAATTGATAAAGAAAAATTTGAACGACTGGTATTGACGGCAGAGACTGGTGATTTTTAATCAGTACGACTAATTCAATGTACTTATATAAAAATTTACTAACTGGGTGTTGAAATTAATCTCTATTAGAAAAAGATACTTTAGAGAAATTATCATATCCAATACATAAAAAGTCAGTTTATCAAAGGATTTTAATACTTTTTTCAACTATCAGGATCAGAAGAAGACTCATTTCACCATTGATGAGCGCTCCAACAGTTATTAGTAATGAAATCAATAAATTACAATAAACTACAGTTGTGTAGCTAGTGAAAATTAAAAAGACTTAAGTTTGATACTCAACCAAACTTAAGTCTTTTAAATTATTTTAAATTTAAAGAAAGGCTCTTTTATTCTGCTAGCAATCAGCTATTCACTTCACTATAAACCTCATTCATCATATCTTCCATGATGTACGTTTTAAATTCATCATTCTCTAATATCTCCATAAAGAACTCTTGGTTGCTGCTCATACGATCAATAACAAAGTCCATGAATGATTTTTCAAACACGAATTATTCAAAAACTCATTTTAGTCATCCTTGGTCATTAAAAATTTACAATCAGTCAACAAAGATTGCTTTTTGCATAAGCATTTGATTACTCTGATAAAAAGGAACATCTGTATTCCCAAGAACTGTCGGCGGAACATTTGAAAGCTCATTGAGGTTATCCATTGGGACAACAACGCTCTTTGCACCGTTTTCGGACAACATTGTGACTTTATCAGCAAAATTAGTTACTCGTTCAATAGCTCCTCCAATAGAGATATTTCCAAGTACCGCAAGTCCAGGCTTTAGATTCTTTTTGTAAAGCGCAGAGATAATTGCAACATAAACTGCTGAACCGATACCTGATGAGATACCAGCGCCTAAAAGGTTCGTTACTTGAATGGTAATGTCATAGTTTTTTAACGAATGTTTGTCACTCAAGATTGTTGCCTCATTAGCCTTTATGTACTGGTATGTGTTTTTCATATTCTCTTTTACAGCTGTATTGTTTACACCAGTAATATTCAATTTTCCTGTCCCTGCTACTACTGCTGTTTCAATCCTCACTAAAGCAACATTTTCACCATCGCTTGTACTTGTATAACAAACACCCGGTGATAAAGGTGTACTTTCAATAAGATTTGACCCTTTTTCTTCTGGTAATCCCACAAAAAACTCTTCCTGTGTTTCCTTGTCAATATAAGAGAAATTGGTATCCCAGAACTCCATCCCGCCGATACGTTTCAATTGTTCTTTTACTCGACGACGCATCTCTAGAGCGATTTCCAAATACTCTTTAACGTCGTCTTTTGTATATTCTCCATCAGGATGCATTAATTTGATTAAACCTGATACGGTCTTTTTAACAGGTTTAGTATCACGCTGCTTCAAATGAGATCCTAGAGAATAATATTTTTCAACTACATCTGTGTACGTGACACGTCGTAATGATTTCAACGACTCTGAAAAATAATCTGTACTAAAACCAAAACTAGATGTGAAATGTTGTGGAGCGAATTTTATCATTTCCCAACCTGGAAGGTAAAAATGCATTCTGTCTAAAAATGCAGTATCATTTCTTACTTCATCTGAAAGTGGACTGAACAAATGGGAAGTTTGCAAGACTGTTTCAACAGGTTGATTGATGTTACCATTTAGAATGATTGAAGCGACTCCTGTAATTTCACCACCAGCACCAGCTCGTGAGAAGGATCCTGATTCCATATAATCTTTCATCAGCGGAACAGCATCTCTATCTTTAAAAATCTTATCAGTTGCCTCATCAAAACAAATCGCATCCCACTGTCCTACTGCCCCTACTTTACCAGTTGATCCATGCACGAATAGCTTTGCTACCGTTCCTTGACCACCCGAAATCAACACTGCATACGGTGTCAATTCTTTAAATACAAAGGATTTCCCTGTAGAACGTGGTCCAAGTTCGATGAAATTAAAGTTTGATTCGACCATTGGAAGTAATCTCGATAATAGGAGCATTTTAATTCTATGCGTCATTCCTTCAGCATTAGGTTCATAGCCGCAGCTTCTTAATAAAAGATCAAGCCATTCACTCTTTGTGAATTCTTTTCGTTTGTTAATAATCCTTGTATTATCAAAACTAGATAACTGAATGGGCTTTATTTCTGTAATTACAAAGGGGAAAATATTCTGACCAACTCTTATATTCGGATCATATTCCACATCGATGATTGCCCAAATTCCACCCATTAGCATCTTTTCATGTTGCTTTACAAGATTATCACTAATATTTCCATCTTTAATATTGATGTTTTGTAGCTTCGCCCAGTAAATATCCTTTTTTGAATCGAGTTCAACTGAAATTTTATCAATAATTTTAAAGCGACCTCTCTCACGAATCTTAGATTGAATGAGCGTGCCTTCTTCTGGATTAACGTAATGTTCACTGAGCACTTTTTTCACATTCTCCATACCAATTCGAATCTTTTCATCATCATCAGTAGAACAGGAGTTAGCTATTAGAAATTCTAGCACGAACATTGGCACATTAGCCCCAACCTTTACAGAACGAACAAGATCCTTCTTTACAACAAACCCTCTGAAGTTTTCAAGTAGCTTTTTATCTAAGTCATCTAATACAACCATAACCAATGCCTCCTATCAGCACAATTTTATGCTGTTTAAAAAGTTCATTTGATTCATCTTCCCTTTAGAAAAGCCCCCCCAAATCTCTAGCATTATTTTGTTTAACAATTGCGCGGTCTAACTGTTTTTTCGTCGTAGCATCTAAAAGTTGGATTTCTATTTCAGAATTACCATCAAACGAATAATCCTTAGTTATTAATTCGTTTCGCTGAATTGTAAATATATCACTCTTGTTAAACTGCTGTTTGTTTGCAAAGAATGCCAAGTAAACCTTTCGGTTCAGAGAAAACAAGTCCCCCTCACCTTTCTCAGCCTGTATCTTTACTGAGAACAATTCACCGGTAACGTCTTTTAAGTCTTCTTTATTTTCAATTTTTACTGAAAGTGATGCTGCATAAGTTGCAGAACGTTCCCAGCAAAAATAAGGAGTTACTATTTCTTGTGGTGATAATCCCCCATGCGAATACCCATATAAGCCTGGAGTCTTGAAAGGATTAATGTTCTTTGCAAAGTATAGATACTCGTATTGCTTGAAGCTCTTTTTAGCTTCAATTAATGGTATTGTATTTTCCAGTAGTTTGCTTTCTGTGCGGATGTATCGTTCTGCCTTTTCAAATACGACATTTGGTGAAAATGAAATCTTATCTGCTTCAGTTAATAGCCCTGTTAGTACAAAACCATGATCTGAAATTAGATACACTTTTTCATAGCCACTAGACAATAGAAGTGAAATCTTTGCAGCGAAAAAGTCTATTGTTTCAGGTAAGTACTTGAGAGCTTTTTGCTGAAGTTTTTCTCCCATATCATCGATATCTTTATAAGTACAAATTAGAAACTGACCCGTTTTTGCTTCTTCATTCACCTCATCAAGTCGAAGTAACTCGATTGATAAATCTGGATTCTGCGCTACAAGATACTTTTCTCGGTTGCTTTGAACCGCTTCTATAGCACCATTATCCATATAAATCCGGCTCATGTTGTTTTCAGTCTCAGTAGGGATATCAGCAAGAATTACATCCTTTTTAAGATTTTCTGAACCTCTAACTTTGCTAGTTACCTGCTCAGCTAATTCGTAGGCAACACCATCACCAACAATCACAGCGGTCTTTATGCCGTCATTTTCATCAATGATTCGCTGTAACGTTCCAGTCTGGTTTTCTTTATAATCACTCCAATATTCGAACCATTTTTCAAGAAAAATCGATAAGTATTCTTTGTAAATCTCCTGAAATGGTTCAAGAAGTTCTTGATTATTAAGAAATTCTGTATACAAGTTACGAATGGCTGTATCCAATTTGAAGAAATATTTTCTATAGTAATCAATGCATTCATTAAATGAACTTAAATAATTGATATTTTTTGAATCAAATTCAAGTAATGTAATGATGTCGGACCAAAATAGAATCTCTAGAGCTTTTGCCTGTTTACTTTGATGACGTTGACGTAACTTAGCAAGAATACCAGAAATATAATCTTTATCTGTAATTCTTGCTCCAATATCCGCAAGCCATCTCTCATCTACCTGTCGAAATGGATGATTTATATTCACATCCCAAGTTCCTATAGAAGGTAATGTATACTTGTCAAGATAATCGTTAAATGATTTCTTGTAGGTAACGGAATCAAGCCAATTTTCATACACTGCATAAAGTGTCTTGTTACATTCGTCTTTCGCTAAACCATCAAATATAGATTCAACCACTTCACTTGCGAGTGTCGTAGCAGGCTTAGAGATGTAATCTTTATTAAGTAATTCGTTCACTTCTCGATAAAATGTTTCAAGAAGTTGAGCATCGAAATTTTTTTTAGAGTAAGTAGTTGGATCATGAACAAAAGGAAGTAGTTCTTTTTCTAAGTTAAAGATTCCTGCAGACCCTTTATGACTTAAATCCATCCAGTATGTTTGATCTTTTCCGATACTAACTTTTGCTGCAGTAATCAGTCTTTCCTTGGAAAGGTTAATATTAATATTAAGTGACTGATGTACCTTATCCTTAATATAATTCTGCAAATAACGAATTTCTAAGCTTCCACACGTCTCACAGTATTCTCGGATGAACTTAAGATCATCTTTTTTTAAGTGAGTATAGATTAAAAATTTTTCATTACTTGGTTGAGCCTTTTCAATCAGATACTTCACTTGCAACTCTTCCACTTCATCCTCTGGTCGATAGATTATATATTCACTGCCTACGGTTTGTAATAAAAACTCCGCTTCACCAGATTCATCGATAAAAACAGCTATTGGATGGTTGTCAAAAATGTCTGTTAAATCTCTTTTAAACCAAATATCAATCATAACTCTGACCTCCTACCAATCCGCATTAAGATACTTTTTAAGTTGCCCAGTATTAAGCACCTCATAAGGAATCATGCCTTTTTTCTGCAATGGTGCGATATTTTTACCAACCCCATCGTCAAGATTTGGATCATATCCTTCGGAAAGAAGTTCATCAATCTTTTCTTTAAATACTTCAATCTCTTTTAATTGTTTAAAAATCCGATCTTTTTCATTCTGCGCCTCCGCACTTTCATTCCCAGCAAGATCACTTTGACGATTAACCAAGGAACGCTCACGGTGCTCAATATAAACCGAACGCAATCGCATTAACTTATCCCGGCTCCATTTATAGATAATAATGTAGCAATCAAAACCTTGCTCAGGACCACTAGAAAGGTGCCAGATGAAAGGAGTCTTTGGCAAATACATAAATAAGTTCAAGTGATTAGATAGCTCTTCAAAGAAGTACTTGTTCAGATACTCAGGAATTGGACGACCAAGCACCTTATCAAAACTTGAATATTGAGACGAGCTAAAACCTTTTTCCCTGAATTTTTCCTCAACCCGATCTAATAGCACTTGCTCACCTGCATTTGATACCAATGGTGCTATACCGTCTTCATCCTCCATGAGGATTTCCCTAATCATATCCGCTAAAAACTCCATCGCCAACGTTTGCATACGTTGCTGGGGAATCACATTACTCTGTTTAAACCAGTACCAGACATTGATAGGGTTAACCTCATTACGGATGCAGAACTTTTCAAGATTATTATTATTCTGATAGAGAGATGGAAACCCACTTACAATCATTTCACGCTCTTCTTCAGAAAATTCTTTAGTCGGAAGTCCTTCAATAAAATCTCTCACATCATCGAGAGGGAATTCTTTAGTTGCTTCTATTTCACTAAGATAAGCAATTCGAGCTTCAGCTAATACTGGCAGACCACCGATACTCTTTCCTTCTTTAGCTATAACCATTAACCTATCGTGTTCACTTAGGTCGTATATATCAAAGATAATCTGATCCAGAATTGCTTCATTAATATGAACTTGGGTTAAAAGATGATTTTCATAATTCAAATACATTCTAATTCTGTTTTTTATATCAATGCTTCTACCAACTTGTATAGGTGAACCTATGTAATCCCTTGTCAATAGATCATAACAAGCAAGTTGCTTTTTAATTTCAATGCAACGTTTAGATTTTTCGTTAATAGATTCACTTTGAAGATTATTTGGATTAGCAAAAGGTAATCGCTTTAAATCTCCAGCCTGCTTATTAACTGTAGGGTTTAGACAACCAAAAACATATGAACCCATCTTTGAATTTGTTACAGCCAACGGGTAAAATGAATTCTCCTCAGTTTCGAAGATATTCATTGTTCCATTGTCTACCCAAGTATTGGAGTCTTTAAATCTAAAAGATACACCAGATTGACGCCCAGCGGTTATGCCGTATAGCTTTTGTCGATTTGAGGAGACATCTGGAATTTCATTCTCAATAGTTTTTGGAATTGTAAGCCAAACATTCCCATACCACTTACAGAAATCCCCACCTTTTGAGTAATAATATCTTTTAGAATTATCATTTAATTCCCAAATAAACCTTAGGTGCTTATTGTTATTTCCTGGGAGTTGGACTCCGACGCTTATAGTTTCGTATATTGATTCGAATCCGCCTCCCCCAAACTTCTCCCTAAACTCATCTGATATCCAGTATATAAATGGCCAAGATTTGATAATCTTCAACTTGGCTTGAGGGATTATATAGTTATGCTCGTTTGTGATTCCTTTAATATAGTCACTTAGTGCCTTGAGGCAAAAATCTTTTTTATATTTTTCATTCGGAGTTCGTGTGTATTGATCAAGAGACACAAACCAGGAATCTCTTTCTCTAGATACATTTTTTTCCAAAATATAATACGCAGGCGCAGAGGCAAAGGCGCCATCAAAAATATTTGTTGCGTCAGCAGAGTGGTGAACAAATAAGTTTATGTGAGTTTTTTCTATAATAAATTTACGAACATCCTCATAAGTTTTAATAAACATGAATGTTAAAGGATGAATCATAGCAATCTTTCCATTCGATCCAGTTAATTCATAACAACGCTTTATAAAAGTGGCATACAAGTTGGCGTGGAACTTGTATGGCTTTTTGTAATTGTATTCGATAAACTTTTTTAACTCAGGACCAAAGTCTGCACTGTCAGTATATGGCGGATTGGCAGTGGCTACGTCGTATTCTGTGGTTAGCAATTCAAGGAAAGTGATGGCATCTTTTGTTTTGCTAGTTAAGAAGCTATTCCCCTTAGTCTGTGCATATTGCTCGACAGCTGTTTTTAGGTTGTTGAAAAATGTTGTTGAAAAATTTTCTTCTTCTTTTAGATCTGCTGCAATAAATAGTGAATGTTCTCCTGCATCAATCTTTTCTTGGACTTCATTTAATCTGGATTTTAGTTTTTCATCTAAGCGAATCAGTGAGCCGAATTTGTAAGCGTGTTGTAAGTCTGACCACACTTCTTCAATCAGTTCTTGTTGCTTACTATCTAAGTTATTTCCTTCGGTAAATATATGTCTTACTGACTCATACTCTGGTAAATAAAAATCAGAGGAAACCACATTATAAGAAAGTTCGCCAATGGTTCTACGTTTTTTCTTCGCTTTAATAAACAGTCCAAGTTGAGCCAATTGTACTGCACGATCATCCAAATCGATTCCATGAAGATTTTTTTCGATTATTAATTTAGGAATCTCCTTTTTATCATAATCCTCATCATAGTTTTCGATTTGATCGATATAAAGTTCATAGAAAAAGTCAAACGCATACAACATGAAATTTCCAGATCCACAGGCAGGATCCATCAATTTTATCTCATGTAATGGTTTAATCTCTCTTTCCTTGGTTTGAGGAGCATTGGCTATTTTATAACGATTTTTAATTTCGGAATCTGGGTACATCTCTAGATAAAGTTTTCCTAATGAATTTTCTACTAAAAACTTTACTACCCACCGTGGTGTATACACTTGTGATTGCAGTGATACTTTATTGTATTCTGTTTTTTCACCACTATCCTTATGCAGCTTTTTCTTGTTATTGTTATAGCTTTCATACATCCAACCAAGGACATCGTCACTTTCCCAAATTGCATCATCTACTTGAGCATCTTTTTCCACTTCGTTGAATGCATCGATGATGTCATTTAAACTAATCGCATCAGGTAACAATGCATATGGATAAGTATTACTATAAAGTGGAAGGTCGTTTCCTAGCTCGTTAAATGCATGCTCAATGTACTCCCGGATTCCTTCTAGTTCCTCCGCTCGCATATGTGGATTGATCTCTAGCCAAGCTTTATGCCCAAAGGAACGGTCACCATGCTCTGAAAGTTTTGTCAGTACTGGCGCAAATAGTGACGATGCTTCCATTACTTTTACAGCTGCTAAACGATTAAATAGTGTAAAAGTTAGTTCATCAATCAATTTTTCACGTGCAGCTTTGTAATTTCCAGTCTCACCTATATGGGTATCAAGTAATTCTTCAAAACGTAGTCGGTCCGTTCTGTGTTCTGGCGGTAGTTTCTCAATTTCAAGTTGTTTATTTTTCCCAATACCTAAACGGGACAAATTTTTATCGTAAGCTGCTTCGATTAGGTCTCTTATTAAGTCTACATGTTCTGAAAGTTTCATTGGTTACCATCCTATTCATAAATTATCAATATCCAACTCGATTTCTTCATCTGGTCTAGCTGTGCTCAATATTGCCAGTTGATTTGTAAGGAGAGTTTTATATTCTTGAACAGTCATAATCTTATTGGTGATTGGAACCTTTATTTTACGAGGTTTTTTAGGAACTGGTTGTCCTTCATCATCTGTTTTTGGCTCAGGCTGAGGCGCTTCTGAGACAAAACTATTTTCAATAATAATCAAATCTTGTTCCTTCACTCGGGCTAATTGGGTATAGTTCAGTATATCCGATAGGGAATACCCACTATTTTCACATTTTATTGACTGATTTAGAACAGGATCGTTAATAATCCGTGCATTGCAATAGTGCTGAAGTTCATTCAATTTTTTCTGATTACTTTGATTTAGTTCAGCTGGATAATCCTGTAACCTTTTAATTGCAGCATCGACTTTACCATTTAATATTTCATACTCATGGGTCATATTGGAAGCCGCTTTTTTCATCATCTTATAGTAAACATCTTTAATGATTTGAACTTGTTGCTGCATATTTCCAAAATTTTTAACCATGTCTTGATTATAAAGTCTATTGAATTCTTCAGTTGCATCTGTAATAAGAACGTCTGATCGATTCGCTTTTTTAAGTTCATTTGTAACATCTTCTATAAATCTTTTATAATCCTGCACCTTTGAAAAGTTCTTTTTAATAAATTTCTGTGCCTTTTCTATCGTTTGGATTGCTTCTGCGAACTGTTCACTGTTAGTAAGGAAATATTCCACTCGCTCAATATAATTGTTTTCTGTCATTTTACCCGTAAAGCCCTGTAAAACTTTTCTTTGCTGATCCACAATTGGAAATAGAGACTCAAATTGATCAACAGTATTTTTTAATGTTGATATCGTTTCTATAAATTTATCTGCGAACTTCCCAATACTGTCTGCCAATTGAAAATCATTCGTATTCCAATCAATCTTTTCATTGAGATAAGTACTAATTTCTAGATCCAACAATTCTTGAACAACTTGACTTTTTTGGTTAGAAGATAGCGTTGCAGTAAGAGATTTAAATGATGCCCCTCTGAACCTCGTGGCATTGGTAAAGGCTTCATGAACTCCTGATTGTTCATGAGAAAACCATGTTTCACCGTTATATTTAACAGATAGACGTCCCGCTCTAAATAGAACTGCTAAAGTAGCCACTATCGTACCAAAAGAATATCCCCATGGTGCACCCGAAAAATCTGAATCCAGTGTGCGACCATCAACATATCGACTGTTTATTTGATTATTAATTTCTTCAACGACCTTTAAATTCTCACCAATAAAATTCCCATTGGTATCAAAGAATTTAAAATCGTTACTTGAAAATAATTTACTAAGATCTTCCTTTCGACTCTTAAAAATTTTCGGAACTAAATCTTCAGAAAGTCCAGAAGCTAATTTTTTTGTAAAGATATTTTTAATCATCTTGTTTTGATTTTCGTTGACAATAGATTTAAAATTCATCTCATTTAGTGAATACTCGTCATACATATAGACTAAATTTGCGTTATAATATGCATTTTCAACTTTTAACCGTAACTCTTTTTCTTTTTCTTCACGAATGGTTGAAAATTCTCGAATAATTTTACGTTTTTCAGAATCCGATTCATTCGAATATTTTTCTTCCATAAACGAATATTTACTAATTTCATCAATTAATTTATCAATCAGATTAAACTCATTATTTTCTGGAATCAACGTGATACAATCTTTTTGATATTGAGTGTCCATCTTAATATTCTCAATGAAATCCTGTCTGTTTTCATTGATATTGTACAAACTATAAACTTTCACCATTAAATCTTTGTTATTAGTACTAGCTAATTCATCGTCTTGATCTGAATGAATGCTAAATTTAAAATTATCAGAGCTAACGTTCATTGAGGAGATATTATTAAATAATTTATACTCCTTCAAATAATTAATCAAAGAACGTTTTTTGCTGTGGAACGGCACATCAAAACCATTCATTTCTTCAAGAAGTTTTCCTTCAAGATCTGATGTGATTTTGTAATTATTGTTCGAAGATAACAATACTTTCGAATCCACTAAAAGTTTAAGAACTTCTTCGATAAGAGGCTTCATTTCATAGTACGAATTAATGTCAGAAATATAGCTTTTCGTTATACTTTCTACTGTAGGAAAAACAACTTCAGAATCAGACAAAAGATGGATTGTCTTTAGCAACTTTTCCCCATCTATTGGGCTTTTTTGTAATATTTTACTTGCAGAATCATATTTATTTACTAGTCCCGAGTCTGGAGATGTTTGTGCCTCCGTACAGATAGTATAACCTGTAGCAAAGTTAAAAAGGCTTTCATCTTTCATTTGCTTTTTGAGGATATCAAAAGTTGTTATAATCATTCCACGTGCTGCACTTTGTGTGGCAACTAACGCATTGGAGCTGAACAAAAACTTTTGCAAAATATCAAACTGGTACTTATGAAATGGATAATAGATTGCGAATTCTTCAGCATTTTCCGTTTTAGTTGGAAAGTTTGACTTCAAGTTAGTTGCATCTGATACTAACCCTTCATTGTCACTATAGTATTTCAGTAATTGCTGCTTGCCCGCTTCTGTTTTTTGAAGAAGACGATTTCGAATAATTACGTCAACTTCTGTTGCCTCTAAGTGAATCTTCGTCTTAAAGCGATCCGTTACCTTTGTCAACTGACTCTTACTTACGTTTGCACTATTAATAACATCATCCAATTTTTCCTGTGCGATGGCGATGGTCCAAACCTTTCTCTCGATACTAGAGAGCACCTCACTTATTCCTTCTAGATCAAGTAAAGTGAATTTTTTCTGGCTAATGGCTTCACTTGCTTCATCAAATATGAATACAAGCGTTTCATCCCGCTGGAAATTCAAGTACCTTTCCAATACAGTTTTAAATTTGCTCGCTGAAAAATTTTTAATGGAAGTTTCATAAATTTTACGTGTTTCTTCATATTCAGCTTCACTGTAGCCCATTTCAACAAAAACTTTCCTCATTACCTTCGCTACTCTACGGTCACTTATTTTTAACTGGTCCCATTCCTGTCCTTCTAGAGATTTCGTTATTGTTTTAAATTCATCTAGCTTTCCATCAACAAGAAGGCCAAATTCCATATATCCATAGACATCATCACGAAATCCAATACTTCTCAACAAGTTCGCAAACAGAGTAAATGCCAAGCCATTGTCTGTATTCTGTTTGGCAATATCAAGAAAAACGACTCTGCAATTAATTGAGTCCAAATTTCGAATAGCGTTTTCAATGAGGCTTTCATCCTTTACACCTTTAAGCCTTGGAATAAATCGATCCCTTGCACTCGTCCCGTTAATCATTGGATTACCGATGATATAACCAATCATTTTACCAAAATAGGACTTACCAGAACCATAGAATCCGGATAGCCAAACACCCGTTTCCTTTATATTAGAAGTAAATTGATTCGTAAAATTATAGAGATGTTCACCAATTCCCTCTGTTACAATGTAGGATTCAATTTCAGTTTGAATTTCTGTTTCTGATCGATCTTCTAGGTCAATTACACTTTTTATATCTTCATGAAGATTAATTGTTAATACTTCGTTTATTTTTGACATGTAGTTTCCCTCATTTCACTAGTATGCAACGATATTTCGAAGCAGGTTTAAAATTCAAAAAATAAATATTATCATTTTCAATTTTGGATGGGTAAAATATCACAAGAGGATGTTTCATTTTCATAATGCTCTTGTGCTCCATTATATTTACATTTTCAATCCCAGTACCTAACAGACAACCCGTTCGAATTAAAATAGGAACTTTATTATTATTATTAACTCTTTCGATTTCACTTATAATCATGTCGAATAAATCCGTTTCAGGATCATCAGAATGAAAAACTTTGTACGGTGTACTCTTGAAGTCATTGTATAACTCTTTAAATGATTCCCAGCCTTCTTCATCTATGTACTGAACGAACAACTTGCTAATATCGATGAATTCTGCTTTATCAGCAAATAATTCCTTCGCTTTTTCTATATACAATTTCTCATCAATAGGTGAGTAGGAAAACAGAATACTATTCCCTCCGTTTGCTTCACGAAGGAGGTGATCCTGACTATCTATATGATGTTTCAAATCTGTAAACTTTTGCTTATGATCAGTTATATATGACATGACATACTCCTTTATAGCTATGAGTTAGTTCAACATTTAATTTTAAACCGTTAAAATTCATATTAAAAAAACCTTTTAAAGAAAGCTTTTTAAGCCGATCCTGCAAATCCTCTGTGTGGATGAAGCTAATTGGTAGGAATTCATTCGTGAGAATATTATTGTTTTCTGGCTCGTATAATTTTGAAAAGTATACGAATAGAACTTGTGCTTCTGAGGATGGACGAATATTTTTAAATGTTTTTGTTCTACCTGTACTTATCAAACCTAGTTTAGTCATTATATTTAAGTACTTCGTTGAAAGGGTATCAATTGTAATTTCCGACCAATTAAGATTAAGCGATTGTTTTTGAAGAAGTAACTCCTTCAGGTAGGCAGCGATGTCATTCTTAGTAATGGTCGTGCGTCCAGAATAATAAATTTTCACAAAAACATCTGTAGTTAGTTCTCTAAATAATCTATTGTTCAATGCAAACTGCCAAACCAATGCCAACTCTTTGTCTTGTTGAGGTACAACTGCACTGCAAATCCCCTGTATTAGATCTCGATGATCCTCATTTTTAAATTGCAAAAATGTCTTTACTACGGCACTTTCAATCCTTTTTCGGCTTTTTTCAGTTCGAATGTTAAATTCATTTCGTTGATGAATAAGGTCATTTAAAGAATCATTTTCACTAAAATAAGATTCCAATGCTTTGAAAATGACACTAATATCTTTAAGGCCACCTATAACATTGATAGCCGTATCATATGTGCCGATGTCTATTGTTTTTTCGAGCTGTTCCATTTCGTAAGTCATCCTTTTCTTTTTACTCCAATTTATATAGAAAAGATACGGTACAAACATCTACGTAAATTTCTTTTATGATTATTGTAACCCAATAACCCTCTGTGTAACAGATTCATTCCTCATCTCATGCTTCGGTTTCCTTCTTACAAACTCTTGGATTAACTATTAGAAAATAATAATTCCCTAGAGATACAAATACATTTTCTTGTTCTCATCTGAGAAAAGAGCCCGGAAAGTTAATCGTGTTAAAACTCCTTAAATGCTTGATTTAATAAAAGTTTTTTATCGATGTATTTCTGTTTGAGCTAGTTGGAGCAATTTTAAGGATTATTCCGATATGACCTCGTTTATTCTCACACAATCATATTTAATCAACCGTAATCAGCTCTCATACCCCTTTTAGTCATTCGCTAAAATATTCTTATCTATTTACAATTATAAGTGTTGTAACAACAAAAGACAGTAACCAATTAAGACCAATTTCACTAGAGAGTAAAGGCCTTACTCCTACTTTATTAATAGTAATTTATTATGGACAGTTTTATTTAGATAAATAGATTACGAGCCCATATATAGCAAGAGTTTCACCAGTTTTACCTTTATAAAAACTATATATTAACAACAAGGAGTCTCAATACAATGTCAACTTTAGAAGTAACAGTTACTCATACTGAATCGGTAAGCACCGTAATAGAACGTTATTTAAGCCAGCCTACATATAACAGAAAAGGTGGGCGTAAACGTAAAGGACAAGAACTACATGTTTTAAATCAATGCGAGCAGGCTGAGGAAAGTAAACGCTGCTCTATTCAAAACAGCAAGCGTACATTTAAAGGGATTATATACGCTAACTTTGCACATAGCTTTTCAATGCTTACGCTTACATTCCGACCCTGCTGTGATTTTGATACAAAGGACTTCATTATTTGTCGTGACAAGTTTAATTTATTTTGGAAGAGCTTAAAGCGCTGCAAACAGCTAAAAAGCGTAGATTTACGTTATGTAGGGGCTATTGAATTTCAAAAGAACGGGCGTATCCATTTCCATATTCTCTGCCGTATACCAAAACAGTTTAAGAAGCTAGTTTCTTCTAAGTGGAAACATGGCGGATTACACTTTAAATGCTCTATAGGTGATGCTTTAGATGCACCTAATATTGCAAATTATCTCAACAAGGATATTCACGATGATCGGCTGCCACTAGGTAAAAAACGGTTTCTCGGGGGTAGAGGCTTAGATAGGCCTGTTGTAATGAAATTTACGAGCCGTAAAATAATTGATTTCCTTTTACAACGTAACGGTGCGGTATTGCATCAATTTGAAAGCAAACATGGTTTTACTTATACTGCACTTCTTTCAGATGCAACGATTGATGAACTAGAAGCTTTTGCTGAAGCTGAAAATGAAGATTTAATACTAGACATGCTAGAAAAACTTGAAAGTATCTCACAAAATTATAACTAAAGGACGAGGAAAATATTATGCCAAAATATACAAAACTAGTGAAATGTAAAGGTCATATCGAAATTTTCGATTATGATGGCAAGCAACGAGAAAAGAACTTTTTTATAGAACGTGAAGGTTATGTGCTGCTAGCCCGAATTATTAGAACTAACTTTAAAGTAAAAGGTAACTTAGAATATGCTGTTTTACATCTCCCTGCATTACCTACTAGCGAAGTTAAAGCTATTATTGAAGATTGGTTCACATCTACCACTGATCCAGTTACAGCGGTAATTACACCGATTTCAGAAGGAGTCGAAGTACATGTAATAACAAATGATATTAATACGTTATTACTACAATATCAATCTGTGCAGCCAAAACATATAGAAATTTTAAATGCACCTGTACAGGATGTAATTAACTCCTTTGTCTATGCTTTTGATATGGCTATAAATTTTCAGTTACGAAAAACAAATGATTTTCTGATTCGACATAACTTAGAAGAACCGATGATTATACGTAACCGTAAAGCTGAAGCTTTCATTAAACAACATCAATTAATTAATAAAATCCCCTATTCTACCGCTAATTTAGTTGATAACTGTGGCTGGTACACAGTGAGTAGATACATTTTATAGGGCTATGTCTAAAGAGTTTGATTAATTTGAAGCATGTTTACTAGCTATAACACCCGACATAAGAACACATTGTTTATTTAGAGCCATCTAACACTTATCTATTGTGAGCGAGTTCGCTTTAACACAGAAATGTAAGTAAAATATATGTATACGATTCTTTAGCCGAAGGCATGAAAATAGAGGTGACTACACTTGCAATTAAATGATTATCCTGATGTATTAACTGTAAAAGACATTCAATCGATATTAGGTATATGTGCTTCAAAAGCATATGAGTTAACACGATCTGGTGAATTTTATGTACTTCGTATCGGCCCACTTATTAAAATTCCTAAACAGTCATTTCTTCAATGGCTGAATGGTTCATATAACTAGCATGAAGACGCAAAAGCAATGCATTTACATATTTTGATAACTTTGCGTAATTTGAATAGGGAACACTCGATTCTGACGTATTATCAGTTTCTTGTGTTCCTTTTTCATTTATTTTCCCACTTTTTATTGAGTGGCGTAGAATGCCTTATCAGAACCCTGGGGGCGACTAACGACGTAATCGAATGTCTGGAAAGGGAGGTACATCCCCTCAGAAATTTTTTATAAAAATTTAACTCCTAGAAACTCTTTCCAAACTATTTTGGAACAATAGTGTAGGTTCATATATTTGACATATAAATTTACTAACATCTGCCCTAAACTAATCAGCTTTATCACAATTATTTTACATTTATTAACGAATGAATTGTGTTATAATTTAGAAAGACCACTAAGTGCTACTAACACTCAATGGTCTTGCAACAGAACAACGCTTTAAGAGCGATAGCAAAGTATATGGGCAAAAAAGTAGTACTCGTACCTTCTGCTAAAAGGTATGAACTGCACCCCAATTGTAAGAGCATGTCTCTAACATTGGAGGTGCTTTTCTTTTGGAGAGATTTAGATCACCAGAAAAAAAGCAGTTTTGAGATATAAATAAGAGAAGAATATTTAAGGAGTATTAATTATTCAGAAAATCTCAACTAATATTACAGTAACAATTCCAGAACATTTAGTTTTATTTCAAACGTGGAACTAAAAAATTTACAGCAGCAAAAGCTACAAGGTACGTATTGGTCTATGCAGGAATTAGAGAAAAGAGTAAATCGCAAATACGAATGGATTAAAGAGAATATCCTATATCCCTCTCAGTTTAGAAGTCTATTAGATGTAGAGAATGGTGGGTCCGTGTTTTATCCAAAAATAAAAGGTCAAACATGGACTTTCCAACGTAACGATGGTTTAGGCTATTCTTTACTTCTTCTCGGATTAACATCTGGAATGCGTTTTGGAGAACTTGTAGGGCTACAAAAATGGACTTTGATTTCATCAATAACACAATTAATATCAACAAAACATGGGCTTTTAAAAAGGCAACAAGTGCTGGATTTCCCCTACCAAAAATGAACAATCTAATCGTGTAATTAAAATGGATTCAGTGACAATTCAACACTTTAAAGTTCTATTCAGAACACTTCTATCCATTTTATAAGCGAACGTTTAGGACAGGGGATATAGAAACAACATTGAAGGAATATACACATGTATTGAAGGAGCTGCGTTGGAGAGATGAGCAGTTAGCAATAAGCACGTTTGAAGAAATGATTGTATAATTCAAAAGAACACACAAGTTATAAATCAACTTGTGTGTTCTACTATTATTTAAGCATATGGGTTTAAGATTTTTTTCTTACCTGTTTTCTGATGAATATCCCATGCTTCATTTGCCCATTCTAAAATCTGATTCATCCATTTTTCATCCTTTGCCGCATCAGGCCCAACCCAGTCATTACCTGAGTCCAATGTTTCCCAACGGGTAACATAATCTAAATTCTCAAATATAACAGCATCATTTGCATTGTTATAAGGGACTAGTTTAAAGTCACCATTAGATAATAAAATTAAACGGTTGTCTTGCGAGTCATTTCCTGCAGCAATTGTATGCTTTAACTGGTTTAAACTTGGCATAATTTTCTCTCCTTCAATTATGTAAAATTTATTAAATATTTCAGATGGTGTTAATGTTTTTGAATATACTAAGCGATCATTTTGATCTTCTTCCGAAAAGCCATTCTTTAATAAAACACTTTTCATAGCAGCTAAGTTTTTAACATTGCTTTTAAAAACGACGGCCTCTAATCCTTCAAAATCAGTTTTGTTTATACTCCAATTTTCAAGTAAATTGTATGCAGTTTTAAAAATACCTTTTCCACGGTATTCTTCAAATATTAAGATATCGAATTGAAAATAACCTACTATAACAGATTCAAACAAAGTTACAAAACCAACTTTTTCATTGTTCATTAAAATTTCAAAAGAATAATCTCCTGCTATAGTTATCTGGTCTTCTAAAGTGAGATCTCTATTCATTTCCATATGTGGAAATGAATCTCTTGCATTATTGAGTTCTGTAAGTAACTTCTGGGTAACTTCTATTTTATCAACTTCCATGATTACTATCATTTAATACACTTCCTAAATGCATTATAATTTGTTGTTATCTCTATATACGAATGAAATAATTTAAGGTTTCAAATTAATGGTGTAAAAAAGTGTAAAATGCTACGAAAACATATCATCATCTATCGAATATCAAAAAACAAGAAAAAGCCCCCAAGCCGTTGTTATAAAAGGACTTAAGAGCATTCTTATATTTCTTATCTTAATGTAAAAACGTCTAGCGATACCAGTGGTCGGGGTCGAAATAAGGGAATATCCCCTGATATAACAAGATTCAGTAAATAGTATGTAAAAAATTGCGTAAAATGATTTTTATGTGAAACAAGTGATATTTGTAAAATATTATTCCTTAGAATAATAATGATAGTTACATCAATACCAATACATGCACAGATGTTTATTGCAAAATAGAAGTGCAGAGTTATGAAAGAAATTAGTACATAACTTTGCACTTTATTTGTGTAAAAAAAGCCTTGCCAGCCTTCCTAAATTTCCCTACTGTTATTGGTGTCGAATCAATTCAGTGGAGGTCGAAAGGAATGCTAGCAATGGCTGAAGTTAATTATATCAAACATTTACGAAATCAAAAATCAC
>NZ_JPVQ01000055.1 GCF_000772965.1 Ureibacillus massiliensis 4400831 = CIP 108448 = CCUG 49529 | reverse complement strand
CATTCTATTAATAGAATCTCTCAAGAACTAGGTATTAATTGGAGAACAGCAAAAAAATACGCAGATGAAGAGCGGATACCTGAAGAAAAAGTTATTCTAAAAAGTGGGATGATGTATGAAGAACATTGGGGAGAAATCGTTTCTGATTGGCTTTTTGAAGATGAAAAATTAAAGAAAAAGCTGAGAAGAAATAATAAGAAAATATTTTCAGACTTACAACAGATGGGATTCAAGGGGTCCTACCGGACCGTTTGTTATTTTATTAGTGATTGGAAAGAAGGAAAGGATCGACCAGATGATGGTAGGGACAAGAATTTTGAACGATTAAATCATCCACCAGCTGAAGCACAAGTTGACTTTGGAATAACGGAGGCTGTAAAAGATGGAAAATTTATTGATGTCCATTGCTTAATAATGACCCTCCCCTATAGTAATACAGGATTTTGTGTTCCCTTACCTGGTGAAAATCAAGAATGCTTTTTATACGGTTTAAAAACTATGTTTAATCAGTTGGGTGGAGTTCCGAGGAAAATAAGAATAGACAACTTAAAAGCTGCAGTAGTCAAACCACGGGGGAAAAATGAAGAAGCACAGTTTACGGATGAGTTTCTGCAATTTGCCAATTACTATGGATTTGAAGCCCAAGCATGTAACCCAAGGAGTGGAAACGAAAAAGGAAACGTTGAAAATAAGGTTGGCTATGTCCGTTATAATTTCGTTACACCTTCACCTGTTATTCAAAACTTAGAAGATTTAACAACTATTTTAAATGAGCATTTAATCAAGGATCGTGCTCGTTTGCATTATGAGAAAAAGATAATTATTCAAGATTTACTGAATGAAGAAATAGAATATCTTTTAGTTATGCCTGAAGACGACTATCCAGTCTTTAAAAAAGAATCTGCGAAAGCTAATAAGTATGGCGATATAACGATTGATCAAACGAAAGTTCATATTCCGAAAGGATATAATTATAATCACTTACACCTAATCAAATATTGGGATAAATTTAAAGTTATTTCACCTTTAGGAGAAATTTTATACTCGGATTTCAGACCGTATATGAATAAGGGGCGTAAAATTCCTTGGTCATCAATATTAAAAAGTTGGTTACACAAACCAAGAGTAGTAAGCTACTCCAGATACTCATCATACCTTCCTGGACGTATACGAGAATATTTAAATATTGATAATCTACACCTTAGAAAAGAACGTTTAAATATGTTAATCAGTCTACTTACTACAAACGATATGACTGAAATAAATGAAAGATTTTATGAATTTATAAGCGCACAAAATGAAGGAGAAACTGGTAAATCCACACATCCTTATGATGTAGATTGGGCTAAGTATGATGCATTACAATCTCCTAATCTGAAAGGAAGTGGTGCGCAATGAGTACGGAATTAAAGAAAATGTGTAAATCATTACGTCTAGCATATGTAGCGGATATCTATCAAACGATTCCTTTTGAAAATGAAACACAATATCTTCAAGATCTATTTAACAGAGAGTTTCAGTTAAGAGATGAAGCAAAAGCAGATCGTTTAATCAAAAAGGCTCATTTTCCAAATAAGAAAGAACTAGAATCATATCATTGGAATGAGAATATTAGATTTCCTCCTCAAATTGATGTGAAGGAATTAACCGCATTACATTTCATTGATAAACATGAAAATGCAATTTTGGTTGGAGCACCTGGTACTGGTAAATCACATTTAGCAATTGGCCTTGGCCGTAAGGCCTGTAAAAAAGGTTACGAAGTAAGATTTTATAGGGTATCTGAATTAGTGGATACATTAGAAAGAATGTGGAGAGAAGGAAAGCTACAGCAATTTAGAAATAGATTCAAAAAAGTAGATTTAATAGTTCTAGATGAAATGGGATACGTTCCTTTTAACAAAGAAGGAGCAGAGCTTTTATTCCAGTTAATCACAGACTGGTATGAAAAAAAGAGTTTAATCATTACTTCAAATTTAGAGTTTAGCCAATGGAATCGTATCTTCGTGGATGCAAGGCTAACTGCAGCATTGGTGGATAGAGTTATCCACCATGCACATATTTTAAGTTTTACAGGCGATAGTTACAGGGTTACACATGCCCTTTCAAGACTACTATGATTTAATGGAAGGCTGGCTGGCAATTATCTACACTTTTTATTGCATTATTGTGTATTTTTCTCTTGCAAAATACAACAGATCCTCCATTTTCCATCATAAAGATTTGTTTTATATATTATTTAGTTTTTTATTCAAATCCTAAATATTCATTTAACACTTTAATCATATCTTTCATATGTTTATGTGCTAATTGGTCGTTCCATGTTGAATTTTCATATATTAAATCCATCTTCAGTGAATCTAATTTTTCTCTATTTTTATTTATAAATCGCTGGCGCTTTTCATTAAATGGTAGATTACTATATTCAGAATTAATGCTTCTTGATACAAGTGCTAAATTTCCAAATTTATTTAGTTCTTTATTGGATACTGTATTTGTATCAGTAACCTTTTGTGTTTGTGGAGATATATGCTCGACTGAATTCTTAGCAGTTAATTTAAAGTCTTTCCATCTTTTATCCTTGCTTAATGCATACTTTTCCCAAAGTACATATTCCAGTTTATAAAACCAATAATGTGGAAATTCCGTGCCAAGCTCCTGATCTAAAATCTTTATACTTAGTTTAGTTTTATAATAAGGATTTTCTAAGAATTTTCTCGTTCTAACTACTAATGGTTCATCTTCTTTTTCTCCACATAGTAAATGGTTATCTAAGTACTTTAAATATTCATAACTATGTTCTCCATTATGTTCAATTAGATATTTCAAATACGGAGTTAACCAATAATGTGTTGTAATTTGTTGTGAATGATACAACATGCTTTGTAGGAGCGCTTCACCCTTCGATGTTGGTTCCCCTCTACGTAAATAATAATAATATTTGCCGTTTTCCCCTCTACTTCTACTTTTTTCTATCTTTTTAATTAAATGTGTTTCATTTTCACTCGGTCCTACCCATTTAATAACATGTTTATCAAAGAAATATCGTACCCTCCAAAGTAATTCAATAAACTCTTTAATATGCTCTTCCTTCTTAAAATTGTTTAGAAAATAATTTGAAAATAGCGTTAATAATTCCTTATCCGATATTTTTGGAATATCAACACTATTGCTATTTGCTAAATATATACGCAAAGTATGTTGTAATAACATGGGAAATGTTAAGATGCTTCTAACTTCATCATATTCATACTCTACTTCTTCATCAAGATTTTCAACGTCCTCAATAACAAAGTTATAATCAGAATCTAAAATATCTAAAAGTGTTTTAGGCTTTAGATTGTTTTTCACTTGACTATCAATTTCAGCTAATATGTTTTTAGGATTAGCTAATTTTTCAATACCTTCTTTAGCAGCATCAGCATCAAATAATTGATGAACTTTAATTTTCGTTATCTCTTTAATAGTTTTCTCAATATAATGATCCATTACAGCACAACAATCCCATAAGTTACTGTACTTCATTCTATCTTTTGATGAAATTCTATCTAGTAATCTCGCTTTTAATATTTCATGATGCTGTAGCTGAATTCCACGGTTATTAATAACTTCAAACAACTTATTTAAATCTGTTTTACTTGGCACTTCTGTGAAAACTAATTGAACTTTTTCATAAATAAAAGATGCTATATTTTCGGCTTTTCCTTGTTCTTCTGCTTCTAACCTTGTATAAAATGTTTTTATTACTGCCAATGCATCTGTTATATTAGCGGGTAAATTATTTATTACTCGCTCATTTCCACTAATCAATTGTTTAAAATGTTTATTGACATCGTCACGAATAGCAAATGTTACCCTACTTGTCCCATCTAATTCAATGAAACCTTTTAATTCTCCTACAAATATTATTGCTATCATCCAAAGAGTTGTAAATCGCTGTTGACCATCAATTAAGTCGTAAATTTTGATGTCTTCATTGCCTAAATTATTTTCAACCGTAAGTACTCCGCCTAAATAAAATAACTCTTTCTTATCACCATAAGCTGCAATTATATCTTCTAATAATGTTTTAACTTGCTCCTCTTCCCAGACATATAATCTCTGATATATTGGTACATTAAATAAGTATTTTTCCTCAACAATACTTTTTAAGGTAACTAAATTAGATTTTATTTGCATTATTATTCTCCTCAACTAGTTGGTCCATCCAGCTTTCCTTATTTTCAAAACTATCTTTAGAGTAATAATTTAGTATTCGAAATTTGTATTCACCCCGCACTCCCTTCCCAGCTTCAATTTGTTCACTTTGATATATATCAATTTTCTTTGAACAGAATTTTAGAAATTCAAATACTTCTTCCGGAATAAAGGCTTGACTTATAACATCAAGTAAATTGTTATCTTCTTCGGTTAAAAATATAAGCGGTGCCTGTTTTACAACATTTTGTTTATTTAAACGTATTGCACCAAATACATGGTCTAACCAGAGAGAAAATCTAAATAACTCTTTTTCTCCAAACTTGTCATAATACATTATTGTGGCGATTATAAATAGTTCCTTTAGATACTGCGAAGTATTCTTCCAAACACTGTTATAAAATATTCTAAATCTTTTTATTTCTATACTATGAATATTTTTATCTGTAAAAAGTAAATGAATTACCTCTGAGTATTTTTTTGAATACAGGAAATAACCTAACCCTTTACTTATAGGTTGTCTTATAGTAAAAGGAAGTTTATGATCGCCTTGGTAGTTTTCATTTTTTACTTGTACTTTGTAATTTTCACTATCTTCAATTTTAAGCTCTATTCCATAAGAATTATTAAAGTTAGGATATAACTGTATCGCATAATCATCATTTTTTAGTTTTGTATTTCTCATGAATTCATTTAAAATATCCTCATCGTTTTCTATTCTTATATGTTTTTGACCTCTCCAACAACGTGCTCTCCATAAATACTTATTAAATAATTCATTAATAAACTTTCCTTTTCTACCAATTATTGACTCATAACTTTGAATACTTTCCCAACTTTTTGCGCAATTTTCTTGCACTTTTATATCATCGATTCCTCTTAGATGATAGGCTTTCAGTAAATCAGTTGGTTCTAGTTTAACCCCTCGATAGTTTTGAGTATCAAAAAATGTAAACGCCAAATCTTCCAAAAAGGTAGTAATAAATGTAAATTGAATTTTAGGGAACATTAAAGAAACTTTTTCTTTCCAATTATCATGCTGATTCAAATACATTTGAATATTTTTAATGTTCTTTATCGAGATGGGTGAATCAAATTCGATTGCAATTTTTTCATCTATTAAATTTCCATTTAACATATAGTAAATGATACTTAAGGTGGTAATACGCTGCTGACCATCTATTATAAACAATTTCTTTCTCTTATCATTTTGGTGTAATAATATATTCCCCATGTAATATGGAATATTAGGTTGTGAATCTAGATGATCTATAAGGTCGTTGATAAGTTCCTTAACCTTTTCAACATTCCATACATAAGGTCGTTGATATGTATCAATACCAATTGGATAGGCTGACTTTAATTTAAAAAACCTTTCCAATGTGCTAACTTCCACATTTACTTCATTTATTATGTCAATTTTTCCAATCTCCATTATTATCGACAAACCTACCTTTTATAATCTATTTAATTAGTGTTAGTTCCATTTTAAATCATATTCTACTAGTTCAAATGAAATAAAGTAGAAATATTCCATTAAAACTACCACCCTTCCCCATTTATATATTACCACTTCCTATTAAGTACCATAAAATGTAAATCATCTTTCGAAAGATCATACCCCTATACTTAAAGAATTACATATACTATTTGAGCAATTAATAGTGATTACACTAGAATACTGTGGTTACCAGAAAGTTGTTTACAAAGGCAAAATTACCACTAATATCATTAAAATACATTACTACCTATTTATGTAAATATAGTATAATTATAACATTGGTAATTTTTTGAAAACATAATAATACAGAATAGGAGCTTTCATATGGCTAAAGTTGAATTTTTTTCTGAACAAAGAGAACAGTCAAAAATTAAAACTACAATTCTTACTAAGTATTTTGATGTTTGGACTAAAATTATTGGACCTAGATCTAGAAATGGAAGGATTGCATACATCGATTTATTTTCTGGTCCTGGCAAATTTGAAGATGATAGTTTATCAACTCCCCTTCTTATTTTAGAAAAGTGTATAAATGATGTTAATTTACGAGACAGAGTAGTAACAGTTTTTAATGATGCTAATCCAGAATTTAGTCAGCAATTAAATGATAATATTAGAGAATTATCCGACGTAGATACTCTAAAATATAAGCCTCAAGTTCTAAATACAGAAATTGGAGATGAGATTGCAAGTATCTTCTCTGAAAAAAAATTAATACCTACTCTGGCTTTTATTGACCCTTGGGGGTACAAAGGTTTAACAACAAAGTTGATAAATGCACTTATAAAAGATTTTGGTTCAGATTGTATTTTCTTTTTCAATTACAATCGTATTAGCATGGGGATTAATAATCCTTTAGTTGTAGAACATATGAATGCCTTATTTGGTGAAGAAAGAGCAAATGAGATGCGTATAATGTTAAAAGGTTTGAGTTCAGAAGAAAAAGAAGCGTATATAGTTAACGAATTGGCAGAATCCCTTTCTAATGAAAATTCGAATCTAGTTTTACCTTTCCGTTTCTTGGATGAGAAAAAAAACAAAACAAGCCACTATCTAATCTTCGTCTCAAAACATACACTTGGCTATACGATTATGAAAGAAATTATGGCTAATGAAAGTACCATGAAAGATGATGATGTAGCAAGTTTTTCATATATACCTGTAAAACATTTAGAAAAACATCAAAATGTTCAATTATCGCTCCTATCTCAGTATGAAAGGCCCCTTGATAGCTTAGGAAAAGAGTTATTAAATAAATTTACGGGAAAAACAATGACTGTTAATAAAATTTTTGAGCTTTGCCATGTAGGCACTCCTTTTACTGCTGCCAACTTCAAAGAGGCTCTTAGAAGATTGGAGGTTGAAGGAAATATCATTGCAGATCCTACTTCAGAAAATAGACCAAATAGGAATGGAAAAAAGACTATGGGCGATAAAGTAAAGATCACTTTCCATAAACAGAACGAATGTTCTTGATTTAAAACCAAATTATGTATATTATGAGTGTATTAATATCTTTAGGAGGGGAAAAATTGGCTGGTAGTTCTAGTATTGAATGGACAGAGGCAACATGGAATCCCGTCACTGGTTGTAACAAGGTTTCTGATGGTTGTAAACATTGTTATGCAGAAAGAATGGCAAAACGTTTACATGCAATGGGCAATCCTAGATATGAAAATGGATTTAATGTAACACTTCACTATGATCTAATTGATGTCCCTAGAAAATGGATTAAGCCTAGGAAGGTTTTCGTTAATTCAATGTCAGATTTATTTCATGAAAAAATTCCTACTGAATTTATTCAAAAAGTATTTAGAACAATGAATGAAACTCCACAACATACTTATCAAGTTCTGACAAAACGCCCTAAAAGAATTCTAGACCTTTCTAGTCAACTGAATTTCACTCCTAATATCTGGATAGGGACTAGTGTTGAAAATACAAAGGTTATTAATAGGATTGAACTTTTAAAAAAAGTCCCTGCCAAGATTAGATTTTTATCCTGCGAACCCTTACTGGGTCCACTCGATGACCTTAATTTAATTGACATTCACTGGGTTATCGTTGGTGGAGAGTCAGGACCTGGAGCAAGACCAGTAGAAGCAGATTGGGTTAGATCAATTCGAGATCAATGCCAATCCCAAAATGTCTCATTTTTCTTTAAACAATGGGGTGGAGTACAAAAACATCGATTTGGTAGAAAATTAGATAATAGAACATATGACGAATTTCCAAATCCCCCCTTACTTATTGAATAAGTAAGGGGAATTATTTTATACCTTAAAAAAAGCAATCGTTAGCTAATCAGTACCCAGGGGGCGACTAACGTCATAATTGAACGTCTGGAAAGGAAGATACACCCTCACAAAATTTTTTTATAAAATTTTTAGTATATGGTCATAATTTGTTCACAAAAAGTCAAGAACATAAAATTATTAATAATATAATATTATTATCCGTGCATCTTTTCCCACCCAAATCTGTCTATTTCTAAAGGCTCAATATTCTCTTAAAAACTACAATTCACTCCAAAAGCCTCTGGAATTTCTGTAATGCGTTACAAAACCAAATTTCAACTTCCAAATAGATTTTTACATCAATGCTAGTTACAATCTATTTACGGCGCCGTTACCAAATACAGGAGGTTTTAAAATGACACTTGCTATATCTAATCAAGAATATACCGATGAGTTATATCGACAACTTAATGGTTCATTTCTACAACCTGATTACTGGAAAGAAAGAGGACGTGAAGATGCTCATTTAATCTGGGAGACAAGAACATCATTTTCTATTTTCGAATTTGAAAAGTGTTTCCCTAGTGATGATGACACTAATTTAGTTACAGAAAATAAGCTAAATTACTTCAAAGCATTTCAGGCTGAAATAGAAGGTAAAGTACCACGACATTACTGTGATTTAATACTTGATTCTGCTGAGAAATATAACTACGATGATTTTCTTAGTGAACACGGGAATGTCATTGTTCAGTTCTCAATACCATCGCTTTTAAAAGAATTAGAAGAGCTATGCATTGAAGACGAAGAGGTGGCTAATCATTTTAATCCTCGATATGGCGGATGTAGTATTTACAATTTTGATCAATCAGTTGGAGATGTACATTTCTCTTATTACGATTTATTGGCAAATACTCCATGTATAGAAAAAGCGATAATACTTGGTCCTAATGATTTATTTAAAATGAATAAATAAGCATAAATAAAAGCAGAGTAACTTTATGGTTACTCTGCTTTACACTTACCTTGCCCCAATTCTAGCTAATTACTATGTGTTTCTAAGAATCGGTCGATCTCTTTACGTGAAACCCGACTTACTCCTTCTATCACACTAACTTTTAAACCCATTACACGATATTTTGCTAAAGTATTAACTGATACCCCTATGTATTCAGCTGCTTCTTTTAAGCTGAACCATTCTTTCGAAGCTATTTTATAATCTGTTACGATTTCCTTAATAGCTTCTGACATCATTGTTTTCAATAAATTTACTTCTTCTAAACCTTGCATATAGATACCTCATTCTATTTTTATTCCTCCGATTTTTTAAATAGTAATTCTTTCTACATATTTTTTTATTCAACGTAGTCTGGAATTGCTTACTAATAATATATCACGCATTTAATTGCTGAGCAATATTAATATTAAAATAATTGCAATTAGGTCCATATAGCTTTATAATCATCAATATAGCGAGGTGACAACTATGGAGGAGTCGTTAGGCGCACTTTTAAAAAAATTACGCAAAGAAAAAGAGCTTACATTAAATCAATTATCAGATTTAACAGGTATATCACAACCTTATTTATCGCAGCTAGAATCAAATAAACGTAAACCTTCTGCTGTATACCTACATCGCATATCAGATGTATTAGATGTACCCTATTCTGCCCTGATTAAATTATCAGGAAATCCAGACTTTATTGACAAGTATAATTCACATCAAATAAAGGAAGGTTTTCCTGAAAGGATAGTAAGTAAAATCGTTCCCATTGATTCAGATCGATTAGAGGCATTAGAATCTGCCACAGATTTAAAGGTATTACTAGAACAGGATGCCTTAGTAATTAAAGCTGAAAAGATAAAACCTTCATTTAATGGACATTTATTAACTGAGGATGAAGCAGAGAGAGCACTTGCAATGCTTTATTTATTATTTCCACAATATAAAGAACCTAAAGAATAACAAATCATTTAAGCTTCTTACCTTGCCCCAACTAGGTATAGGAGGAAAAGATGATGACTAAAAAGAAAGAAACAACAACCGTAGAAGAATACACTTTAAAAAATGGTGAAAAACGAGTTCGATCAAAAATCTATGTAGGAATTGATAACCTAACAGGTGAAGAAATAAGAACTACCGTAACTGCAAAATCAAGTAGAGAGTTAAAGCAAAAAATTCTAAAAATAAAGTCAGATTTTGCAAATGGAAACTACAAGAAAAAACAAGTTACTACATATCAAGATGTATTTGATTTATGGATAAAAGTATATGAGAAAAAAGTAGAAGAAAGTACATTCGTAAAAACAACAGGCATTTTCCGTAATCATATTTTACCTGCAATGGGCACTTATAAAATTGATAAAATTAACGTAGATATTTGTCAACGTCATGTAGATGAATGGATGGAGAAACTTGTAAACGGAGATAAAACGAAAAGCTATGCTGCGTTAGTTATGCGCTTTGCAATTAAGCGTGGTTATATTCAAACAAATCCATTTGATCTTGTTGATTTACCTCGCAATCGTAAAAAAAGTAACATTGAACCTGAAACAGAAAACTTCTATACGAAAGAACAATTGCGTCATTTTTTATACTATGCTGAGCAACAGCCAAACTATAAAATATATGCCTTCTTCCGAATATTAGCTTATTCTGGAATGCGTAAAGGTGAAGCACTTGCACTAACTTGGCAGGATATTAACTTTAAAGAAAATGAAATTAGCATTAATAAAGCAATCGGACAAGGTAAATCACAAAGATTATATATTAAAACCACTAAAACTGGCTCAGAGCGCACTATCAAAATGGATGAAGCTACAATGACTGTATTAAAAGAGTGGAAGAAAAAACAGCAGCAAGCCTATTTAATGCTTGGTTACAACACGTTAAATAAAGATCAATTGGTATTTAGTAATACGAAAAATTCCTTAATTCAACCATCTAAAACTAATGATTGGCTTAAATCCATCATTAATAAACATAACCTACCAGCGATTACAACGCATGGATTTAGACATACGCATTGTTCCTTACTATTTGAAGCTGGAGCGAAGATTAAAGAGGTACAAGATCGTTTAGGGCACTCAGATATCAAAACAACAATGGATATTTATGCTCATGTTACAAAGCAAGCTAAGGAAGATGCGATTCAGAAATTTAACAACTATTTAAATTATTAGGGTTACTCTAGCTAAATTAAACAATTTAACCGAGATTAAAACATTTTTGAGGCTATTATAAAGAATTCGAGTTTCTTTATTCATGAAATAGAAAAAGAAGGTGCTAAAAGCACCTTCTTTTTCTGACTATACAGTTAACCTTTGCATCGGATAACTCGCCGTCACGCACGATATAATATATGTATAATATATCATCTTAATCACTTAAAGTAAAGAAAAATTATCGACCTAATTTTATCCAATCCGAAATATTTTTTCTACCCATCCTGTCAAACAATTTAGTCATCAAAGTACGTTGTCTTTTAGAATTAGCTACATCAAAATAGTACTTCTTAATTAAATCTCTAATATCTTTTAAATTTTCAAATTGAGATAATACAAGCAATACATCATATAACCTTATTTCATAATATGTTGGTACTCCATTAATATTTAGTTTAGTTTTTAATCCTAGATCAACAATCAAACCTGCATCAATTCTCAAGTTATTAGGTGTTCTAAACCTATTAACTAATTGAAAGTGTGCACATGTATTTCTTAACTCAATAAATATACGTATTGAATTTATAAACTTTTGTTTTTCAAGGTAGTTCATACCCATGTCAGCAATTACATTTACAAATATATCTCGTTCATATCTTATCAGTAATTGGAATAACACACCGAATTCTAAAACCTTTATTGTCATCCAAAATGGAGGATCTGCATAAGTGGATAAATATGTATACTTCGCCTTACAAAATTCTATAAAATCGGGATATGTATTTCTATTAAAAGAAATATTTGTGTTGAAAATTTTATGATACTGAACAGGCTTAGCAATTTCTCTAGGTACACTCAAATGATTTGAACGTGGATCAGTATATTTATTAACATCAATATACGATCGTGCGTCAGAAGGATTAACAAAATGTTTTTCACAAAAGCGATGTGCCATAGATGTTTTAAATCTTGTCTCAAAGCGATCTAACAATCTTAATATTTCTACATTTAGTTTTTTATCAAACTCATATAAAAAGATAAAATCTTCAAAATAATAATAATCAAATTCTTTTGTAGCAGCTTTAGAGTCTTTTAACATTAATGTTTCAAAACCGTTTATTAAGTCAAAATAATTTTTTTCTAATAAATGTATTTTTGCTGCCTCTTCATTTTTAATAATTAACTTTCGATTCTTTAATAATTCAATTTGTTCATCTATTGTTAAAAACTCTTTCGTTACATGATTTCTATTACTCACTAGTTCACCTCATTTCACAATTTATATTGTATTTTAAATCTTATAAAACTTCCATATTTTATCGTTATTTAATATAAACAATTAAAAAATTAACTACGTTTTTAACTACGACTGAATGCTATCAGATGAAATTCAATGACAAAAGAAAAAGACCAAAACCCTTTAATATCAAGGATTTTGATCTTCAGTGATTTCCATTGAAATTCATTTATGGAGACGGCGGGAGTCGAACCCGCGTCCAGAAACTCCAATACTTAAACTTCTACGCGTGTAGTTTGCCTACTTACATTTCATGCTGCATTATGCCGACAAACAGGCGTCCTGAGCACTAACTTGGAAATCTCTTGACGGTGACTCAAGTGGCACCACCGACCGTATCCCACTAAAGTTGGGCCCCACGTTCTCTACATGGGCGATAGAGAGGCAGAGCGCTTACGAGCTTACGCTGCGTATGCTAAATTTTGTTGTTTGCCAGTTATTATATAACTTCCGTTGATGACGGAGCCGAGACCTCCGACGCGCAGCTCAAGCTTGAACCATCCCTGTCGAATCCGTAACGTCCCCTTATTATAAAGGGTCATGGCGTTAACCATGTACGGCAGTGATGCACAATTAAGCATCGAACTTACTTACTGGCTTGTATACACATTATACATCTGAAAACACTAGATTTCAAGGGTTCTACACCATGTATCTGTTGGAGACATTACATAAAGTTGGAGTGATTTCATTCAACTATGCCACTTCCATTATTACTAAAACAATTTCCTAATAAAATTTCAAATCATAAAACCGTAGAAAAAACTCGAATTACTATCATATGTTTACTGATTTCTCACCTTAAACACACATTCCCTCGCGTGCTTTGCTCCACTTCACTGCTCCCAGCTCCGTAGAAAAGATATGGATCTCTTTTAAAAATTAATTATCGTCTGTTTACTGATTCTCAGCCCTAAACACACGTTCCATCTCACGCTTTGCTCCTGTTTTACTCGTTAGCTCCGGAAAAGATCAGAATCTATTTTATATCATATGTTTACTGATTTTTAGCCTTAAACACACGTTCCATCTCGCGCTTCGCTTCCTTCTTACGCATATCCGCGCGCTTATCGTAATCTTTTTTCCCTTTGCCTAAGCCGATTAATAGCTTTGCGTAGCCATCTTTAATATACATTTTTAAAGGGACGATGGTATAGCCATCTCTTTTCACTGCTCCAAGTAATTCATTAATTTGTTTTTTATGAAGAAGCAATTTACGGACTCTTAAAGGATCGTGATTAAAGCGATTTCCTTGGTCGTAAGGGCTAATATGCATGTTGCTAATCCAGGCTTCTCCCCTTCTTATTTGCACATAGGAATCCTTTAATTGTACTTTCCCTGCTCGAATGGATTTAATTTCTGTACCTTGTAGCACCATTCCGGCTTCAAAGGTTTCTTCTATAAAATAATCATGGCTTGCTTTTTTATTTTGTGCTAATACTTTCCCTGTTCCTTTTGCCACAACAAACACCTCACAATCTCAACAACAACTCTATTAGAAAATAATACATTTAAACAGCATAATTGCCAAGAAGATGCCTCTAATTTCATCATTTAGACATCTTCTCGGCGATTCGACTGATTCTTGCCCCAATATCAGGAGCAACTATATTATGTTCTAATGTGCTGGGGCTAGCCAATCCAACTGTTAGCCCACAACTGATTATCTCTTTTTAGGTTTTTTCTTTTTACCTTTTTTCGCTACGCCTTCATAAAACTTTTGTTTTTGTTTTACTTTACGTGGTCCTTTACCAGCATCACGTGAGCCTTCTTTTTCGCCTCGACCTTTACCACGGCTTCCACGTGCTGAGTCGCCTTCACCCTTTTTGCCTCGGTGTTCCGCTCTTCCAGAACCACCTTCACCTCTTTTACCAGCGTGAATGACTTTTGGTGCTGCTTTACGAGTGCGGCCAGCATATGATTTCACCATGCCGACAATTTCGAAGTCAACTGATGATTCTTCAATAATGACATTGGCTACGCGAATCTTCACTTCATCCCCTATACGGAATTGGCGATTCGTATGCTCACCAATCATAATCATTTGTCGATCATCAAAATGATAATAATCGTCTGTCATATTACTAATGTGGACAAGCCCTTCAACTGTGTTAGGTAATTCCACGAAAATACCGAAGTTTGTAATGGATGATACCATTCCTTCAAATTCTTCACCGATTTTATCAGACATAAATTGTGCTTTTTTCAATGCATCCGTATCACGTTCTGCATCCACTGCACGGCGTTCACGTTCAGATGTATGATCAGCGATTTCATCCATTCTTTGCGCCCATTTAAATGTCGTTTCCTTCGATACGTCTCCCTCGATTAAATACGTACGAATTAAACGATGGACGATTAAGTCAGGGTAACGTCTGATTGGTGACGTGAAGTGTGTATAAAAATCAGTAGACAATCCGAAATGTCCGATTGATTCTGGGTAATATTTCGCCTGTTGCATGGAGCGTAACAGCATTGTCGAAATAACCGGTTCTTCTGGCATGCCTTCAATCGCCGCAATAATTTCCTGCAGCGCCTTTGGATGAACTGTGTTTCCTGTTCCTTTTACGACTAATCCAAAGTTCGTTACAAATTCAAAGAAGCGTTGTAGTTTTTCTGGCTTTGGATCTTCATGGATACGATAGATGAAAGGCACTTGCATCCAATGGAAATGCTCTGCAATCGTTTCGTTTGCTACTAGCATAAATTCCTCAATTAAGCGCTCAGATACAGTACGTTCTCGTAAAACGATATCTGTCGGCCAGCCATCTTCATTTACTAACACTTTCGACTCTTTAAAGTCAAAGTCAATAGCACCGCGTTCCATACGTTTATTTCTTAGAATTTCAGCAAGATCTGCCATATCCTTAAACATCGGAACAAGCGGCTCATAACGTTTCAATAATTCCTCATCCTGATGCTCTAAAATTTTATAAACATCTGTATAAGTCATACGCTCAGTCGTTTTAATGACACTTTGGAAAATTTCGTGCTCAACGACTTTACCTGTCTGATCAATAATCATCTCACAAGATAATGTTAATCGATCAACCTGTGGATTTAATGAACAGATCCCATTTGATAAACGATGGGGAATCATCGGAATAACGCGGTCAGTTAAATAAACACTTGTACCACGTTCATAGGCTTCAGCATCAATAATAGAGCCTTCTCTTACATAATAGCTAACATCCGCAATATGAACGCCTAGCTTATATGTGCCGTCTTCATTTTTTGTCACCGTAACGGCATCGTCTAAATCCTTTGCATCGGCGCCATCGATTGTGACAATGACTTCATTACGCAAATCGCGACGACCAATAAGATCCTTTTCCGTTATCTCATCTGGTACTTCCCCTGCAGCATCCACCACTTCTTGTGGGAACTCTGGTGGTATGCCATGTTTATAAATAATTGATAATATGTCGATTCCAGGGTCATTTTTATGTCCTAAAATTTTCGTAATGACACCTGTTGCCGATTTTATTTCACTTGGCCAGTTTGTAATTTCAACTACTACTTTATGACCATCAACTGCACCTAGGGAATCTTCTTTTGCTACAAAGATATCCATATTTAATTTTTTGTCATCTGTTACAACAAAACCAAAGCCACGATTTGCTTGGTATGTTCCGACAAATGTTGTTTTACTACGCTCGATTACCTTTGTAACAGTACCTTCTCTACGATCACCTGAGGATTCCTTTAAAACACGAATTAATACGATATCCCCATTTAATGCACCATTTACTTCATGTGGTGGGATGAAAATATCATCCATTCCCTCCTCATCAGGTGTGACAAAGCCAAATCCTTTTGCATGGCCAATAAATTTCCCGCGCAATAAATTCATTCTTTCTGGTAAACCATACCGATTAGAACGGGAACGAACGATTAATCCTTGATCTTCCATTCGTACTAATGTTTTTATTAGCTCTTTAAACTCATCCGCATCCTCTAGCTCAAGTACTTCCTCAAGTTCATCTGCTTTTAAAGGTTTATATTCATCATCTTTCATTAAATCTAATAATCGCTGTTGCATTTCATTTTGTTGAGCCATATATTTTCCCTCCTTTTTGCTATACTAACTAGTATTGATTAGTTTTCACTGAATATCGTTATTCATTCCAATCAAGTGATTCTAAAAAGTCGAATACTATTTTATGTAAAAGCTCTTTTTCTTTATCTAACGTAATCACGTGACTAGATTGATCAAACCAAGCAATATCTTTTTTTAATGATTCCACTTCGTCATATATAATATGAGCAGACTGTGGGTCAATAATTTCATCATTTGTTGATTGAACAACGAGAATGGGTGTATAAATAAAATCCAATTCTTTTCTTGTATTTGAAATGAATTGCTGTAATTCGACTAATGAAGGCATACCTTTTTGTCGAAGCTGTTCCACTTCTTCGATAATTTGCGGCTCTTCTTTCCCTTCGAAGCGTTTAAAATCCTGTGCATATTTCAGCACACCTTCAAACATTTTATCTGTCGTTCGCATTGTCATAGGCGAGCACATCGTCACAATCCCTTTTAGTGGAACATTCATCCCAAGCTTTAACGCAAATACACCACCTAAAGATAGACCTGCAACGGCAATTTCATTATAGCCTTCATTTTTTAATGTTTCGTAGCCCTTTAAAACATCCTGCCACCAGTCCTTTGGGGATGTTTCAACTAATTGTTCTGGTGCTACACCATGACCTTTATAATGAGGTGCGTGACTCGTATAACCATTTTTCTCAAGAAAACGCCCTAGCATTCGAACATCCGATGAACTACCTGTAAAGCCATGTAATAGCAATACAGCACGGGGACCCGCTTTAAAGAAAAAAGGTTGTATTTCTTTATTTCTCATCTTACTTGTGTCCTCCAACATTTATCCATAAATACAAATTTTACATACTTAACCCTAAATTTCATTATAATCGAGTAGAGGGAAAATAAGTTAACTAATTTTCGCCCCTCTCACAA
>NZ_JPVQ01000029.1 GCF_000772965.1 Ureibacillus massiliensis 4400831 = CIP 108448 = CCUG 49529 | reverse complement strand
TTCCTTTTTACATGGAAATTTTCATTTACACAAAATATTTTATACTCTCAAAATTAATGAAACATTCCATTTTTCAGTCACAATTTAAAAAATAGTTACTATTATTTGTATTATTAAGTCGAAAAATAATAGATTAACATTTATACTTTTCAATAAATTATAAAAAAAAATCAAATCATGTCGAAATAAACTATAACGAGTAATTGGAGGTAGTCAGATGGATATTTCTTCATTAATAGGAATTATACTTGCAGCTGTTGCTTTAATCGTCGGAATGATATTTAAAGGTGTAACACCCGATGCATTATTAAACCCTGCTGCAATATTTATAATCATTTTAGGTACTGTAGCAGCAGTAACAATTGCTTTTCCTATGAAAGAGTTAAAACGAGTTCCAAAGTTATTTGCAATATTATTTAAAGAAAAAAAGCTTACTAGTGATTTAGAAATTATTAAAATGTTTTCTGGTTGGGCAGATTTAGCTCGTCGTGAAGGTTTACTAGCACTTGAAAGTAAAGCGGCTGAAATCGAAGACCCATTCCTAAAAAATGGATTAACGTTAGCGATTGATGGTCAAAACGCAGATTACATAAGAGATGTATTAACTGAAGAAGTGGAAGCTATGGAGGAACGTCATGCTAGTGGTTCTGCCATCTTCACTCAAGCTGGTACATATGCTCCAACTTTAGGGGTACTTGGTGCAGTAATAGGTTTAATTGCTGCTTTAAAAGATATGAGTGACATAGACAAACTAGGTCATGCAATTTCTGCTGCATTTATTGCAACATTATTAGGGATTTTTACTGGTTATGTTTTATGGCATCCATTTGCAAACAAACTAAAGCGAAAATCAGCTGAAGAAGTACGCCAAAAAAGAATGATGATTGAAGGCGTGTTATCTGTTCTTGAAGGTGAAGCACCTCGTGTGATTGAACAAAAATTAGCATCCTATTTAACAAGGGAAGAACGTTTGAAAATTACGGGTGAAAGCGGGGCGAGCGGCCTTGGCAAAGAAGTCTAAGCGTCATAAGAAGCATGAAGAGCATATACCAGAGTCATGGCTCGTACCTTATGCGGATATATTAACATTATTATTGGCGTTATTTATCGTTCTTTTTGCTATGAGTACAGTTGACCAAGAAAAGATGAAGGAAATGTCCCAAGTATTTTCCCAAATTTTTGATGGTGGAACAGGGTTTATGGATGAAAATGCGGTTATTGAACAAGCGGAACTCATCAATCAACTAACTGAAGAGCAAAAAGCTTATTTACAGGATCAAGAAGCTTTAAAAGAAATTCAAAGCAATGTTAATAATTTTATTGCTGTAAATGAGCTTGAAAAAACTTTTGCTACTTCCATGACTGACGAAGGATTACTGATCACCATTCGTGACAGTATGTTATTTGATCCAGGGAAAGCGGATGTAAAATCAGAGTATTTACAAGTGGCAACAGAATTATCAAAGTTATTAAGTATGGACCCTCCGCGTTATATAGTGGTGACAGGTCATACGGATAATGTTCCTCAAAATAGTCCTGAATTTAGATCGAATTGGGATCTATCAGTTATGCGTGCAGTAAATTTATTGAAAATTATAGTGGAAAAAAATCCTGAGCTTGATCCAAAGTACTTTAGTGCGAAAGGATATGGGGAATTTAATCCAATTGCCTCAAATGATACTGCAGAAGGTCGTGCTCAAAATAGACGTGTAGAAGTATTGATTCAACAATTAGTAAATGAAGATGGAACAAAAAACAAAGTAGAATAATGAAAAGACAAAATCTCTAAATAGGGGATTTTGTCTTTTTTATTGATTTATTATAAACATTTGTTTATAATTATAAACAAATGTTTATAATCGAGGTGAGCGCATTGAATGATAAGGAAAAACAAGTAATTGATATGATAAAAGCGAATCCGTACTTGTCACAGCAGGAAATGGCAACTCAGTTAAACATCTCTCGTCCGGCATTAGCAAATATTATTTCCGGTTTAATGAAAAAAGGTGAAATAGTTGGACGAGCATATATTTTACCTAAAAAGGATGCCATAGTCGTTATAGGTGGAGCAAATGTAGATAGAAAATTCCACTTAAATAATGAAGTTCGCTACGGTACCTCAAATATCGCCTCTTCCCATAGTAGTGTAGGAGGCGTAGCAAGAAATATTGCTGAGAACCTAGGTAGATTAGGCAACTCTGTAAAGTTAATTACAATAATGGGAAATGACCAAGACGCCTATCAAATCGAGCAAGAAAGTAGTACTTACATTAACTTCGACTTAGTAGAAAAACGAGAAAATGAAACGACGGGATCCTATACTGCAATACTAAGTAATGACGGTGAATTAATACTAGGGTTAGCCAACATGGCGATCTACGATTCATTGATACCAGCTGTATTAGAAAAACATGAGTCAACTTTAATAAATTCTAAATGTATCGTCGTGGATTTAAATTGTCCAAAGGAGACGGTTGAATATTTGAAGAATATTGCTGAAGTACGCAATGTACCATTTGCTATCGTTCCAGTATCATCGCCAAAAATGAAAAATATGCCGTCAGATTTAAAAGGTGTTACGTACTTTATCTGTAATTTAGAAGAAGTGGAAATGTATTTAAATGGAAGAATTGAAAGTCTGATTGATTGTGAAGTTGCTGTAAAACAGTTACTAGAGCTAGGTGCTGAAAATGTCGTGTTAACAATGGGAGATAAGGGAGTTTATATCGGCAATTATTCGGGAAGAAAGCATCTCGAAGCAGTGAAAGTAAATGATGTAGTTGATGTAACTGGTGCTGGTGATGCATTTGTAGGCGCGACATTACATGGAGTCTTAAATGGTGATTCCTTTGAAGATGCAGTCCAACTGGGCTTATATAATGCATCCAAAACATTAGAATCTGATAAAACAGTGCGAAATGATTTATCAGCTGAAGAATTATATAATTGGAGGAATTTATAATGGAAAAATATTTATCCTATTCACAAGAAGTATTAGATGCAAAAGAAAAAGGTTACCCAATTGTCGCATTAGAATCAACGATTATTTCTCATGGGATGCCTTATCCGCAAAATGTTCAAACGGCAAGAGAAGTAGAAGATATCGTTCGTGCAAATGGAGCGGTTCCAGCTACAATTGCAATTATTGATGGTAAGATTAAAATTGGTCTAACTGATGAAGAACTAGAAATGTTCGGAAACGCAAAAGATGTTGCGAAGGCATCAAGAAGAGACCTTGGTTATTTAATTGCATCAAAAAAACTTGGTGCAACAACTGTAGCGGCAACGATGATTGCTGCAGAGCTAGCGGGAATTGAATTGTTTGTAACAGGTGGGATTGGTGGTGTGCACCGTGGAGCCGAAGAAACAATGGATATTTCAGCAGATTTAGAAGAGCTTGCACAAACGAATGTGGCAGTTGTATGCGCGGGTGCAAAATCAATTTTAGATTTAGGCTTAACTCTAGAATATTTAGAAACAAAGGGTGTTCCTGTAATCGGATATGAAACGGACACTTTACCTGCTTTCTATACAAGAGAAAGTGAATTCAATGTTAACTTCCGAGTGGACTCGCCTCTGGAAGTGGCCGAAATGATGCGTGCAAAGTGGGATTTAGGGTTACAAGGCGGAGCAGTTGTAGCAAATCCTATTCCAAAAGAAGAAGCAATGGAAGCTTCATTTATTAATGGAATTATTGAAAAAGCATTAAAAGAAGCTGAGGAACTAGGAGTTAAAGGAAAAGATGTAACACCATTTTTACTTGGTAAAGTAAAAGACTTAACAGAAGGAAAATCTTTAACAGCAAATATTGCATTAGTTAAACATAATGCAAAAATAGGAACACAAATTGCTGTTGCACTTGAGAAAACTAAAAAATAGGTAAATAAAAAAGAAGTTCTATTAGGGTGTAAAATACTTGATGTTGGCAAAAGCTATTACCGAAAAAGTATTGTAACCTATAAAAGAACTTCTTTTTATTTACGTGAACAAATAAATTATCGTCTCAAGGAACCTAGTTCAGTAACGATTGCTTGCATTTCACTTGGACTAAATGTCTCACGTTTCATAACCATGTTGTAAAGATATAGTAAGTCGTCATAATGTTCATCATTAAAATTTTCTGATTTCATTGCATCTACATTAACCATTCTAAGCTTTTCTTTAATTGAATCAACAATATAAACAACATTTTCTTTTGATGGGTTAGATAAATCCATTTATTAATCCGCCTTTCAATGTTTACTCAATAATCATTTCATTTGATCCAAAAGATGTCAACCGAAATCGTAAAAAAACAAAGACATTGACCACTTACTTTAAAAACAAAGGAATTTTATTTAAAATGGTAATGTAAACAATAACAACCAATAACAGTGACAATCTTAATTTATTTAGGAGGTAATATAATGAGCGAAAGTAAGCTATTAAAATCGATGGTAATTGGTGCACTCGTAGGAGCAGCTGTAAGTATGTTTGACCGCAAAACACGAGAACATACTGTAAACAACATGAAGAAAGCAAAGGATACTGTACAATATTATGTGACGCATCGTGATCAACTACAACAAATGATTGAGGAAAAAATAGCCCAAGTACAAAAACTATATGAAACAACGCAAGACAATGTATCCTTTATAAAAGATAAGTTAGATGAAGTGAGAGAAATTCCAGTGGCAGTACAAGATATCATGGATGAAACAAAAACAACATTTACAAAACCGATTAACTAATAAAGTACTTTAGTGAAAGGAAGTGGGCTTAGTTTTGAGTAAAGATAAGAAACAAGCTGAAAACAAAAGTCCGAATTTTATCCAATCCATCATATTTCCTGATGAATCTAAAGTAAATATTTTAACATTTAAAGGGATGGTTCAGGATTTAATCCTTCGAATGTACGCTGTTGATGTTTCGGGACTTGGTGCACAGCTTGCCTACTTCTTTTTACTATCATTTTTCCCGCTATTAATTTTTTTAGTTGCTTTGCTACCGTTTCTTAATCTTAATCAACAACATGTATTTGATTTTATGGAGTCGATGGTTCCGACAGAGGTTTTCTTGTTAACGCAAGGAACGCTTGTTGAAATCTTAACGAGTCAAAACAATGGAGGTATTCTATCATTAAGTATTATCGGAACAATATGGTCTGCTTCAAGAGGTGTAGACGCGCTTATTAAGGCATTGAATGAAGCTTACAATACAAAGCCAAAGCATGGCTTAGTCGTTCGAGCGTGGTCAGTTGTATTTACGATTGCCCTTGTTGTGATTATTTTAATCGTATTGATGCTACCGATTTTTGGATTGCGATACGGATATACCTTATTTGGTTACTTTGGTTTTGAACAATCCTTTATTTCAATTTGGCAATATGTACAATGGGGATTACCACCTCTATTGATTTTCATTGTTTTAACACTTCTTTATTGGGTAGTGCCAAACACTGATCCAAGGTTAAAATTAAGAAGTGTCATTCCTGGAACAATTTTTTCTACAGTAGCTTGGGTTGTTTTAATTTATGCTTTTACGTTTTACATTAATAACTTCGGAAATATTTTCTCTACGTATGGAAGTATTGCAAGCGTCATTGTATTAATGCTGTGGCTTTACTTTACAGGTATGATTTTAATTTACGGTGGATTAATCAATGCAACGATACAGAGAAGAAGGTTAGCAAAAATAGAGAAGAAGAAACAACTTAAAAATTAAAAAGCTTTCGCTCCTAATTTGGGCGAAAGCTTTTTATTTCTAAAGATTTCTATTCAATAAACGTAATCCATTTAAAATTACTAAGATGGTACTTCCTTCATGTCCAATTACACCAAATGGTAAGTCAACAGCCTGTAAAAAGTTAGAAATGATTAATAAGGCAATGACGGAAATTGAAAAAATGATGTTTTGTTTTACAATTCTTTGCATTTTTCTGGATAATCGAACTGCATAAGCAATTTTCGATAAATCATTTTTTATTAACACCATGTCGGAAGTTTCTAAAGCGACATCAGTCCCGCCGCCCATCGCAATACCGACTGTTGCAGTAGCAAGTGCTGGAGCATCATTAATACCATCACCAACCATACCAACATATTTATAATCATTTAAATATTTTTTAACATGGTCCACTTTTGTTTCAGGTAAACAGTTAGCAATATACTCCGTAACACCCGCTTCAGCTGCAATTGTTTTTGCGGTCTTCTCGTTATCTCCTGTAAGCATTGCAACTGTAATACCAAGTTCTTTTAACTGTTTAATAGCTATCTTTGCTTCATCTCGAACGGTATCCTTCAGTGCAACAAGTAAAGCTATGCCTTTGTCATCTTTCATAAATATGACAGTTTTACCTTCTTCAGCTAATGTTGAAAGTGCTTGATTACTAAACTCTTTTGCAGCTTCACTTCCAACAAAATCCGGTTTTCCAACGACATAGGATTTATTGTTTATCTTTGCTTTTATTCCCCATCCAGGTACATCTTCAATATCAATGCCTTGATTAGTTTGAATGTTTCGTTCATTAGCATACTTTGTAATAGACTGTGCTAATGGATGATTCGATTGAGCTTCAATAGATGCAAGAACAGAAAGTGCTTCTTGTTCTGACAAGTCTTCTCTTGCAATAACATCAGTAACCACTGGTGAGCCAACAGTTAAAGTGCCAGTTTTATCAATAGCTAATAACTTGATAACACTTAAATGTTCTAGATGAATGCCGCCTTTTAATAGAATGCCGTTTTTTGCACCGTTAGAGATGGCAGCAAGTGTAGCTGGCATAATTGATGCTACAAGGGCACATGGAGAAGCGACAACTAACAGTACCATAGCACGGTAAAATGTTGTATTCCAATCCCAACCTAATAAAAAGTGTGGCATGAACATCATTAGTCCAACGGCAATTAAAACAAATTTAACGTAATTACCTTCAAAACGTTCGATAAATTGCTGAGAAGGAGATTTTTCGCTTTGCGCTGATTGAACTAGTGTAATGATTTTTTGAAACAGTGTTTCTGAATTAGGTTTTTCCATATTAATGGTGATGGTTCCGTTTAAATTTACAGTACCTGCAAAGACATGATCACCAATTCCTTTTGTTACAGGCATGGATTCGCCACTAATTGCAGATTCATCAATTGAAGAAGTGCCCTTTATAATCTGACCATCAGCTGGTATTCGCTCACCAGGCTTAATAAGTAAATGATCGCCAACAGATAAAGATGAGACAGGTACCTTCATAGGCTCAAATGAACCACGAACAAGCCATGCTTCCTCTGGCTGTAATTTCATTAATGCAGAAATTTCTCTTTTACTTTTATTCATCGCGTAGGTTTCAAGGGCGCCACTTACAGCGAAAATGAAAATAAGGATAGCCCCTTCTGTCCAATAACCGATAATAGCGGAACCAATTGCAGCTAATACCATTAACAATTCAACATTTAGACTTTTATGTTGAATGGTATCCTCAATACCTTCTCTTGCTTTGGCATATCCACCAATGATAAAAGCGGTCAAATAAGCAAGTACCGCAGCGGTAGTTAAACCTCCAGCTTCCATACGCCAAGCAAAAAGTATAATAACCCCTGAAAGAAGGGCAGCAATTAGTTCACTATGAATTTTTAAATTCTCAATTAGATTATCATTTTCTCGATTAGAAATATCCATGATATTCTCCTTTTGATAATGAAAATCACTTTCATATAACTACTATTTAACTAATAATGATTCTCATTTGTTCTATGTTATAAATAAAATTAATTACTAATTTATAATTATTATAATATAGGGCACCTTATTTGTAAACGTGATTGATTTATATTTTTAGAAATGCAATTAAAAGGAGAAATGTAAGACTAATGACTCTTTAATTGAAAAAATAAAAAAGACTCAAATGATTGCTTAACAATCATTTGAGTCACTATCAAAACTAACTTTTAAATTAAAATACTCGTTCAGCGTATTGAGCTAATTTTTCTAAAGAAGATTTTTCAACATCCGCGTGTAAAGAGTTACCGTGAGAATCCATTGTAACTACTGCTGTGAAGTCTTCTACTGTTAAATGCCACATAGCTTCAGGAATTCCGAATTCCTGTAAATCAACACCATCGACTGATTTAATACAATCAGCATAGTATTGTGCAGCTCCACCGATCGCATTTAAGTAAACGCCACCATGTTCTTTAAGAGCGGCAAGGGTTTTTGGTCCCATACCGCCTTTTCCGATTACAGCACGGATACCGAATTTTTTCATAATGTCCCCTTGATATGGCTCCTCACGGATAGACGTAGTTGGTCCAGCTGCTTTTACTGTCCAGTTGTCATTCTCGTCTTTTGCCATAACAGGACCACAATGGTAAATAATATGTCCATTTAAATCAACTGGAGCATCGTGACTCATTAAATGGTGGTGGATTGCGTCACGACCAGTGTACATGCGACCGCTAATTTTAACTACGTCACCAACTTTAAGTTCACGGATTTGCTCTTCAGTAATAGGTGCGCGTAATTCTACTACTTTACTATCTGATTTTACTTCTGTTTTTGGCTCGTCTTTAAATGTGACTCTCTCGCCTTCTTGATAATGCCATTTCGTAATTTCACCAGTTGCAGGGTCGATATTTACTGCCATACGACGATATGCCCAACAGTTGTAAGCAACAGATACATAGAATGAAGCTGGGATACGGTGCATTACACCAATTTTACAACCAAGTAAAGTTGCTTCTCCACCGAAGCCCATTGTACCAATGCCAAAAGTATTCGCTTTTTCAACAATATATTCTTCTAATTTTGCTAAATCAGGGTTTGGATTTACATCATCAACATGACGGAATAATTGTTCCTTCGCAAGGTCATAACCTGAAGAACGATCACCACCGATACCAACACCGATAAAGCCTGCTGAACATCCTTGTCCTTGTGATTGCCATACTGAGTGAAGAATACATTTTCGAATTCCATCAAGATCACGACCTGCACGACCAAGACCTTCTAATTCACAAGGTAGGCTGTATTGAATATTTTTGTTTTCACAACCGCCACCTTTAAGAATTAGTTTCATTTCAATATAGTCTTTTTCCCATTGTTCAAATTTAACAACAGGCACGCCTTCACCAAGGTTATCCCCACTGTTTTTACCAGTTAATGAGTCAACTGAGTTAGGACGTAATTTAGCGTCTTTAGTAGCTTGTACAATTGCATTTTTAATTGCTGCTTTAATTTCTAATTGATTAACGCCAACAGGAGTTTTTACTTTAAAAGTAGGAAGGCCTGTATCTTGGCAAATTGGAGATACGTTGTCTTCAGCCATCACAATATTATTTGTAATAGTGTCTAAACTCATTGCAGCACGAGTGCCAGCATTTTCAGCTTCTTTCGCCTTTTTAATAGCACGACGTACATCAGTAGGTAAGTTTGTAGATGTTTCACTTACTAAATCGTAAATACTCTTCTCAAGAGCTTGTAAATAAGATGTTGCCACTTGTGACATTGAATATATACCCCCCAAAAAATTTAAAAATTAATTTCCAAGAACATTATACCTTTTTGAAACTACGAAAAAAAGAGTAGTAGATTAAGTTTGGAGGTAAATAAACATAAGAGGCCCGTTCAAAAAAATATTTGAATAGGCCTCTAATTATCTTTTAGATATATTAAAAAGTTAATTAATCAACTAATTTATCACGATGATTGAATTGGTCCATCTTTTCTTCTACGTCATCGATGATTTGAATTAGTCGGTCAATGTCTTCAACACTTGTAGTTTCAGGATCAATTGCATCTAAAACTTCCACAAAAATTTGAAGTCTTTCTTTTAAATAGTTTAACTGTTGGTCTTTATCTGTAATGGGGTTTGACATGATTTCACCTCTTGTAAGTTTTACAATGACAATTATAGCATGTTCCAAGAGTATGAAAGAGTATTCATTTAGAAAAAAGAATATATTTGTAAAATTATTTGAAGGAAAATGAATTGGATTATGTTAACATATTTACGTAAAAATAAAGTGGTTGTCTCGGAGGACTCACAGTATGATAGAGAGATACGAAAAAGTGAGATTTTGGATATTGATAGCAATTGTATCAATTTCAGGTTTTTCTCAAGGAATGTTGTTACCGCTTATATCCATCATTTTTGAAACGGATGGAGTATCTTCGACTTTAAATGGTCTTAATGCAACAGGCTTATATATTGGGACATTATTAATATCTCCTTTTATCGAACAGCCTTTAAGAAAATTTGGTTATAAACCAATTATTATATTCGGCGGTGCGTTAGTTTTTGTCTCTTTATTGCTGTTTCCATTATGGAAACACGTGTTATTTTGGTTTGTTTTAAGGTTATTAATTGGTATTGGTGATCATTGTCTTCACTTTTCAACACAAACCTGGCTAACAAGCTCAACACCTCATGGCAGCTTAGGGAAGAGTATGTCCATATATGGATTATCCTTTGGTGTTGGTTTTGCGGTTGGTCCGTTAATGGTTCCTTTAGTGAATGTATCTGAAGCATTTCCATTTATAATTTCTTCTATTTTTTGCTTAATTGCTTGGTCATTAATATTTTTTATCCGTAATGAACATCCAGATGTTCTTCAAGGAGATGCAAAAGAGGCAAATAGTATTACTAGATATAAATTATCATTTAAATATGCGTGGATTGCCTTTTTACCTCCTCTTGTTTATGGAGTATTAGAAACATCCCTTAACGCATTGTTCCCAATTTATGCATTAAGAATGGAATATGATGTTTCGATGGTGTCTATAATTATATCTGCCTTTTCTATAGGTGGTATTATTACACAAATTCCATTAGGCGTATTGGGAGATACGATTGGTAGAAGAAAATTATTATTATATGCATTATTTATCGGTTCGGCTTGTTTTGGTATCGGAAGCTTTTTAGAGTTCTCAGAAATATTAATTGGTGTTGTATTTTTTATTTGTGGTATGTCTTTAGGTTCTACTTTTTCATTAGGCATTACTTATATGGCAGAGTTAACGCCAAAGGAATTATTACCAACAGGAAATTTACTTTGTGGAATTTTCTTTAGTCTAGGTAGCTTGATGGGACCATTTGTTGGTGGACTATTTTTACAATTGGTTGATTCCATTAGCTTCCTATTATTTATTGCAACAATTCTATATGCTGTATTTATTATTGTTTTATTATTTGGAAAAGGATTTACACCTTTAAAATTAGTCGGTAGGGAAGAGTAATCTCCCTACCTTTTTTATTAAAGAGCAATAATCATTATAAATGTAAAAGGTTTCTTAAATATCGAATGAAAAATAAAAAACTTTGCGGGAAGAATTGTCCTCACGCAAAGTTGATTGAATTAAGAGAGTCTATTTCTGTAATCTTCATAGCCGAATTGACGGACTACCTTAACGCCTTCTTCTTCGTTATATAAGCAGATGCTTGGTAGGTTGACACCGTTGAACATATGGTTTTTTACCATTGTGTAGTGTGCCATATCTGTAAAGACAATTTTATCCCCAGCTTTTAAAGGTGTATCAAATGAATAGTCACCGATAACGTCTCCAGCTAAACAAGTCATCCCACCTAAACGATACGTATGGGCTTTGTCATTTGGTGTACTTGCACCGATAATTTGTGGACGGTAAGGCATTTCTAATACATCTGGCATATGGCATGTTGCAGAAGTATCTAAAATGGCAATTTCCATTCCGTTTTTTACAACATCAAGAACAGTTGTCACTAAGTATCCAGTGTTTAAAGCAATTGCTTCTCCTGGCTCTAAAATAACATGTACATCATATTTCTTTTTAATATAGTTAATAATATTCACTAATTTATCTACATCATAATCAGGGCGAGTAATATGGTGACCACCACCAAAGTTTACCCATTTCATTTGATGTAAATAAGGTCCGTATTTTTCTTCGAAATGAGGAATAATACGTTCAAGCACATCTGAGTTTTGTTCACACATTGCATGGAAATGGATTCCCTCAACGCCATCTAATTCATCTGGACGGAATTGTTCGAATGGAATTCCTAAACGAGAATTTAATGCACATGGATCATAAAGTTCTGTTTCAACCTCTGAGTAACCAGGGTTTACACGTAATCCAATTGAAACGTGCTTATCTAAGCTTTGTACTTTTTCTTTGTACTTATTTAATTGGTCAAAGGAGTTGAACACAATATGATCAACATATTTTAAATACTCGTCAATTTCATGCTCAGCATATGCAGGTGCATAGGCATGAACTTCTTTACCGAACTCCTCGTAACCAAGACGAGCTTCAAATAAAGAGCTAGATGTAATTCCTTTTAAATACTCGCGCACCATTGGGAATGTCGAAAACATTGAAAATCCTTTTAGTGCTAGCAATATATCGCAACCTGTACGATCTTGTACAGATTTTAAAATTTCTAAGTTACGTCGAAGTAAACGCTCGTCCACAATATAGCTTGGAGACGGTACAGCTTTCCAATCTATTGCCTTCATTTATTTTACCTCTTCTTTGTCTAATTCAAGGTCTAGAAGATCAGGGTTGAAGCTTTCTTGCCATGGAAGACCCCATTTATTTAATGCTTCCATGAATGGATCTGGATCAAATTCCTCTACATTGTAAACTCCAGGTTTTTGCCAAGTTCCGTTCATTACTAGCATTGCACCAATCATAGCTGGTACACCTGTTGTATAAGAAATTGCTTGTGATCCAACTTCACGGTAACATTCTTCATGATCACATACATTGTAAACGTAGTAAGTTTTTTCTTCACCATCTTTAACACCACGGAAAATACAACCAATGTTTGTTTTACCTTTAGTACGTGGTCCTAGTGAAGCCGGGTCTGGTAAAACTGCCTTTAGGAATTGAAGTGGTTGGATCATTTTGCCCTCAAATTCAATTGGTTCGATTGAAGTCATACCAACGTTTTCAAGTACGTTTAAGTGTGTAATATATTTTTGTGAGAAAGTCATCCAGAAACGAATTTGTTTAATCCCTTTAATGTTTTTTGCTAAAGATTCCAATTCTTCATGATATAGAAGGTACATATCTTTAGGTCCAATTTCAGGGAAGTTATAAACTTCTTTAAATTCTAAAGGTTCTGTTTCTACCCATTTACCTTCTTTCCAGTAACGACCATTTGCTGTAATTTCACGAATGTTGATTTCAGGGTTGAAGTTTGTTGCGAAAGGATAACCGTGATCACCAGCATTTGCATCTAAAATATCGATGTAATGAATTTCATCGAAGTAATGTTTCAATGCGTAAGCTGAGAATACACCCGTTACACCTGGGTCAAATCCGCTACCAAGTAGTGCAGTCAGACCTGCTTTTTCGAATTTTTCTTTATAAGCCCATTGCCATTTATATTCGAATTTAGCTGTTTCAGGTGGCTCGTAGTTTGCTGTATCAACGTAATGCACACCTGTAGCTAAACATGCATCCATAATTGTTAAATCTTGATATGGTAAAGCTACATTAATTACCACATCTGGTTTAAATCCATTGATTAATTCAATAAGTTCGTCCACATTATCCGCATCCACTTGAGCAGTGTGGATAATCGTTTTACCGCCGTCTAATTTTTCCTTTAAAGCGTCACATTTTGACTTTGTTCGACTAGCGATCATGATCTCCTCGAACACTTCTGAATTTTGTACACATTTGTGTACCACAACACTAGCTACACCGCCAGCTCCAATAATCAATGCTTTACCCAATTCCTTATTACCTCCTTAAGAGAAAAGTTAATAGTTTCTGTGAGATTAACCACAATCTGCACAATAAAACAGATTATACAGAATTATTTTTTTCGTAGCAATTACTTTTCTACAAAATATTTGATGAAAATAGAAAAATTTAACGAAAACCATTATAAACATTTTCTTTTCCTATATTAGAGTAAACAAAAAGTATGAAAATATTTCAGAATGCAATAAACAAAAATTGTTCTAGAATAAATAGAACAGATTTGTTATACTGTGTATAGAACAGATTTGTTCTATAAATAATAGAACAGACGGTATCTAATAAGAAAAATACTGCATGTTCAAATAGACGAAACTATCCGCTTTTTACTTAAATTCAAAAAAAGGCAAGGTATTCAGCAATTGGGGGTGAAATGTTGATGATCTGTATAGAACCAGAATCGGAAGTTCCTATTTATACACAATTAACAAATCAAATTATTCAAGGGATCGTTAGAAGGGAAATTTTACCAGGTGATTCTCTTCCTTCTGTTAGATCCTTTGCAGCAGATTTAGGTGTTAATATGCACACAGTGAACAAGAGCTATCACGAACTTGAGAAAAAAGGAGTAATACGAATCGTCCCAAAATCAGGAGCAGTAATAGCAACACATGACAAATTTGATGAAGCAATTTATCAAAGAATTATGGAAGACATTAAACCACAAATCGCTGAAGCATTAGTATTTGGAATTGATGAGGAGAAAATACAAATGATGGTGAAAACTATTATTGAGGATTTTAAAAATAAATAATTCAAGTTAAAAAACTAAGCAAACAGGCTTAGTTAAGAAAATATAGAGGAGGAAAAATCAATGGCATTACTTATATTTTTTGTAATCATTTTATCTTTGGTCATTGTTCAGACGCTCATACCTTTCTTAGTCAAAAAAACAGTTGTGTTTGGCGTTTCGATACCAGAGCAGAATATTGAGGAACCAAAGCTTGCACAATTTAAAAAGCAATATGCAATTGCGACTTTCACTGTTTCTGCTATTTCATTAGTGCTCTATGCTGCTTGGGCTTTAATAAATCAATTATCAGATGAACAAATCGTAATAGTTGGAGCAAGTATTCAATTTGCGATAATAATCTTTAGTATTTCATTGTACTTTTATTTTCATGGTAAGACGAAGCAATTAAAGCAAGCAGAAAAATGGACAGAGAATTTAAAGCAAGTAACGGTTACAGATTTGAACATTCGTAATCAAGATGAGATGCTTCCATGGTATGTTTATACACTACCGATGATTGTTACGATTGGACTCATTATTTATACATTTATGAATTATGATTTACTGCCAAATGAAATCCCTACACATTGGGGACCAAATGGTGAGCCTGATGCTTTTACTGAAAAGACACCTTTTTCTGCAATTCAATCATCTTTATTTTTATTAATCATGCAAATGATGTTTACAGGAATTCATATTGCAACGAAAAATTCAGGCATAAAATTAAGTGCAACAAATGCAATAGCATCTAAAAGAAGACAATTAGGAATGCGTAAATATTCTAGTTGGTTACTATTTATAGTGCTTTTAGTTATTACAATCATGATGAGCTTCTTCCAATTAACAACCATTCACCCAAACTTATTTGAAGGGTCATTATTAAAACTGATACTTCCGTTTGGAGCATTAGCCATTATTTTAATAGGAACAATCATTTTCGCATTGAAGGTTGGTCGATTAGATAAGGAAGAAAGTACAGTGATAGAAGGAAATATTACGGATATAGATGATGATCAATATTGGAAGGGTGGCTTATGGTACTTCAATAAAAATGATCCATCTATCTTTGTTGAAAAAAGATTTGGTGTAGGATGGACGATTAATTTTGCAAATCCTTTAGGATATCTTATTATCATTTTACCGATTGTCATCATTTTATTTGCAACGTTCTTTATGAACTAAAAACGGGGGAATTAATCCTTAAAAAAACTGCCTACGATTATTAAAATCGTGGCAGTTTTTTTATTTATGAAATTGTTGAAACATCGCCAACTTGAACTGAATCTTCTTTTTGTTGTTTCTTCAATTTTTTCAAATCATAACGTATCCACAATGAAATACATAGTGAAATGCCGATTAAGAATGAGAATAAATAAAACACAGGAATGTAACTATTTGTTGAATTACGAATGGACGTTACAATAATTGGACCAAATATTCCACCTAATGACCAAGTTGTTAGTAAATAACCATGAATAACTCCAAGTTGTTTTGTACCGAATAAGTCACTTGCAAAGGCAGGTAAATTTGAGAATCCACCGCCATAACAGCTAACTACAAGGAATATGAATAATTGGAATATAATTACGTTTGTTGTAAATGGTAATGTAACGAATGTAATTAATTGAATGATAAAGAAAATGACAAAGACATTATGACGTCCTATATAATCAGAAGCGGCAGCCCATAATAGACGTCCTCCTCCATTAAATAAGCCCATTAAACCAACCATTGCAGCAGCTCCAGCAACAGATAATCCAACGATCTCTTGAGCCATTGGAGATGCGACTGAAATCATCATGATCCCAGCTGTTACGTTTACTAAGTGCATTGACCAAAGCATCCAGAAATGTTTTGTCTTAACAGCTTCTCTAGCTGATAATTGGGCAATCGGTTTTGCACCTGGGCTTGTTGCATATTTATCAACAGAAACATTCTCAGTAGGTGGAGCAATGTAAAGAGCACCTAGTAACATTAAAATAAAGTAACTAATTCCAAGAATGTAGTAAGTATTTGAAATGCCAACAGCTTCCATTAAATATGTAGCAACAGGAGCTGTAATTAATGCGCCAGAACCGAAGCCAAGAACGGCCATCCCAGTTGCTAAACCGCGTCGATCTGGGAACCATTTTACTAATGTTGAAACTGGTGCTATATAACCAATCCCCATACCTAACCCACTTAATACGCCATAAGTTAACCAATAAAGAACAACAGAGTCTGATAAGATTGCAATCCCTGCACCTGCTTGTCCAACTCCGAATAAAACAGCTGCAACGATTGCTGATTTTCTTGGACCCATTTTTTCTACTAAACTACCAAACAATGCTGCTGCGAATCCAGCTAGTCCCATCATAATCGTAAATGCGATCGTTACGTTAGTGGTACTCCAACCCATTTCGTCAGTTATCGGATTTTTATATACGCTGTATGCATATGCACCGCCTATTGATAAATGTATAGCAATAGCTGAAAGCGCAATTAACCATCTATTTTTATTCATAATTTCTCTTTCAACCCCTATTTTTCTAGTCTATGAATTTTCGCGAATAATTCTTAGATAAAAAGATACCATTAAACAAAATAATATTGCAATAAGAATTTTTAAAAAAATATTTTCTTTAAATAGAATTTTTGCATTTTAAAAGAGAAATTATTGTTGTTTCCTGTTTTATAACAGGGGGTATGCGAAGTGGTGATAACCTTATGAATAAAGGGTTTTTAATGTATCGATTAGAAGTAAAACAGGTTAGATGAAGGGGTGGTAAGAAAATTTTTGTTTGAAGTAAAATATAATGTTTTGAAAGAGAATATTTTATATTAATATATTTTAAGTTAGGGGGAAGTAGGAATGAATATTATTTTATTGCTTATAAAAAGTCGTGAATAAATATTCGTGATATTGAATTTTGAAAAAATGAGTGTGAACAAAAGTAATGTCAATAAAGGGTAATTTGAACTCCCGTTCGATTTTAGGGAATTTCGTGTAGTTCCAATTTATTTATTTTCGAAGTATTTAACTAAAGAGTCAATTATAAAGAAAGATGTTACATAAATTAACGGAATAAACTTTCATTTTCATTTATGTACTTAATAACACCATTTTATATTTCTTCTGAACTATATTTATCCATAGAAAAACTGCACCACCAATTGTTTTGCTAAATGGTGGTACAGTTATCCTTACGACTGGTTAAATTTATTTAGTTTTTAAAGTCATTTTCGCAACGATTTCTACCCTTGCTGTTTGTGGGAACATATCAACTGGCTGGATATATTCTACATTATAGACCTTAGTAAGATCAGCCAAGTCCTTTGCAAAAGTAGATGGGTTACATGAAGTATACACAAAACGTTTAGGTTTAATTTTCAAAACAGTTTTGATGAAGCTTAGTGCAAGTCCAGTGCGCGGAGGATCTACCGTAATGACGTCAGGGATAAACCCTTCTCGTCGCCATTTTTCTAGCCATTCTTCAGCAGTACCAGTATAGTAACGAACATGTTTAAAGCCATGATTTCTCGCATTTTTCTTTGCATCTACAATACTTTCTGGGACTACATCCATTCCACGAACTTCCTTGGCATCACGCGCAAGCCATAACCCAATTGTACCAACACCACAATAAGCATCTACTACGGTCTCTCTTCCTGTTAACATAGCTGCTCTTTTAATTTCATCATATAAATGGACGGTTTGTTCAGGATTTAATTGAAAGAAAGCTCTTGATGATAGGTCAAATGCTAACTCACCTAATTTTTCATGAATCGTTTCTTTTCCATATAATACAATTGTTTCATCTCCGAAAATAAGAGAAGTCTTTTCACGATTAACATTTTGTGTAATTGATACTATACTTGGATCTATTTTTAACATACGTTCGATTAATTCTTCTTTATGTGGAAGCTCTTTTCTAGTTGTTACTAAACAAACTTGTGTTTCACCTGTTTCAATGGCGGTACGAACAACGATTGTACGAACAAGCCCGTTTAATGATTTTCCATCGTATATAGAGATATTTAGTTTTTGTAAAATTTTTCGTGTACCCACTGTAATTTTTGAAGTTAATGGATGTTGTACTGCACAATCATTAATGTTTAACAGTTTATTTGTGCCTTCTGAGAATAGGCCAGCATAAACGCGCTTTCCTTCTTTTCGAACCTGGAAGGAACTTTTATTACGATAATGCCAAGGATTGTCCATTCCGATAGTAGGTCTCACTTCTAATGTAGCTGCGATTGGTTTAACATATTTTTCAAGTGATTGCAAAACCATGTCACGTTTTTCTTTTAATTGTCCCCCGTAGGTTAAATGCTGAAGCTGACAACCACCACATTCTGCATAAACTGGACAGCTTGGTTCTTGTCGATATTCAGACTCCTTTCGAACATTCAATAAGTCAGCCTCTGCGAAATTACGTTGCACTTTGGATACCTTTACCGTCACTTCTTCACCAGGTAATGCACCCTTCACAAATACTACATTTCGTTTATAGAAACCGACACCTTCTCCATTAATGCCAAGTCGTTTTATTGTTAACGGAAATTTTTGACCAACTTCCATCAATACTTTATTATCGCTCAAAAGCGTTCACGTCCTTTATTTTACTCATCTTATCATTATAACGAAGAGTATTATGAAAGCAAGTGAAGTAAGTGGAAAGGGTTATTAATCATTTTAATTAATGGCTATTACTGCGAAATAGTGATAATATGGTAATTAATTTAATAATGTCTAGCAAGGTAGGTTTTCCTTTCTTTTGCTAGAAGTCCTTCGGGGTCGGGTGAAATTCCCAATCGACGGTGATGAAGTAATTCTAAGCCCGTGAGCTCAAATACGAGCAGGATTTGGTGCGAATCCAAAGCCGACAGTTAAAGTCTGGATGGGAGAAGGATGTAAATGTAAAATCCATTAAATTTATATTTAATGGACTAGTTTCTTATTGACTTTTTTACATTACAAATCTAATCCCGCTTCTTTTAGGTAAGCGGGATTTTTATATGGCATAATCTTCCTTTTGATGTTATTCATCAAGAAGGCTTATTTGTGCTACCTATTTTCAAAAATCTCCCACCCCCTTTAACTATCAGTTTGAAGGGGGATTTTTGTTGCGAAAAATACATGGAGGTGATTTATGTTTACAGGAATTATTGAAGAGTTAGGAAGAGTAACTGCATTAAAGAAAGATGATGTAAGTATGGAACTATCATTGCAGTGCAGCAAAATTTTATCTGATGCCAATTTAGGTGATAGTGTTTCTGTAAATGGCGTTTGTTTAACAATTACAAATTTCACTAAAAATGAAATGACAGTCGATGTTATGCCAGAAACAGTTAAAGCAACAAACATTCACAAACTGAAAATTGGTGACTATGTGAATTTGGAAAGAGCCATGCTTGCAAACGGTAGATTTGGTGGTCATATTGTTGCGGGCCATGTTGACGGTGTTGGAATTATAAGGAGTATTAAACCTGTTGCCAATGCAGTATATATTGAAATCGAAGCTCCAAAAGAACTTACTGAGAACTGCATTCCTAAAGGTTCTATCACAGTCGATGGAACTAGTTTAACGCTTTTTAAAGTGTCCGAAAAAAGCCTTACCATTTCGTTAATTCCTCACACGTTTAAGGAAACGGTATTGGGAATAAAAAAAGTCGGGGATCAAGTAAATATTGAGACGGATCTATTAGGGAAGTATGTATTACATCATTTAGGAAATATAGATAAAAAATCAAATATCACAATCGATTTTTTAAGAAAAAATGGATTTTGAGAATGGGTGATTTCATTTTGTTAAATACAATTGAAGAAGCAATCGAAGATTTGAAAAAAGGTAAGGCCATTATTGTTGTTGATGATGAGAATCGTGAAAATGAAGGAGATTTTTTAGTATTGGCAGAGTATGCAACACCTGAAAATATTAATTTTATGGCTAAATACGGTAGAGGATTAATTTGTATGCCGATTACAGAGGAACTCGCAGAAAATTTGCAACTGAATCCAATGGTAAAGAAAAATACTGACAATCATCAAACGGCTTTTACCGTTAGTGTGGATCATGTCGATACGACAACTGGTATTAGTGCTTATGAACGTTCGCATACCATTGTATCTATGATTAAACAAGATGCTCAAAAAGAACATTTTAGAAGACCTGGTCATGTATTCCCATTAGTTGCGAAGAATAATGGTGTTCTAGAACGTAGGGGACATACTGAAGCTGCGGTAGATTTAGCAAGAGCATGCGATAGTTTTCCAGCCGGAGTTATTTGTGAAATTATGGGTGATGATGGGAACATGTTACGTTTAGATGATTTAATACTATTTGCTAAACAACACGGATTGAAACTTATCTCAATAGAGGATTTAGTTCAATACCGAATTAAAAATGAAAGCTCTTTAGCTGAATTAGTACAAAAGGAGATTGAATAAAAATGGGAAAAGTATTTGAAGCACAATTAATTGGTACAGATTTAAAAATTGGAGTTGTAGTAGGTAGGTTTAATGAGTTTATTACAAGCAAATTATTAGACGGCGCTTTAGATGGACTTAAAAGACATGGTGTACATGAAGATAATATTGATATTGCATGGGTGCCAGGGGCATTTGAAGTACCATTCATTTCAAAGCAAATGGTTGAAACCAATCAATATGACGCTGTTATTGGCTTAGGAACTGTTATACGAGGTGCAACTTCACACTATGATTACGTTTGTAGCGAGTCCGCAAAAGGAATCGCAAAGGTTTCGTTAGATACAAATGTTCCAGTCATTTTTGGTATTGTAACAACTGAAAATATTGAACAAGCAATTGAACGAGCTGGTACGAAGGCAGGAAATAAAGGATATGATTCAGCCGTTTCTGCTATCGAAATGGCTAATCTAAATCAAATGTTTAAAAAATAAATATATAAAGGGATCTTCAGATTTTTTGAAGATCCCTTTAAATGTTTTAAATTAGATTAATTTTTTCTTTCTAAGGTGAAGTCAGTTACTAACTCATCAAGTGTACCAAATCGGTAGCCTTGTTTTTTGGCTTCTTGGATGAATTTTGGCATTGCATCCGCATTATGTTTTGCTACTGTATGCATTAGAATTATTCCGCCAGGATGTAATTGCTTCATTAGTTCATCGTAAGCATATTCCCAACCTTTTTGAGAATTTTTATCCCAGTCTACAAATGCAATAGACCAGAAAATATGTCGATATCCATGACGATTTCCTATCTCTAATACTTTTTCGCTAAATACCCCTTCAGGAGGACGAACAAAATAAGTACGTTCTACACCTGTAAGTTCATTTAGTAATTTATCAAACTTCTTCCATTCATCAATCATTTTCTCCTCTGGCAAGTTGGCCATATTCGGATGACCATAAGAATGATTTCCAATCGTATGTCCTTCATCAATCATCCGTTTAACAAGGTCCGTTGCACTTTTTAAATAATGCCCCGTTAAGAAAAATGTCGCTTTTACATTTTCTTCTCTTAAAGTATTTAATATACTTTCTGTATGCCCGTTTTCAAAACCGTTATCAAAGGTTAAGTAGATAACTTTTTCATCGGGTCTTCCTTTATAAATGGCGTCATATTCCTTTAAAACTGCCTCTAATTCATGGCCCGCATCTGCTGGTTTTCCTTCTTTTGATTTAGTGAATCCCCAATTATAAGTTTTCGCGTATGCAGTATTTGATGGAGCGAATGTAAAAGCCAAAGCAACTACAATGGCGACTAACATACTACCTAAAATGTGATGTTTCCACATGAAAGTAAAGCCTCCTTTGTCTAATTTAGAATGTGCTAATAGGCTTTCATTATGCAAATTGAATAAGAAACATTATTGAAATATAAAAAATATGAAAATGTTTCCCAAATGAAACAACTTAAAAAACAATGTATACTAGCATTAGAAGGAGCGAGTCTGATGCAAGCCATATCAAAAATAGCACGTCAAAAAAATAATCCTGAACGATATAATATTTATTTGAATGATCAATATGCCTTTGCAGTTGATGAGTCGACACTTATAAAGTTTGGCTTAACAAAAGGAAAAGTACTCGACCAATTTGAAATTGATGAAATTACATATGAGGATGAAATTGCTAAAGCCTTTAATCGAGCACTTAATTTTCTAAGTTTTCAAATGCGAAGTGAATTTGAAGTGAAAAAGAAATTGCTTGATATTGGTTTTGGAGAAGCAGTAACTATTGAAGCGATACGAAAGTTAGAAAAACTCGGATTTCTTAATGATGAAACCTATTCAAAAGCACTGCTTGAGACGAAAAAGAAAACCGCAAAAAAAGGTCCTAAGGCAATAAAGCAGGATTTAATAAAAAAAGGTATAGATAAAAAAACGCAAGAAAAAGTGTTAAATACATTTACATACGAAGAACAATTGGAAATTGCAAAGGATTTGGCTCGAAAAGCAGTTAAATCCAATGCAAAAAAAACGCCTTCTCAAGTAAAGCAAAAAATACAAGAGCTGTTAATGCGAAAAGGGTATTCCTTCGATATAATAAATCAAATACTTGACCAAATTGACTTGCAGCGAGAAGATGAAGATTGGCAACAAATGATCGAGCAGCAAGGTGAAAAGCTGTGGAAAAAGTATTCCGCAAAATTCACTGGCAATGAACTGCATATGAAAATAAAACAAGCTTTATATCAAAAGGGTTTTCCGATAGATGTGATTGAAGGGTTTATCGAAGAAAAGGAGAGCGAATAAAATGGAAAAAAGCTATGCACAAATGTCCGAGCAAGAGCTAAGAGAGGAAATTGCAAAGCTTAAGGAAAAAGCAAGAAAAGCCGAACAGCTTGGTATTGTGAATGAATTTGCTGTATATGAAAGAAAAGCAATAATGGCGGCTAGTTATTTAATGGATCCAAAAAGTATTGAAAAAGGTGAAATTTACCGTATCGATGGTGCGCCAGGTGAATTCTTCAAGGTGGAATATTTAAAAGGGCGTTTTGCATGGGGATATCGACTCGGTGGAGAACAATTTGAAGAAGCGTTACCGATTGCATTATTACAACCGACGAAAGTGGGGAAATAATATGGATGTAAACGGAATCATCGAAGAACTAACACAGGAATTAGTAAATAAAAATCCTAATCTAACAGTTGGTAAAGCAAAAACATGGATTGAGCTATTATGGTCAGATTTTGAAACAACTTATGCGAAAGCTGGATATCCATACCGTGGATTTGAGTACACACAACGAATTATTCGTCAATGGATTGAAAGCTATGGAGATAAAATTCACGAATTTGCAGGGCGTAACCCAAAATATGCGAAATTTTTGGAAGAAAGCGATGAGCAAACCCATTAAGAGGTGAAAATTAAGAGTTGCCGTATTAAAGGCAACTCTTAAAATTTTGTTAGCTTGAGCCAATTTGTAGTTTTCTTTGAAGTTTATCTTCGCTGTATATCCAACCTGTATAGGAATTCACAATGTTTAATTCTTCATCCACATGCGCGACTGCGACAAAAGGATAACGATCATTACTACGATAGCGTAAATCGATTAAACGTACTTCTGTCAATCCGTTGGGTAGTTCTGAAATCTCCCAATTATATAGAGGAGAAAAAGAAAGGAAAGCCGCTAAATTTGAGTCTGACAATGCTTTATCCACTAACGGTGTTTTAGGTATTGGGTGAATTTCAATTTTATCGTGTATATTCACTGTACGCCCATAAGCTCTACCAACGTAATAATGGGTTTTAGATTTTGCAGCAACTCTCCAGTTAAAGAAACGCATAGTAGGAGCAACAATAACAAAATCCTCATCCTGTATCGTATTTCGAACTGCTTGTTTTACTGCAGCCTGCACTGCAAATCTTGAGAAATAATAAAGGATGATAATGATATACATCAGCCCAAAAGTAATAACTGAATCTGCTCCAAATACCCAAAGTACAATGCCGACACAATGTATACCAAAGATAAAAGGGTCAAATGTATTAATGACACCGAGAGCTACCCATTTCTTTGAAAAAGGTCGCAACGCTTGTGTTCCATATGCATTGAATATATCAACAAATACATGTAAAAATACAGCTAAAAAAGCCCAAAGCCATATATGAAAGGCGTTTGCATCGGGTACGATTAATGATAATAGACCAGTAATTGCTAAAGGCCATAAAATAACTGCTGGTATTGAATGGGTAATACCACGATGATGCCGAATATATACAGCGTTATTTCTTAGTTTTAATACAGTGTCAATATCAGGCGCTTGTGAACCAAGAAGAGTACCTGCCATCACAGCACCAAAGGTCATTGAATTATTCGCGACAACTGGGTCTACTAATGCTAATCCACCCAAAGCGACGCCCATTACCAAATGTGTGCCTGAGTCCAATTGTATCAACTCCTTAAATCGGAGGTAGGTTGGAATTACTTTTATTAATATGGATAAATTTTCTTTAATTAATTATACCCTATTTTCATCAAAATCAATCGAAACTAAGGAGGATGTCGTGAAATATCCATATATCAGAGAATTTTCTTCAACTCTTGTTAACTGGTACTACAAAGAAAAACGTGATTTACCATGGAGACATACAACTGATCCTTATAAAATATGGGTTTCAGAAGTCATGTTACAACAAACACGAGTTGATACTGTAATACCTTATTACCACCGTTTTATTAATAAATACCCTACGCTAGAATCATTAGCCTATGCCCCGCAGGAAGAACTTTTAAAAATGTGGGAAGGTCTAGGCTATTATTCAAGAGCCCGTAATTTACAAACAGGCGTACGTGAAGTGGTTGAAAAATATAATAGCAAAGTACCTAATAATCGTCACGATATTACAAAATTAAAAGGTGTCGGTCCATATACAGCTGGTGCCATATTAAGTATAGCTTACAATGAGCCTGAACATGCGGTTGATGGCAATGTTATGCGTGTTTTAAGTAGAGTTCTACATATAAAAGAAGACATCGCTCTTCCTAAAACGAAAAAGGTTTTTGAAGAAGCTGTAACACAATTGATTTTTAAAAAGGATCCTGGCTCCTTCAATCAAGCGTTAATGGATTTAGGTGCACAAATTTGTACACCAACTTCTCCAAAATGTTTACTATGTCCAGTCAGAGAATACTGTCTAGCTTTTCAAGAAGGAAAACCAGAGGAGCTCCCGATTAAATCAAAAAAGCAAAAGAACAAAAAAATTAAATATGACATATACATTGCGATAGATGAAGATGGAAAATATCTTTTGCAAAAGCGACCAAGCGAAGGATTGCTTGCAAACATGTGGGAATTCCCAATGATTGAAATAGAGAAAGAAAACATATTAAAATCATATGAAATTTTTCAAAAAAGTTATGATTTGAATATCACGGATTTTTTAAATGATCAATTATTGAAATTTAAGCATGTTTTTTCCCATTTAACTTGGGAAATGGATTGTCACCTAGTACAAGTCCAAAAGACATCAAAGCTTCCAAAAGACTCTAATTTCTATTCAATTGATGAAATAACAAAGCTTCCAATGTCTGTGCCAATGTTAAGGATTTTGAATATTCTGAAATGATTTTTTTTCACTTGCTACGAATAATCTCCGTCTCAACAGTCAACAATATTTATCACGGAGGTGAATTTGAAATGGCAAAACAAAATAACAGAAACAACAACAATAACAACAACAATAACAACAACCAAAACGAAGAGTTTGCAGTAGATCAAGATTTTGCACAAGCTCAAAATCAAAAACAAAAGCAACAAAACAACCAACGCAATAACAACCGACAAAACAACAACAATAACAATTAATCGTTTAGTCAAATCAAATTTCAAGTAATAAAATTAGGTATAGACGCTTGTCTATACCTTAATTTTTTATTTTAAAAAAATTCCGCTATCGGATATTTCTTCTTTTTTTGTATTCTTCTAACTACAAGTTTTCTCAATCCATTGCTATAATATAATTGGGATATTATTTATTTAATTTGAGCAATTGAAAAAGGTGGGCTTTTTTATGGCAATACCGTTAGAAGGAGAAACGATACAAATACATAGCTATAAACATAATGGAAAAATTCATCGTGTTTGGCAGGAGACGATGGTGTTAAAAGGAACGAGAAATATATTCATCGGTGCAAATGAAAGGACCCTTGTTACGGAATCTGATGGACGAACATGGTTAACGAGAGAACCATCCATTTGCTATTTCCACGCTGAACATTGGTTCAATATTATTTGTATGTTACGTGAAGATGGAGTTTACTACTACTGTAATATGAGTTCACCCTATATATTTGATAATAATGCGATAAAATATATTGATTATGACCTCGATATTAAAGTATTTCCCGATATGACATATACATTACTGGACGAAGATGAGTATGATCAGCACAAAAAGGAAATGAGTTATCCAGAAGTAATAGATAAAATATTGAAACGTAATGTGAATAAGTTAGTAAGCTGGATAAAACAAAGAAGAGGACCCTTTGCGCCTGACTTTATCGAAGTTTGGACGAATCGCTATCTATTTAACAAAGAAATGCAAAATGAATAACTAAGAATGGGGTGTCCAGGCTGTTGATTCTGGACACCCTTTCGAATGCTCGTAAAACCCAGATTGTTAATGAAAATTTTGCTCCTGCCTATTCTTGATAGTAACGGTTATTCTATAAAAACATCTGATTTATGAAAGGTGAATCAATAAAACATTCAATTTCTATGGTATATTTTTAGTTACCCGCACAAAACATAAAATTTGTGCGGTGAAACAAAGGAAGTGAACAGGTAGTTTGGGCAGTATAAGACGCTATATGCGATTTGTGAAACCATACCGATGGGAAATTTTATTAACAATTGGAATCGGTATATTAAAATTTGCAATTCCTTTATTTATTCCATTCCTAACTAAGATTGTCATTGACGATATTATTTTAGAGGAGTCATTATCTTATGAAGAAAAAATGACCCAATTATTTTATTGGTTAGGTGGAACAATTATTGTATTTTTCATCGTTCGGCCACCGATTGAATATTATCGTCAATACTTTGCACAGCATGTTGGGAACAAAGTATTGTTTGATATTAGAAAAGAATTGTTCGGTCATTTGCAAAAATTAAGCTTGAAATATTACGCCAATACTCGTGCTGGAGAAGTTATTTCAAGAGTAATAAATGACGTCGAACAGACGAAAAACTTTATAATGATCGGATTAATGAACTTATGGTTAGATATGGCGACAATCTTGATTGTTATCGCAATTATGCTAACGATGGACGTTCAGCTAACAATCATAGCCATTATTTCATTACCGTTATTTGCAATAAGTGTAAAATACTTTTTCAGTAAGCTAAGAGATTTAACACGCAAACGATCACAGGCGTTAGCAGGTGTTCAAAGCTATTTACATGAACGGGTTAGCGGTATAAGTATTATTAAAAGCTTTGCTCTTGAGAAACATGAGCAAAAAATCTTTGATAAAGAAAATGGCGAATTTTTAGATCGTTCCTTAGATCATACCGTTTGGAATGCGAAATCCTTTGCAGTAGTTAATACAATTACAGACATTGCACCTCTTTTAGTTATTGGTTTTGCAGGTTTTGTAGCTATTAATGGGCATTTATCTGTAGGAACAATGGCTGCTTTTATGGGGTATATTGAACGGCTCTACAGTCCGTTGCGAAGATTGATCAATTCATCTACAACCTTAACCCAGTCTATCGCTTCGATGGATCGTATGTTTGAGCTAATGGATGAGGAATATGATGTCCAAAATAAGCCGAATGCAAAGCCGATTTCTTCTGTAAAAGGGCAAGTAGATTTCGATCAAGTAACATTTAAATATGAAAAAGAAGGTAATACCATCTTAAATAACATTAGCTTTCATATTAAACCGGGAGAAACAGCCGCTTTTGTTGGGATGAGTGGTGGAGGGAAATCAACCATTGTAAGTTTACTTCCGCGTTTTTATGATGTGACAAGCGGTGCAGTAAAAATTGATGGAATGAATGTTTCTGATGTTAATATCCATTCCTTGCGGGAACAGATCGGAATTGTACTTCAAGATAACATTCTATTTAGTGATACAGTTAAGCGAAATATATTAATGGGTAGACCTGATGCAACGGATGAGGAAGTGATTGAGGCGGCAAAGGCAGCAAATGCCCATGACTTCATCATGTCACTACCAAATGGCTACGACACAAAAGTCGGGGAACGGGGTGTTAAACTATCCGGTGGACAAAAACAACGAGTTGCAATTGCTCGTGTTTTCTTGAAAAATCCACCTATATTAGTATTGGATGAAGCGACTTCTGCCCTTGACTTAGAAAGTGAAGCACTTATTCAGGAATCCATTGAACGTCTAGCTCATAATCGAACAACAATCATCATTGCGCATCGTCTTTCTACAATAACTCATGCAGATAAAATCTTTGTAATTGATCATGGTGAATTAGTGGAAGAAGGCACCCATGAAACATTAATGCAAAAACAAGGAATTTATCATGACCTATTCCAAATACAGAAACTAAATTAAATACAATCACTTTATTAGGAAAAGAAATCTAATTAGTTATTCATTGACTATTAGATTTCTTTTTTATTTTAAACTTTGCGAAAAATCACTGGCGTGAATGGGAAACTACTAAACTGGTATGGATCAGATAGAAAAAATAAATAGACAAGAATTTCGATAACGAATAGATAGATGAAAGATTGGACTCTTATATTAAAGAAAAAAGTATAACGAGTATATTCGACTAAAATAGAATTTTGTCGAGAAGATTTACATAAAAATAGGAATAATTTACAAATTTTAAACATAAAAATTAGAAGTTAATAGAGACAGGCAGCTGTAAATGATGTTGGAAATAGTTTTATTAATATAAAAACAATTCTAGGAGGTATTTAATGGAACGAAACGTACTGTTAGAAGTAAAGGACCTAGAAACAACTTTCTTTACAAGCGAAGGAAAAGTACCAGCTGTTGATAAAATAAATTTCCGAGTATTTGACGGAGAAATTCTTGGTATTGTTGGTGAATCAGGTTGTGGGAAAAGTGTCACCTCATTATCAATTATGGGATTAGTTCCATCTCCTCCAGGGAAGATTACTTCAGGTGAAATCTCATTTAACAAAGTGGATTTAACAAAGCTTTCCGAAAGAAAAATGCGAAAAATTCGTGGGAATGATATTGCGATGATTTTCCAAGAACCAATGACATCATTAAATCCACTTTTTACAATTGGCAATCAATTGATTGAAGCAATTTTGTTGCATAACAAAAAATGGTCAAAAAAAGAAGCAAAATCCAAGGCAATTGAAATGATGAAGCTTGTCGGCCTACCTCGTCCAGAAGAATTGATGAAGGATTACCCCCATCAATTATCTGGTGGTATGAGACAAAGAGTAATGATTGCGATGGCTTTAGTATGTAATCCGAAATTATTAATTGCTGATGAACCGACTACCGCTTTAGATGTAACAATACAAGCTCAAATATTGAAATTAATAAAGGAATTAAATGATAGATTGCAGATGGCGGTTTTATTAATTACACATGATTTAGGGGTTGTGGCAAAAACCTGTCATCGAGTCATTGTTATGTACGCAGGTCAAATTGTCGAAGAAGCAAATGTACATGAGATTTTTAAGAATCCACAGCATCCTTATACATTGGGCTTAATCAAGTCCGTTCCAGATATGCGATATAAAAAAGACACACTGTATTCAATTCCGGGAAATGTCCCGAAGCCAGGATCAATAGAAGTAGGTTGCCGCTTTGCCTCTCGTTGCGAATTTGCGATGGAACGTTGTGCGAATGAAAATCCATCCCTTTATGAAGTGAATGCTGAAGAGGGCCATAGAGCAAGATGCTTTTTACTTGAAGAGAAAGGAGGATTTTCAAATGTCGAAAGTATTGTTGGAAGTAGCTAACTTAAAAAAGTACTTTCCCATTCATACAGGGGTGCTTTCAGTAAATAAATCTTATGTTAAGGCTGTTGATGATCTATCTTTTAAGGTTCGTGAAGGAGAAACGTTAGGCATTGTAGGTGAATCTGGTTGTGGGAAATCTACAACAGGAAGAACAATTATGAGATTAATAGAGCCAACAGAAGGTTCAATAAAATTTGATGGGATAGAGCTCTCCACCTTATCAAAAAAAGAAATGAGAAATACTCGAAGGGATATCCAAATGGTATTCCAAGATCCTTATGCATCATTAAATCCTCGCCATTCCGTTGAGAAAATTCTAGAAGAGCCATTAATTGTTCACGGTATAGGGTCTTCTGTCGAAAGAAAACGGAAGGTGCATGAATTACTGGAGATTGTTGGATTAAGTGTACACCATGCAAAACGTTATCCTCATCAGTTTAGTGGTGGGCAAAGACAACGCGTTGGTATTGCCCGTGCTCTAATGACGAATCCAAAGTTAATAATTGCTGATGAACCAGTATCTGCTTTAGATGTTTCGATTCAATCCCAAGTATTAAATTTAATGCAAAAGCTACAAGAAGATTTGAGATTAACTTATATTTTTATATCACATGACCTTGGGGTTGTTAGACATATCTCTGACAAAGTAGGAGTGATGTATTTAGGAAGAATGGTAGAGCTTGCTGATAGTGAATCCCTGTATAGAGAACCGTTACACCCATATACACAGGCACTACTTTCTGCAGTCCCGATACCAGATCCTGAGTTTAATAGAGAACAGATACTCCTAAAAGGGGATATCCCAAGTCCTTCAAATCCACCAACAGGTTGTTCTTTTCATTCAAGATGTCCATATGTAATGGATAAGTGTAAAATTGAAATCCCTAAATTTGTAGAAGTTCAAAGTGGTCACTCTGTTGCGTGTCATTTATATAATGAACCGCAGCAATGACATATAAGAAGTTGAAAATCCGAAGGGGGAAAATGATGAAAAACAAAATTTCGTCTTTGTGGCTATTGCTAGTACTATGTCTTGTGTTTTTACTTGTAGCATGTAACGGAAGTGAATCGACTGAACCGGAAGACACTACAGAACAAACAAATGAAGAAACTGAGGAAACAAATGAATCAGTACCGCAAGTATTAGTATTTGGTCGAGGGGGAGATTCTGTTTCACTTGACCCAGCTATCGTAACAGATGGTGAATCATTTAAAGTAACAGAAAATATTTTTGAAACTTTACTTGAATTTGGTGAGCAAGATACAACTGTCCATCCTGGATTAGCTAAAGAATGGGAAGTTAGTGAAGACGGATTAACTTATACGTTTACATTAGAAGAAGGTGTCAAGTTCCACGACGGTACAGATTTTAATGCTGAGGCGGTTGTGAAAAATATTGAACGATGGAAGGGTGGGGCAGAAGAAAAATTCTATTACTTCCATTCAATGTTTAAAGCAAATGGTGAAGACATTATTGAAGAGGTAACAGCTGAAGATGACTATACTGTTGTCTTTAAATTGAGTCGTCCTCAAGCGCCATTCCTTAAAAACCTTGCGATGAGTCCATTTGGAATTGCTTCCCCAACTGCGTTTGAAGCTGCAGGTGACGCATTTGGTGATAACCCAGTTGGAACTGGACCGTTTAAATTTGTTGAATGGAAACGTAATGACTCGATTACGGTAGCAAAAAATGAAGATTACTGGCAAGAGGGCCTACCAAAATTAGATACGATTATTTTCCGTGCAATACCTGAAAATTCAGCACGTTTAAATGCACTATTAGCGGGTGAAATTGACCTAGCAGATGGAATTAATCCATCAGATGTTTCTGTTATTGAAGGCGATGCAAACCTACAATTAATAGAACGTCCATCCATGAATATAGGTTATTTAGGGTTAACAAATACTCGTCCGCCATTTGATAATGTGTTAGTTCGTCAAGCAGTTAACCATGCAATCGATAAACAAGCAATCGTCGATGCGTTTTATGAAGGGCTTGCAGAGGTGGCGGTAAACCCAATGCCATCTTCGATTAGTGGATATAATGATGAAATTACTGGATATGAATATAATCCTGAAAAGGCAAAAGAATTACTAGCTGAAGCTGGATATGATGGCACGCCAATTGAACTTTGGGCAATGCCTGTTCCACGTCCATACATGCCAGATGGACAAAAAATTGCTGAAGCTATCCAAAAGAACTTAGAAGATGTAGGTATCCCTTCCTCAATACAAAGTGTTGACTGGGCGACTTATTTAGATCGAGCTAATAAGGGTGAATTTGATGCATTCTTATTAGGATGGACTGGTGATAATGGAGACGCAGATAACTTCTTGTACACATTATTAGACAAAGACAATATTGGAAGTAACAACTACGCTTACTATTCTAATGATGAAGTACATGATCTTTTATTATCAGCTCAATCAGAAGTTGATGAAGAGGTACGTAATGAATTGTATAAACAAGCCCAAGAAATTATCTTTGAAGAAGCGCCTTGGGTACCATTAGCACACTCTATACCATTATTAGCAGGGAAGAAAGGTGTGACTGATTATTACCCACACCCTACAGGATCTGAAAGCTTAAAGAATGTTTCAATTCAATAGCAGATAAAAGAATAAAAGATTAATAAATCACAAATATCTACAAGTATAGAGGGAAGGTGTCTTGCCTTCCCTCACCTTCATTCCAAAGAATTGAGAGGTGGAGAATATGCTTCCTTACATAGGGAGAAGATGCCTTCAATTAATACCAGTATTACTTGGCATGACATTCATTGTTTTTTTAATCATTAGAGCAATTCCAGGAGATCCAGCAAGAGTTATTTTAGGTCAACAGGCTTCCGCTGAGTTAATAGAAGCACTCCGTAAGCAATTAGGACTTGATAATCCTTGGTACATTCAATACTTCGAATATTTAAAAGGTTTGTTAACTGGAGATTTAGGTGAGTCACTTCGTACAAAACAACCTATTGTTACAGAAATTTGGCCATATTTGGCTGCAACGATTGAATTGGCTTTGTTTGCGATGATTCTTGCAGTTGTTATCGGTATGAATGCAGGGATTATTTCAGCATGGTTTCAAAATTCATGGTTTGATTATTTAGCAATGATTATTGCATTGATTGGGGTATCTATGCCTATTTTCTGGTTAGGATTAATGGAGCAATGGGCGTTCAGTATAAACTTAGGATGGTTACCGACTTCAGGTCGTGAGGATGTACGAGCCCCTGTAGAAGCAATCACACATTTCTATCTAGTAGATACACTTATTCAAGGTCGCTTTGATCAGTTTTTAACAATTATCAAATACCTAATTTTACCAGGACTTGCACTGGCGACGATTCCGATGGCAATAATCGCTCGTATGACTCGTTCTTCGATGTTAGAAGTGATGCGTTCAGATTATATTCGAACTGCAAGGGCAAAAGGACAAAAAATGGTCAAAGTCGTCTATAAGCATGCGTTGAAAAATGCACTTATCCCAATCTTAACAGTAATCGGTCTACAAACAGGGTTATTGTTAGGTGGAGCCATTCTAACGGAGACAATATTTAGTTGGCCGGGGATAGGAAGGTATATATACGAAGCAATTGGATTCCGTGATTACCCAGTGATTCAATCTGGAATTTTAGTTGTTGCCTTTATGTTTGTAATGATTAACCTCTTTGTCGATATCCTATACTCTGCAATCGATTCGCGCATTCGATATAACTAGGAGGTGGATGTTTAAATGGTCTCGAAATCTATTGAACTTACAACAAAAAAGGAGAAGGTAAAAGGACCTTGGCAGGAAGCGTGGCAAACCTTTTTGAAAAATAAAGTCGCAATTGTTGGAACATGCATCGTTATATTTTTCATTCTCCTTGGATTAATAGGTCCTTTTTTTGTACCTCAAGGTATTAATGAACAAGACTTTAGTTTAAAGCTTCTGCCACCTTCGAGTGAGTATTGGTTTGGTACGGATGATTTCGGTAGAGATATTTTTTCACGCATTGTTCATGGTGCTAGAATTTCTTTGGCAGTTGGATTTTTTGCAGTTATTCTATCTGTAATCGTAGGCAGTTTCCTTGGCATCGTTGCCGGGTATTATGGGCGTTGGATTGATACGGTTATTTCAAGGGTTTTCGATATTATGCTAGCATTCCCAAGTATTCTTTTAGCAATTGCAGTAGTATCCATGTTAGGTCCGTCTCTTCAAAATGCGTTAATCGCCATTGCAATTGTCAATGTGCCGAATTTTGGACGTCTTATAAGGTCAAGGGTGCTAAGTGTAAAGGAAGAAGAGTATATTGTTGCTGCTAAAGCAATTGGGATGAAAGATTCGCGAATATTATGGCGACATATACTCCCGAATTCCTTTTCACCTGTTATTGTTCAAGGGACACTTGCTATTGCGACGGCAATTATAGAAGCAGCAGCGTTGGGCTTTTTAGGATTAGGAGCAGAAGCACCAAACCCTGAATGGGGGAAAATGTTATCAGACGCACGTTTATTCCTTATGACTGCGCCGTGGACAATGATTTTTCCTGGGCTTGCTATTATGTTAACTGTTCTTGGATTTAATTTAATGGGAGACGGGTTAAGGGACGCACTAGATCCGAAAATGAAAAATTAAAGTAGTAAACAAAGGTAAAAGGATGCCCCATCAATTCAAAATTGTTGATGGAAGCATCCTATTTTTAATAAAAATCTTCTTCTAAATCTGGGTTTTTTTCTTGTCCGTGATAGTTACGGAATGAAACGATAAGTGTATCCAAATGAGTCAGGTTTTCTTCATAGTCTAATATTCTTGAAAAAATATAAAATAGATGGAATGAAGAGAATTCTTCCTCTTCTACTTCAGTTTTTCCTAACGTAATTTGCTTGATAATCTCGTTAATAACCTCCGAGCGATTTAAGCGCCCCTCATCTACATTTAATTGAGAATGCTCTGGCCTCAGCTTTCCAGTATACTTTAACAATAATTGCTCGTGGAAGGTTAATAAATAATCAAGCCGTTCTTGAATTACTAAACGAAATGATTCTGGTAAATTACTCATTTCATTTTCATGTTTATGAATACGTTGCAAAAGCTCAATACTTTTCTTTGTTGTCGTAATCATTTGTCGATAAATAACGAGTTTACGTGCTTGAGTTCTTCTTTTACTTTTACGATAATGTCTTTCCTCTTTATAAAAACCATACATATTCTCAACATCAGATAGCCGCTTTTCAAATTTAGAAAGTGCATTTTTCGTCGATATATGTTCCGCTGCACTTCGGATAGCAAGTCGTGTCCAACGAATGATATCATCCTGTAATGAGTCAATCATTGTAAAAAGTTTAATTTCATAACGGGGCGGAAGGAATACTAAATTTACTACGAATGCTGCAAATACACCAATCATAACAGTAATAAACCGTATCGCACCAAATTCTAAGAAGCTGTCCCCTTCATAAACCATAATCGCAACAAGAGTTACAAGTGCTAAGGATAAGGAGCTTACAAGATTAAATTTACGCATTAAAGCAATCACAATAATAGCAGCAATACCTATAGCTACGATGTGATGACCAAACAGTAAACCGAAAATAACAGCAATTCCTGCACCAATTAAATTTCCTTGTATTTGTTCCACGATTGATAAATAGGAACGATAGATTGATGGTTGAATTGCAAAGATTGCAGCAATACCTGCAAAAACTGGTGATGGTAGATTAGTTAATTCTGCTAAAAATAATGCAAATACAATCGCCACACCCGTTTTTAATACTCGGGCACCTAGTTGCATAGAATGTGCAGCCCTCTCTTTCTATTGTTTTGAAAGTTGAGAAAAAGCATAATCACAAGCTTCTATTGTTTCAATAATGTCTTCTTCTTTATGCTCAGTTGTTAGGAACCAAGCTTCGTATTTCGATGGAGCAAGATTGATTCCTTTTTCAAGCATTAGCTTAAAGAAGCGACCAAACTTTTCACCATCTGAATTTTTTGCTTGTTCGTAGTTCTCTACTTTTTCATTTGTGAAATAAACAGTTAAAGCGCCTTTAACACGATTTACAGTAATAGTAACACCGTGTTTTTGTGCAGTTTCTATAATGCCTTTTTCAAGCATCGCACCAAGACGATCCATTTCCTCATATATGCCAGGTTGTTTTAATACTTCTAAACATGCGATACCGGCTAACATTGACGCTGGATTACCTGCCATTGTTCCAGCTTGATATGCTGGTCCAAGTGGTGCAACAGTATCCATAATTTCTTTGCGACCACCATATGCTCCGATTGGCAGGCCTCCACCGATAATTTTACCAAATGCAGTTAAGTCTGGTTTTAATCCAAGTAAATCATGTGCGGCACCGTAATGGAAACGGAATGCTGTAATAACTTCATCGTGTATTGTTAAAGCACCATTTTCTTTTGCAAGCTCATGAACGAATTCTAGGAAACCAGGGTTCGGCATAACCATCCCGAAATTACCTACGATTGGTTCAATTAAAATGGCTGCAATTTCTGTTCCCCATTGATCCATAGCTAGTTGGAATTCTTCTTTGTTATTAAAAGGAACTGTAATGACTTCAGTAGCAACGTTTACAGGAACACCAGCGGAATCAGGCGAACCAAGAGTTGCAGGTCCTGAACCAGCAGCAACTAATACTTGGTCAAAGTGTCCATGATAGCATCCAGCGAATTTGATGATTTTTGTACGACCTGTAAATGCGCGGGCGACACGGACAGTGGTCATAACTGCCTCTGTACCTGAATTAGTAAAACGTACTTTATCAAGTGAAGGGATAGCTTCTTTTAACATTTTGGCAAATGCAACTTCATGTTCAGTAGGTGTTCCGAAAAGCACACCAGTTTGTGCTGCATGGGAAATTGCCTGTGCAATGTGTGGATGACCGAAACCAGTGATGATAGGTCCATAACCAGCTAAATAGTCGATGTACCTGTTTCCATCAACATCATAGAAATAGGCTCCTTGTCCTCTTTCCATAACAACTGGGGCTCCACCACCAACCGCTTTATAAGAACGTGATGGACTATTTACACCACCTACGATATGTTCGAGCGCTTCTTTATATACTTTTTCAGATTTTGTATGATTCATGAGAAATCCTCCAATATTGATATTTCAATATCATTGTAGCCTTAATTACATAAAAGTGGCAAAGAAATTGAAACTATTAGGAGAGTTCTGTACGATAATCGAAAGGGGAGGAATAAATATGCAAACTTTATTAAATGAAAAAGCACCAGATTTTACATTGTTAAATGAAAAAGGTGAACAGGTGACTTTAAGCGATTTTCGTGGGAAAAAGGTTGTTCTTTATTTTTATCCAAAAGATATGACACCGGGCTGTACTACAGAAGCTTGTGATTTCAGAGATCACCATGAATCTTTTGAAAAATTAAATGCTGTAATTTTAGGAGTAAGTGGTGATTCATCAGAGCGCCATATAAAATTTATTGAAAAATATGGTTTACCTTTTTCATTACTTGTCGATGACGACCATCAAGTAGCTGAAGCCTACGGGGTTTGGGTATTAAAGAAAATGTATGGTCGTGAGTATATGGGCATCGAGCGTTCTACATTTTTAATCGATGAAGAAGGTGTAATTGTAAATGAATGGCGAAAAGTTAAAGTGAAAAATCATATAGATGAAGTACTAGAGACGATAAAGGGAGGAGAGAAGTAAGTGAAAATTTATTTTACATTTGAACCAAGACCGGATTTACGTGAGCCTCTCGTTGAAGAATTTCCAAACATAGACTTTGTGTTTCATAGAAAACTGAAGGAAGATGAATTAAGCGGAGTAGATGTTTTAGTAACTTATGGAGAAGATTTAAATGAAAAAAGAATTGAATTGGCAAAAAATCTAAAATGGATTTTTGTCGTTTCTGCTGGAGTGGAGAAAATGCCACATCAGGCGATACATGACAGAGGGATTTTGGTTTCCAATGTGCGCGGCATTCATAAAAAGCCAATGGCAGAATCGATTTTAGCTCATATATTAGCTATAAAACGAGTACTTCCATTCATCTATGAAAATCAGCAAAAAGGGGAATGGAATAAAGACACGCGTCCTACTGAATTAAATGGAAGTACTGCTTTAATCCTAGGACCAGGAGCCATTGGCGAAGAAATCGGAAGACTATTACAGGCCTTTGAAGTATATACTATAGGATGTAATCGTAGCGGAGACGACGTACCTTATATGAATGAAACATATCAAATTAAGGATATAATGTCAGTATTACCAAGAGCAGAAATTGTGATCTCTATCTTGCCGAGTACTCCTGAAACTAAACATTTACTAACGTATGAGCATTTTAAACAAATGCGTAGGGATACAATATTCTTAAATTTTGGACGTGGCGATCTTGTATCAACAGATGTACTGATTAAAACGTTGGAAGAGCAATTGATTTTACATGCTGTATTAGATGTATTTGAAGAAGAACCATTACCAAGCTCGAGCAAACTTTGGGAATTAGACAATATAACGATTTCACCACATTTTTCAAGTCATTCATCACGCTATTTAGAAAGAAGTTTTGAGATTTTTAAACCAAGCTTAAGAAAATGGCTAAATGGTGATGAGAATTTAGAAAATAAAATGGACATACTTCGTGGATATTAAGGATAAAACATAATTTTTTTGTAAATCTTAAGTTTTTTAAAAAATAATGAATATTTATTGAAAATGAGAGTAAATTATTTGTAAAAAGCACGGAAATATTGACAATCAACGGTTTTAGGAAGTACACTAATTATAACAATTATTAGATAAGAATTTTTTAGAAAAGAGGTGCATGGCGATGTCTGAAATGCATTTAAAGGATGCTCTAGACACGTTAAAGACAACAGGTGTTAGAATTACTCCCCAACGTCATGCTATTTTAGAATATTTAATAGAATCAATGAATCACCCAACAGCGGATGAAATATATAAATCGCTTGAAGGTAAATTCCCTAATATGAGTGTAGCAACGGTATACAACAATTTGCGTGTATTCCGTGAGGCTGGATTAGTAAAAGAGTTAACATATGGGGATACTGCAAGCCGTTTTGATTTTGTGACGAATGATCACTATCACATGATTTGTCAATGTTGCGGTAAAATCGTTGACTTCCATTATCCAGGATTGAATGAAGTGGAGCAATTCGCATCTCATGTAACTGGTTTCCAAGTGAATTCACATCGTCTTGAAGTGTATGGCACTTGTCCAGATTGCGTTGATAATGTAGATAGAAAAGCAAATTAACCTAGCAGCAAGAGCTCGCTAGGTTTTTTGATTTTTAAAGACTATAAAATTTCCATTGTTTATAACTTAGTTGTTAGGTAAATTACAGAATCAAAAGTTTAAGCTAAAGGATTTTAATCTCTCAATAAGTAAATAAAAAACTAATCCCTCTGATTAAGTAAAAGGATTAGTTTTGTTTTTTATCTATTCTTTTTAGTATTATATCTTTGGTCAAACTCTTTACCAATTAAAGTTGGATCTAAAGTTAATGGTTCATTACAATACATACACATATCAACACGACCAAGTACTTTCGTATGTTTTCCGCAATTTGGACAAACAACTTGAACTGCTCTTGTGGACAGCAATCCAATCCAAGCGTAAACCGCAGTACTACCAATGATACAAATTAAGCCTAATACCATAAAAATAATTACAAGTGCCTGATTTTCACGGAAGAATATAGCACCGTACATAATTACAAATCCAATGAAAATAAGCGAAAGTGCAAAAGTACGAATTTTATTTATTTTACTTGTATATTTCTTCATAATTGACTGCCTCCCAACTTTCCATTCTACTATAACATAGAACGTTATCGTAGTAATGTGAAACATTTGAGAAGGAATCTCGTTTATTATGTCGAATTGATAACTTACTTTTTTATTTATAATAGGAGGACTTTTAATGGAACATATACTACGTCCCATTTATCAAGAACGTGCAAGTCAACCAGATACGCTAGGAGTCATAATTGTTAAAAAGGTAGAGGATGCAGAAAATATAACCGATACTTTTGATACAGTGCTATTTATTATCGTGCGAGAAGCAGAAGTGCCTGTTTTTACAAAACATTATTTGCACGAAAATCAAAAAATGGTTATGCATGTTGTGAAAGAAGAAACATTGAATAAATGGTTATTTATCGGTTCAAAAAAACGAGTGGTAGATTGGATTTTTCATGGGAAAATTCTCTTCGATCGTAACGAGTATCTAGTAAAATTAAGATCTAAGCTTCAGGAACACCCCTTCTTTGGTCGCAAGATAAAAACAGGTATACAGTTTGCCAAGTTAATTCGTCGTACGCTTGAAGGGAAGGAATTATTTAATAGAGAAAATTATTTAGATGCATATAGTAACGTTATTGAGTCATTACATCATCTAGCAAGTCTTTCCGTCATTGATAAAGGCTTATATCCTGAGGTAACAGTATGGTCGCAGGTGAAAAAAATTGAACCACAAATTTACAAGTTATATGAAGAACTTGTTTTTAGTAAAGAAAGCTTAGAAAAGAAATTGGAGCTTTTATTTTTAGCAATTGAATTTATGATAAATTCAAGAACACATGAGGGTGCCCAGCATATATTAGAGACGATGTTGAAAAAAGATGTATGGACTGTTCAAGAATTACATACGAATAATGAATTGAAATTTTACTCAGGTGATTTAGAAGTTTTTGTCGAATACTTAATCGATAAAGGGTTTATTCGAGTCGAGCAAGTTGAATCGAAAAATGAATTGATACAACATCGATTATATAGAGTAGATAAAGAACTTGTAGAATCTAAATATGATTTATAAAGGTCCAAGGATTATTTAAAATAAAATATAAATTAATTTTCCAAAAAGTGTTGACTTCTATATGATTTGTATAGTAAGATAATCAACGTCGCTAAGATAAGTCGATAAAACATCTAAATCATTTTGTTTTTCGGAAATAACTTTTTAACAAAAAAGTGTTGACGAGTTAATAGATAAATGATATATTAGAGAAGTCGCTGAAAAAACAGATAGCGAGATATGAACCTTGAAAACTGAACAACAAAACGTTAATGAATTAAACGTTTCT